>CAIWNE010000094.1 GCA_903913915.1 uncultured Opitutia bacterium
CTTCGCGGCCTTCGACGAGGTTCTGGTACATGCCGAACACGTCGGAACCCCACTGCGGCTCATAGGTGCAGAGCGAGCCGGGAGCGTGGAGGATGCAAGGGTCGATGAGCCAGCCGGTGCCGGGCTCGAGCTTGTAGGCCTTGGAGAGGGCGAGGATCTTGTTGTCACCCTTGTGCCAGTTGGCGATGCACTCGCGGACCTGGGCCTTCGTCGTGCCGGGCTCGAAGCCCATGAAGGTGTAGGGGAAATTGTTGCCGACGTTGTTGTGCTGGGGCGGGAAGTAGTAGGACTCCGGCTTGCCTTCGAGGCCGAGCAGCTTGGCCTGCTTGGCGTTCTGGTGCATGTGGTGCGGGATCGGACCCATGTTGTCGAAGAACTTGGAGTACACCGGCCACTTCTTGTACTTGTTCCAGATCTTGGAGCCGATGAGCTCGGCGCCGCATTCCTTGACGGCCTGCTTGAGCGTGAAGCGGGTGTCGCCGATGACGACGTAGGACAGGCCTTCGTCGGGGGTGCGGTTGTCGTTGGCGGCTTCGGTGGTGGAAGCGAACCAGCGTTCGTCGATGCCGCCGCGGCTCAGGCCGAAGGCGTAGAGGTCATCCGGGTGAAGCTTGAGGCGCTTACCGGGCTGGAGGAAGGAGCGCGGGACCCAGCACGGAGCCAGGCGGAGCAGGCCGCCGGTCTTGGCGAGTTCCTTCTCCACGAGAGAGGCGACGCCGCTCTTCTTGGTGGAGAGATCTTGGACAATCTTGGGGGAGGACATGGTAGGGGGAAAGGAGGGTCGGGGGAGGTCGGATTTAGGCGACTCCAAGGACAGGGACAAGAATTGAGTAAGCCGACTTACGACTTCAAAAACTGCCAATTAATGGGGCAGGTGACGGACCGGCCGTTTTCACCCGTGATGCGGACCGCGTCGGGGCCGGCCGGGACGATGCTCTGGACTTGGCCGAAATCGGCCGACACCGCGGCGGCGGCCTGGATCAGGGGGAGGCGAACGCGCTGGTCCTTGCGGAACAAGCGGCTGGTCGGGATGCCCTTGGCGGCGAGGCGATCTTCGCGGGCCACGTCGACGCCGTCGCAGAAGTGGGAGCAGACTTCTTCCAGGCCGAGGCGTCCGAGGTGGCGCTTCTCCCAGGGGTGCCCCGGGCGGCCGCCGTTGGAGAGCCAGAAGAGGGTCGACGGGAAATCGGCGACGTTCTTGAGCGAGAACCAGACGAAGCCGGGGAAGGTCACGGCGGTCCAGGCGAACGGCTGCGCTTCGGTCGCGGGTTCGTTGACGAGCATGATCAGGTCATCGCTGCCGGCACGGGCGGGGTAGCGGGTGAGGTCGGTGTGCGAGCCGTCCTTCATCGGGACGGACTTCAGCGAGGAGAATTCACCGGAGGGCTTGAGCACCCCGGTCTCGCCGGCGGCGGGGTTGGAGAATTCGCCGGCGTAGACGGAGCCGAAGCGGAAGGCGCTCGTGGCGATGCGGGCCATCCCGGCGGGCACCTGCGAGAGGTCGAGCACGGGGTGGTTGCCGTAGTTCCAGCGGCCTTCGAGGTTCTCGATGAGGTGTTCGCCGTAGATCGCGTGATGTCCCGGGATCAGCGAGAAGTGCTTGGTGACCGTCGCGCCCGTGTCCGTGCCGGTCTGCGTCAGTTTAAGGGACGTCGCAGACGCGGAGACGAGCTGCCACGTCGCGTTGGCGGTGTCACCGTGGGGCGGGCCTTTCTCTTGTCCGCCGAACGGCAGGCACATGAAGTCGCCGCGCAGGTAGGTGAGGAGGTTGGGTAGGGATTGATCGATCTGCGTGGGCGTCCACGGCGAGAGCGAGAAAGGGGAGGCCTTGAATCCCTTGAAGTTGAACGAGACCGGCGCAAGGTGGCCTGCGGTCTGGGTGACGGCCAGTTCGACCTCGGCGGTCCGCAGGGTGTAGCTCGGGGCTCCGTGAATGGTTTCCATGGGGTGCGTCATTTCCTGCAAGAGCCGGAAGCCTGTCAACGCCTCGGGTGCTCTCCGCTTGCTAAGCCGGAGGGTGCCCGTTTGCTTTTCCTCATGCCGCAGCCTTTGCCCATCCTTTACACCAAGCCCGGATGCCCCTGGTGCACCCAGGCCCTTGAGTATTTCGCCCAGCAGGGGGTCAAACTCGACGTCCGCGATGTGATCGCCGACATGCACCAGATGCGCCAGCTGGTCGCCCTGACGGGACAGTCGAAGTGCCCATCCTTCCGCTATGGGGATTTCATCGTGGCCGATTTCGGCGTCGATGAGTTCATCAATAAGGCAAGGAAGCACCCGGCCGTCTGCGCCGAGCTCGGGCTGAAGGTCTAAACTTAGGCAAAAGGTAAGGGTCGTAGATTAGCCTTGGACATATAGGGTAATACCCCTAGTAATGTCCTTATGAGGTTTACCCCAACCTTGGGCCTCCTGCTGTGCGCTACCCTGATCGGCGCCCGGCCTAACGTCGTTTACATCATGTGCGACGACATGGGGTGGGCGGATCCGGGTTGCTACGGCTCGACCCAGAACGTGACGCCGAACGTCGACCGTCTCGCCAAGGAAGGGCTTCGCTTCTCGAGTTTCTACGCGACGCAGGCCGTATGCACCTCCTCGCGTGCGGCGCTGATGACCGGTTGTTATCCGAATCGCCTAGGTCTGGGCGGCGTAGCGCTCGGGCCCCAGGCGAAGACCGGCCTGAGCAACGAGGAGCAGACCCTCGGCACGTTGCTGCGCGACGCGGGCTATCACACCGGAGTCGTCGGCAAGTGGCACCTCGGCGACGCGCCGAAGTTCCTGCCGCCCAACCACGGCTTCGATGACTCGATGATCCTGCCGTATTCGAACGACATGTGGCCCCTGGGCTACGCCGTCGGCGACGAATCGCGACGCAAGATGTACCCGGAGCTGCCGCGCTACGTGAACGGACATCAGATGGGCTTCGTGCGCGACTGGACCGACATGGATGCGCTCACTTCTTCGCAGGGCCTGCGCGCCGTCCGCTTCATCCATGACAGCGCCGGCAAGGACAAGCCCTTCTTCCTTTATCTGGCGACTTCGATGCCGCATGTCCCGCTCGGCGCCTCGGCCGATTTCAAGGGCAAGTTCGCGACGCCGTACGCCGATACCATGGCCGACATCGACCGCACCGTCGGGGCCGTGATGAAGGCGCTGGCGGATACGGGAGTCGAAAAGGAGACGATCGTCGTGTTCACCAGCGACAACGGACCTTGGCTGAATTTCGGGCGTCATGCCGGGTCCGCCGGCCCATTCCGCGAAGGCAAGGGGACGACTTTCGAGGGTGGCGTACGCGTTCCGTTCATCGTGCGCTGGCCCGGCGTCGTGAAGGCCGATGCCAGGACGGATGCGCTCGCCGCGAACATCGACGTGGTGCCGACGTTGGTCGAAGCCTGCGGCGCGGCCAGACCGAAGCATGAGATCGACGGACAGTCCTTCCTTCCGTTGCTCAAGGGGGACTCCGCGTCGGCCCGCGCATCTTTCGCCTATTATTACGGCGACCGCCTCGAGGCCGTCCGCCAGGGCAAGTGGAAGCTGCACCTTCCGCATGCTTATCGCAGCTACGTCGGCATGGTGCCCGCCGCCAAGGACGGCCTGCCCGCCACGACGCATCAGCGACAGATAGCGCTTTCGCTTTACGACCTCGAGTCCGACCCGGGCGAGACCAACGACCTTTCCGCGGCGAATCCTGACCTCGTCAGGCAACTGCAGGACCTCGCCGCATCGGAGCGCAAGAAGCTCGACGCCGGCAAGCGCCCCGTCGGCCGTCTCTGATCAGGTCAGGCCGAGGATGTCGGCGGCCCGCCAGGCCATCACCGCGAAGCCGACGCACGCGACCGCGAGGCAGAGGGCGCGCCGCAGCTTGTTCTCGGGCAGACCGGCGCGGAGAGCCAGCCACAGCAGGCCGGCCGACGTGAAGATCACGGCCATCTGGGCGAGTTCGACGCCGACGTTGAAGCCGACGAGGATGCGGACGATGCTGCCGTTGTCCCAGTCTTTGAGTCGATCCGAGACCGCCGCGGCGAAGCCCAGCCCGTGGACCAGACCGAAGGCCGCGGGGATGACGAGCATCTGCCGGTTCGTCGCGGTGCCACGGAAGGCCATCAGGCCGCCGAGGCCGATCGTGAGCGCGATGAAAGGTTCGATCCAAGGTCCGGGGTTCCCGATCCAGCCCAGCGCCACCGCGCTGAGCGTGATGCTGTGGCCGACCGTGAAGACCAGCGAGCGCCCGAGGGCCTGGCGGAGCGACGCCGCGCCCAGGAACATCGCCAGCATGAACAGGCAATGGTCCCACCCTTCGGGAATGACGTGGCCGAAGCCGTCGCCGAGGAGCGTGACGGCCGTCCGGTTCTCGCGCGGCGCGGGCGAGGGGTCGTCGCCGATCCGGAATTCGCCCGGTTCGTTCTTGGACACCGCCATCACCGTCTGGAATTCCATTCCTTTGCGCAGGTTCGTGAAGACCGTGCCCAAGGCGTCGGGAAAGCGTAGCACAAGCTTCCGCGTTCCGGCCGGAATGGCCGCGGTGAGCTTGGCGTTCATCATCACCGGGTAGCGGTCGGCTTCGCCCTGGCGGGCGGATTGGGCGAGGATCTGTTCCGCGGAGGGGAAGGTCTCGAGCGTGAACGCGACGGGCTGGCCGTCGGCCTCGAGCCGCAGGCCGGCGAGGAAGCTTTTCCTGCCCGGTTCGACCGAGGCCGCCAGCCTTCCGGGCGAGAACATCAGCGCGTCGAGCTCCTTGATCGGCGCGTCCTTGGGGAGCTGGCCGACCAGGAAGGACGGGACATCGAACTTCACCGTCAAGGAGAAGGTGTTCTTCTCGTCGATGACGCCGATGCATGAGGCTTCCTTCCACTCGGGATGGGCCCAGAGCAACGCCGGCAAGAAGGCCGACAGCCAGAGGAGGAAGACTCGCCGCATGCGAAGTGACTACGACGGCCGGCCGTCGCGTTCCAACCAAAAGAGATTACTTCGCGGCTTCTTCCCGGCGAGGCGGACGCTTCTCTTCCTTGTCGCTGGCGCCGGCCGGGCGGGTGTAGAGCACGTTGAGGTCGGCGGCGGCGAGGATCTTCCCCTTCATCGCGGCGAGGACCGGCTCCACGGTGACGGGGCTTTCGGCCTTGGAGAGGTCGGGTTTGGCCGAAAGGGCGAAGAGGGTGAGGACGTATTTCTTCTCGCCCGGCCCCTTGGAGTGGGGCGGCGCGTATTCGACGCGGTCGTGCACGGTGCTCATGCCCATCTTGCCGAAGTCCGTGGCGTTCTTGGCGACGCTCGTCGTCTTCGGGTCGATGTCATACATCAGCCAGTAGATCTTGGTCTTACCTTCCGGGTCGAGGTGGTGCATGATGAGCACAAGGCTCTGCGTGCCCTTGGGGACGCCGGTCCAGGCGAGGGGCGGACTGGCGCTCGCGCCGTCGCCGGTGAATTCCACCGGCAGTGCTTCGCCGTCCTTCACCGCAGGGCTGGTGAGCTTGAGCGTGGAATTCTTGTCGGTCGGCTTGGCCGCGGCGACGTTGTCGACCGCACCGGCGGGCGGACCGCCTTTGTCGCCCTTGCCCTTGCCGCCCTTCTTGCCATCGGCAGGGGCGGCGAAAGTGAGGGCGGCCAGCAGGCACGTCAGGACGGATAAGGAGCGGATGAGCATGGTGATATTATGCCAAGGTCAGCCTTAACCCAGGATTAAGGACGGGTTATTCCGAACTGCCGGCTTCGTCGCGCGAACGGAGGGCGCGGGGATGCCGGAAGGAGTCGGGCTCGAAAAAGACCTTTTCCATGAACAGGCCGCGGGCGGGCGCTGTCGGTACTTCGGAGGTGATCACGCGCTCCTTGCGGTAGGCGACGAGGCGTTCGGGGGGCATCTTGCCTTCGCCGACGCGCAGCAGGCCGCCGACCAGCCGTCGCACCATCTTGTACAGGAAGCCGCTGCCCTCGGCGACGATGGTGATGCGCTTGCCGCGTCGGCGGACGTCGAGTCGGCGGAGGTCCTTGACCGGATTCTCCTTCTCCATGCCTTGGCCGTGATTGGCGCCGAAGGCGTAGAAGTCATGTTTGCCTAGCAGGAGCTTCGCCGCCTTGCGCATCAGCTTCACGTCGACGGTCTTGTTGCCGAGGCCAAGGCAGTAGCGCGCTTCCCAGGGCGGCGGATAGCCGTCGCAGATCTCGTAGCGGTAACGCTTGCCGTTGGCGTGCCAGCGGCAGTGGAAGCCGGGCGCGACGCGTTGCAGGTGCGTCACGAGGATGCCGTTCTGTTCGCACGAGTTGATCGCGTGGACGAGATAGCTGCAGGGGTGGGGCCAGAAGGCGTCGAAGTGGAACCGCTGGCCGACGCTGTGGACGCCCGAGTCGGTGCGGCCGCTGCCATGGATGTCGATCGGCGTCTTGAGGATGCGCGAAAGGCGTTCTTCGAGCTCGCCCTCGATGGAAAGGCGCCCCGTCTGGACCTGCCAGCCGATGTGGTCGGTGCCGTCGTAGGCGACCGTCGCGAGGAAGCGCTCGAGCTTCGGCGTGAACGGCTTCTTGGGCTTGGCGGGAGGCATGTCAGGAGCCGATGCCGCGGCTGTTGAGGAAGTCCTGGAGCAGGACGGCCGCCGCACGCGAATCACGTTCGCCGGTCCGGGCCTGCTGCTTGCGTTCCTGGGCCGAGCGCGCCTTGCGGCCGCCCATCTCGTCGGCCGCCTGGCTCGTGAGGGCTTCGTCGACCTTCTCGACCGGGAGGTTGAAGCGCTTGGTCAGCTCGGCCGCGAAGACATCGACCTCGTCGCAGCGCTTGGTCCGTTCGCCTTCGACCGAGAGCGGGTAGCCTAGGACCAATAAGGTGACCTTGAGCCGGGCGATCTCCTTGCCGATCTGGGCGAACCGTTCTTCGGGATTTTCCGCGACGGCCGCCGGCAGCGGGAAGGCGAAGCCGAGTTCGTCGGCATGGCTCAGCCCGACCCTTCGCGAGCCATAATCGATGCCGAGGAAGACCTGTGCCACGCGGCCAAGTTGGGACACCTTGGCGGAATATTCAATCCGACACGTGGGAGGGGCGGGTTTGACACCGCACCTCGCAGGGGTTCCACTGTGCCCATGTCCGCGGAACAACGCCTAAGCGACCATGAGAGGGCCTTGTACGCCCGGCAGATTCGTCTGCCGGGCGTGGGGGAGTCCGGTCAGCTGCGTCTGCGCGAAGCCAAGGTCCTCATCCTGGGGGCCGGCGGCCTCGGTTCGCCGGTCGGGTTATACCTCGCCGCCGCCGGCGTAGGCCTCATCGGCATCGCCGACCCGGACAAGGTCGAGATCTCCAACCTGCACCGACAGGTCGTCCATGGCTTCGATACCTTGGGGCTGCCGAAGACCATTTCCGCCGCCGAGGCCCTCGGAGAGATCAATCCCGGCCTCAAGGTCGCCCTGCATCCCGAAGGCTTCACCGTGGAGAACGCCGCGGAGCTTGTGGCCCGTTACGACCTGGTCGTCGACGGGACGGATAATTTCGCGACGCGCTTCCTCGCCGCCGACGCCTGCGTGCTCGGCGGAAAACCGTTGGTGCACGGCAGCGTGCTGCGCGAAAGCGGGCAGGTGGGCGTCTTTCTTCCGAAGGCGGGCTGTTACCGATGTCTCTATCCTGTGATCCCCGACGCCGCTTCCGTGCCGACATGTGCCGACGCCGGCGTCTTCGGCGCGACTTGCGGGGTGATCGGTTCATGGATGGCCTCCGAGGTGATCGCGGTCCTGCTCGGCAAGCGGGTCTCTTCCCGACTTCTGGTCATCGATGTCGCCGCCGGAACCTCCAAGTTGCTCGCCCTGGCCGCCGATGCCGCTTGTCCGTGCTGTGGCTCCGCGCCGAGCATCCGCTCCCTGGAGAAGGACGCCTATGCGCCCACCCTTTGCTCAACCCAAGCCCTTATGTCCGAAACTCCGCTCGAAGTGACCGTCGAAGAAGCCCAGCGCCTGCTGGCCGGTCCGAATCCGCCCATCCTCATCGATGTCCGTGAGATGGACGAGTATGCCGTTTGCCGGATCGAAGGGTCTCGTCTGATTCCCATGAACACCGTGCCGGCTCGTCTGGCTGAGATTCCTCAGGACGTCCCCGTATTAGTCCAGTGCCACCATGGGGGCCGGAGCATGAAGGTCACCCAGTTCCTACGGTCCAAGGGCTATGCCCGCGTCAGCAACGTCAAGGGCGGCATCGACGCCTGGTCTTTGAAAGTAGACCCGAAGGTACCGCGGTACTGAGCGAGACAAGGCTTGCCGACACCCGTTCGCCCTTCTTTTATTCCCGCCACACCATGAAGCGTTTCACCTTCCTTCTCGCCATCGCCGCCCTGAGCGTCGGTTGCACCTCCCGCATCCCTGACGGCTTCAACCCCCTGGCTTCCGGCAACGGCGGCAACGGTGGCGCCGGTGTCCTGGATACCCGCTCCGCCAACGCCCGTCGCGACTCCCTCGCCGCCGCCATCCGCGCTGGCAACGTCCCGCCTGAGGCTATCCTGGCCACCGTCTACTTCGACTTCGACAAGTACACCGTCTCCGCCGCCGAGCGCTCCAAGGTCGACGCCGTCGCCGGTCGCGTGAAGGCCACCGAAGTCATCATCGCCGGTTACACCGACCATTTCGGCACCGAAGAGTACAACCTCGGTCTCTCCGATCGCCGCGCCCAGTCTGTCCGCGATTACCTCGTCAAGCTCGGCGCGAATCAGACCCAGTCCGAGATCATGGCCCTGGGTTCCCAGCATGCCGACAAGGGCGCCGCTGGTCGCCAGTCGGGAGCCAAGGACCGCAAGGCCATCATCGTCGACGTGAACTACTCCGGTCCGGTCGCCGCTCCGGCTGCTGTCAAGGCTCCCGTACGTTCGGGCGCCGCTCCTGCCTCGGGCGCCGCTCCCGCCCCGGTCACCGCTCTCTGAGCATTCCGGTCCTGAAAGCAAAAGGCCCGCCGATCGGCGGGCCTTTTTGTTATCTGACCTCCCTCGGTCAAGGCAGGGTGGCGTAAAGGTAGGCGAGGGTGCCCGCGAACAGCGCACCCGCGACGAACTTGGCCGTGAGGCGTTCCTTGTCGCTACGATGCAGGGCGCCCCATCGTCCTAGGATCCAGCAAGCCGTGGCGATGAGAGCCAAGCCCAGCGAGGCGTCGCGCACCCATGCGGCATCTTCCACCAGCGCGTTGAGGACCCAGAGCAGGTAGAGGGCATAGGCGAAGAGCGGGAAAGACATGCCTTGCTTGAGCGACTCCATCCATTCGCCCGGGCGAGGCAGCAAGGCGGCGAGCCGCGGGAAGACCGAGAGCAGGAGGTAGGGCAAAGCCATGCCGAGGCCGATGACCGTGAAGAAAAGCAATGTCTCCGCAGTGGAGCGTTCCTTGTCCAACGCGAACCCCAGCGCCGCGCCCAGACCGGGCGCGGTGCAAGGCGTGGCCACGACCGTGGCGAGCACCCCAGAGAGGAAGGTAGCGACCCGTCCGTCGCCTTCGCCCATGGGGACGGAGCCCGTCAGGCTGACGCCGATCTCGAAGACGCCGGCGAGGCTGAGGCCAAGGCATACCATGAGGATACAGGTGGCGAGGACGAAGCCCGGAGACTGCATCTGGAAACCCCAGCCGACCGAGTTGCCTCCCGACTTGAGTCCCACGATCAGCAGGGCGAGGGCGAGGAAACTAACGATCACCCCGGCGGAATAGAGCAGGCCGTTGAGGACGACCGTGCGGCGGGCGGCGCCGGCTTCCTTGGCGAAGCCAAGGACCTTGAGGCCGATCATCGGGAAGACGCACGGCATCAGGTTGAGCAGCACGCCGCCTCCGAAGGCCAGCAGGAGCCAGAAGGCGAAGGGGTGCGTGACGGATTCCGCCTGATAGGCCTTGCCTGCGGCGACCGCTTTCAAAGCAGTGGTGACTTCGGTGCCGGTGAGGGCTTCGGAAAGGACCGCCGGCGGCTGGCCGGTTTTCAGGAAGACGTTCAGAGGGATGCCGGTTCGTCCGTATTTGCGGAGCTCGTCCGCGATGACGGAGTCTTTCTTCGTCCAGTCGGCCTTGAGCAGCACCACGCCGGACTGCGTCAGGGCCTTGGCGACATCATCCTGCTTGTAGACGCGTTTGTTCACCTGGCAGGTGGCGCACCAGCGAGCGGTGAAATCCACGTAGACGATCTTGCCGTCGGCGAGGGCCTTGGCCTGGGCCTCGGGGGTCCACGGCTGCCATTCGGGGCCGCCGGCATGGGGCGCGGTGGTCTCGGTCGCTGCCTTGGTGGCCGCGGATTCCAGCTTCACATTGATGTCGATGAAGCCGCCGTCTTCGGCGCGGGTGGTGAAATTAAGCGGGCCGGAGGTGAGCGATTCGGTGGCGTCGCGGAGCTCGATCGTGAGCCTGCCGCCGGCTTTCTTCTGCTGCGACGTGGCGTTGGGCGTCACGAAGTTCCGTTCCGGGAACCACGTATCGGCCAGCTTGCGGTCGGCGGGCAAGGCGATCGTCAGCGTCTTGCCGTCGCTCGTGGCGGTGGTCGCGATGGCCGGGCGCAACGCCGGGTAGAGCTTCGGGTCATATTTATATGCCGGGTTGCCTTGGCCGACCGCGAGCGTGAGCGCGACGAGCGTGTCGTGCGGCCAGCAACCCTTGTCGTCGCATTCGAGCCACTCCGCCTTGCCCTTGAGCGCGATCGTCCCCGTGTTGCCGGCCGGGACGGAGACTTCGAAGAGGATCAGCGTCTCGTTCTCGTAGACGAAGTTCATCACGCCGGCCTGGTCGAGGAGGGTCGGGCCCGGCCAGATCATCGGACCGATTTCGGCGCCGGCCTTGTCGGTCCACTCGATGGTCGGCGAAGCGCCGGCGTCGCCGGGATTCTTCCAGTAGATATGGAAATGGGGGTCGCAACGGTAGCGCAAGGCGACGAGGGCCTTCTCGCCGGCGCGGATGTCGGGCGTCAGGTTGACCAGGTCGACCTTGGTGCGGACGGCGGCGCTCAGGTCGCCGAGCAGGGCGAACAGCGAGAGCAGGCCGAGGGCGAGGAGTCTCATGGGCCAACCATGGGCTCAAACCCGGCAGGATGCAAGGCGACGGAAGCGCTCAGGGGACGAGATGGCAGGGCAGCAGGGCCGCGTCGCTCATCCCGTGGATGATCTTCTTATCGGCGGGGCAGAACGTCGAAAGGATGCCCGAGAGTTCCACCGCGTCGCCGTCGACGAAGAAGTAGGGACAAAGGCGCACGCGGCCGTCGGCCGGGACCACGGTGCCGTCGTCGGCGTAGACGGGGTGCGTCAGGCGCGAGGGCTTGTGGTATTCCTGCATCACGTGGAAGGTCTCGTTCTCCGGGTTGAGCGCGTTCTCGATGGCCTCGAGCCATTCTTCGCGGGAGACGTCGCTGCCGAGCGTGACCGAGCGGGCGCCCCAGGCGGTCTCATGGAAGCCGCTGGCCTTGATGATGAGGTTGCGTTCGCGCTGGGAGGCTTCGGCGAGCTCGGACCATTCGCGGATCGGACGGCCGGCGAAGCCCGGCGCATGCAGGACCGCCGTCGGGGGGAGTACGGTCTTCTCCATGATCCAGGTCTTCGGCACGATGCGGAAGAGGGCCTCATGATGGTCCTCGGGAAGGTTCTCCTTCCAGAATTCGGCGAGCTGCGGGTGGTGGAGCAGGGCGAGGCCCAGCTTCTCTTCCTGGAACGCCTTCATCGGCGGCGTCAGCGTCAGCGTGCCCGCCTCGACCGCGTTGAAGATGCCGTCGGCGCCCTTGACGTTGGCGAGGTCGAAGAGTTCGAAGAAGCGGTAGAGGATGTCGACCCGCCGCGGCGCGCCGTCGACCGGGATGTAGGAACCGTCGCCCATCTGCATGATCTGGGCCGGGGTGACGACGTGGACGTCATGGCCGAGCGTACGGAGTTTCTCCCCGAGCCATTCGAATTCGGGACGGTAGGTGGCGGCCTCGTCGCTGACCACGATGGCGACGAGCGGGAATTTCTCCTTGGGGGTCAGGCGCGAAAGCGAAGCCATGAACCGGTCCGGCATCGCGGAGGAACCGATCAGGCGCGGGAAGTCTTCCGCATAGACCTCGTTGAGGTAGGCGGTCAGGCCGACGCCGCCGGGGACGCTGTCCAGTTCGGTCATCGTGAAGCCCTGCTCGGTGATCAGCAGGTCGGGGCGGAGGACGACGGGGCACTGGCCTTTGACGGCGCGATGGCGGCCGTGTTCGATCAGACCGGCGGGCTTGTAGCGGTCGAGGTATTCGGCGACCCAGGGCGCGAAGACCTCGCGGTTGCGGAGGATCTTCTTGCCGGTGAACGAACGGACATAGAGCCGCTCGAGCGCGCGATGGTAGCTCAGGCAGGCGGCGCCGATGCGCTTCAGGTCGCGGAGCTGGGCCTCGGTGATCGGCCAGGGCTCCGGCGAAAGCTTCCAGATCTTCTCCGCGAACAGCGGGGTATCGAGCAGCTTCTGGCGGAGGACGTCCCGGGTGGGCATGGGGCAGGGAGGACTTAGTCCTCGATCTTGATGTCCTTGTTGCGCGTACGCGGGCCGCCGGCGCGGAGCCAGCCGTTGATGAACGAATCGATGTCTCCGTCCATGACCGCCTGGATGTTGCCGGTCTCGACGCCGGTGCGCAGGTCCTTGACCATCTGGTAGGGCTGGAAGACGTAGGAGCGGATCTGGTTGCCCCAGCCGATGTCGCCCTTCTCGCCGTAATATTTCTCCATCTCGGCGCGCTTGTCGTCGATGGTCTTCTCGTAGATGCGGGCGCGCAGGATCTTCATCGCGAGGGCGCGGTTCTTCACCTGGGAGCGTTCGCGCTGGCAGGCCACCACGATGCCCGTCGGGATGTGCGTGAGGCGCACGGCGGATTCCGTCTTGTTGACGTGCTGGCCGCCCTTGCCGCTGGAGCGGTAGACGTCGACGCGCAGGTCGGCTTCGTTGACTTCGACGTCGATGTCGTCGTCGATCTCGGCGACGACGTCGACCGAGGCGAAGGACGTATGGCGGCGGGCGTTGGCGTCGAAGGGGGAGATGCGGACGAGGCGATGGACCCCGCGCTCGGCCTTGACGTAGCCGTAGGCGTTGGGTCCTTCGAGGCGGAAGGTGGCCTGGCTGATGCCGGCGCCTTCGCCTTCGGCGATGTCTTCGACCTCGATCTTGAAGCCGCGACGTTCGGCCCAGCGCGTGTACATGCGGTAGAGCAGGTCGGCCCAGTCGTTGGATTCCGTGCCGCCGGCGCCGGCCTTGACGGTGACGATGGCGTTGGAGCGGTCGTGAGGGCCGGAGAGGAAGGAGGCGATCTCGAGGTCGGACACGGCGCCGAGCAGGTCCGCGGCGAGCTTGCGGAGTTCTTCGACTTCGGCGTCGGCGGTTCCGTCCGGCGATTCGGTGATCAGTTCGGCGAGGGTCTTGGCGTCGTCGATCTGACGGCGGAAGGCGACCTGGGGGCCGACGATGTTCTTGTAGCCGTTGCACTCGGAGATGACCTTCTGCGCGGCCTTCTGGCTGTCCCAGAAGTTCTGGGCGCCCATCTGTTCCTCGAGCTTGGCGATCGCGGCCTGCTTGCCGGGGACGTCCAGGAACTTCCAGAGGTAGCCGGCGCGACGTTCGACCTCGTCGAGGTTGGCGCGGATTTCAGGCGGAATATACATCGGAAAGCGGAGGGAAGTTCGGGAAGCGTCCGCCGGAGGCGGGGAAGGGGTTGGGCATACGGTGCGGACGCCGTGTTTTCAATGTCAGAGTGCGTTTCTTCGGCCGAGGTTTGCCAATCACGTCATTTGGCATAGATTATCCACATGTGCGCCAAGGAATATCCGGTCCGGCTCAGCATCGGACACGTTCACCTGAAGGTCTCGGACCTGGATCGCTCGACGGCTTTCTACCGCGACGTCATCGGCCTCGCCGTGACCCAGCGCTATGGCTCGCAGGCTATCTTCCTCTCTGCCGACGGGTATCACCACCACGTCGGGCTGAACACCTGGGAGAGCCGTGGCGGACGCCCGCCGGCCGCAGGCACGACCGGGCTTTACCATGTCGCGTTCCTTTATCCGACCCGACCTGAACTCGCCCAGGCCGTGCGGCGGGTGCTTGCGCACGGCGTCCAGCTCGATGGGGCTGCGGATCACGGGGTGAGCCAGGCCATCTATCTGCGGGATCCGGACGGCAATGGCGTCGAACTTTATTGGGACCGCCCGGCGGCGGAATGGCCGCGTGATGCTGAAGGCACGCTGGCCATGACGACCGACGCGCTCGATCTCCCTGGGCTGCTTGCTCTGGCCTGAGGCTTTGGGTCGCACTTGCGCCCGGACGGGGGAAGGGCATACATCCAGCCCATGTCCTACCTCGAAGGCCTGAGTTTCGCCCAGATCGCCGGTCCGTTGCCTGAACGACGGGTCCTTTCCAACGGCCTCGAGGTCATCTAGTCCCATCGTCCTGGGATCGGGCTCTGCACCGTGCAGTCTTGGGTCCGCACCGGCAGCATCCATGAAGGCCGCTGGGAAGGTTCCGGCATCTCCCACTACCTCGAACACATGGTGTTCAAGGGGACGGGTCGCTTCACGAATCGCGAACTGACCGACGCGATCCACAAGAGCGGAGGCTCCTCGAACGCCTACACGACCTTCGACCGTACGGTCTACTATGTCGACGCCCCCCAGGAAGGTTTCGAGACCGCGATGGAGGCCATCGCCGACATGGTCTTCGATCCGCTGATCGCCGACGCCGACGCGAAGATGGAGCGCGAGGTCATCCTGCGCGAGATCGCGATGTGCGATGACGAGCACGACCAGGTGCTCGCCAAGTCCGTCCTCGAGGAGGCCGTCCGCTCGCATCCTCTCCGTCAGCCGGTGATCGGTCATCGCGACCTGTTCGTCCGTATCACCCCCGACGACCTGCGTTCATACCACGCCAGCCGCTATGTCCCGACGAACGTGGTCCTGGCCCTGGGGGGCAGCATGCCGACCGAGGAAGTCTTCGCCTCGGCCGAACGCTGGTTCGGTCGTTTCGGCCGCCGTCCGTTGGTCGACATCGCCGGCCATCAGGAGCCCCCGCAGGGCGGTGTCCGCCGCGCCGACCTCATCCGGGAGGTCAATACCTCGAAGGGCGTCGCCTGCTGGCGCATACCGGGTTACTTTGACGAGGGACGCCTAGCGACGGACCTTTTCCTAGGCGTGCTCGGCGCGGGCAACAGTTCCCTCTTGTGGAGCGAACTTCGCGAGAAGCGTAAGCTCGTCCATGGTATCGACGCCTCGGGCTTCGGCATCCGCGACCTTGGCCTCGCCTGGTGCAGCTGGACGGGCGAAGCAGGCACGGAAGCCGCGGTCGTCGAGAAGGCCATCGCCGAAGTCGTCGATGGCCTCCTGCAGAAGGGCGTCACTCCCGCGCAGTTCGAAAAGGTCCGCCGCCAATCCGTCGTCGCCATGGTCAACGGCCAGAAGAACATCCACGGGCTGACCAGCCGCGTCGCCCATGCGGCCACGATCGGGCACGATGTTTCCTGGCCGCAGCGCGGTGTGGAGCATCTCGCCCGGCTCGGGGCCGAGGACCTCACTCGCGAGGCCCGTAAGTGGCTTCGTCCGGACAACGTGACATTCGGTACGATGCGCGGCGGCAAGGCCGAGTCGTCGTCGGCGCCCGCCACGGCGACGTCGACGCCCGACCGTTTCGAGACCTTCGCCCTGGATAACGGCGTCCGCGTCGTCCTTCAGCAGGACACCACGATTCCCAAGGCGGGGGTCGGCGTCTTCCTCGCCGGCGGCGTCGCCTATGAGGAGGCCGATAAGCGAGGTACCACGGGGCTCCTCGGCACCATGTTCGCCCGTGACAACGTGCATCGCACGAAGGAAGAAGTCGCCCAGCTGGTCGACAGCATCGGCGCGACGTTCGCGGACCACGGATCGCAAGTGTCCTGCGGACTCTGGGGCGAGGCGCTCAGTTCCGACTTCGCCCAGATCTCCGAACTCGTCGCCGACGGCATCCTTGGCCCGAAGATCCTGCCGGAGACCTTCGCCTTGGAGCGTGCGGCGATCGTCACCGCGTGCCGCGAGGCCGAGGACGACATCGTCGAGAAGGCCCGCCTGCGATTGCAGCGCCAGTACTTCGGCGAACATCCGCTAGGCGTCGACGCCTGCGGCACGCCCGAGACCCTGGCGAGGATCCAGCCGGCCGACCTGGCCGCGCTGCATCGTTCGCTCGTCGTGGCCGACAACATCGTCGTCGGCATCAGCGGCGCGTTCGACCGTCCGGCGGTGATGGAATTCGTCAACCGCCGCTTCGGCTCCTTGCCCAAGGTCTCCTTGGCGCGTCGGACGATCCCGAAGCATGTTCCCCTGCCTTCGGGCAAGGTGCTTGAGCGAGCCCAGGGCGAGCAGGCCGTCGTGGCCATCGCCTTTCCTCATTGTGGCTTCGCGCCGGACGAGGTCGTGGCCGCCAACGTGACCGAGGAGCTGCTCAGCGGCATGGCCAGCGGCCTTTTCCGTCGCGTCCGGGAAGAGAAGGGCATGGCCTATTTCGTGGGCGCCACCCGGGTCGAGATCGTCGACCAAGGCATGTTCTACCTCTATGCCGGTACCGCCCCGGCTTCGGCCCAGGAGGTCGTAAAGGAGATGCGTCTCGAACTCGACCGCCTTCGGAAAGGGAAGTTCGCGCCGAACGAGGTCGAGGACGCGAAGCGTCGCATGCGCGTATCCCGTCGACAGGGCCGCCAGTCCGCCGGAGCCCGGATGCAGGGCGCCTTGGTCCGCGAAGTCGCCGGGCTCGGCGCCAACTTCGACGCCGAATGGGAACGTCGCATGAGCCTGACCGACGAGGCCGCCGTGCAGGCCTTCGCCCGGCGTTTCCTCGACCCCGAGTTCGAGCAGGAACTGATCGTCCTTCCGAAGGAGTGATCAGTCGCGCAGGAAATGACGTTTCGCGAGCCAGGCTGAGATGATGCCCGGGATCGCGAGGATGAGCGCGAATAAGAAGTAGTGGGCGTAGCCCAGGCGGTCGGAAAGCCGGCCAGCCCAGAGTCCCGGCAGGTAGTTGGCCAGCAATGCCAAGGTCGACAGCGCCGCGTAGCGGATCGCCGCGCCCGGGCCGGAAGCGAGTCTCATCATCGCAAGGATCAAGGCGCAGAGCCCGGCGCCATAAGCCAGGTATTCGATGAAGAACACCGCGCCGATGACCCAGAGGCTGTGGGAGCCGTCGGCGGCGAGCCAGGCGACGGCGGCCAAGGGCGCGTGCATCGCGAGACCCAGGGGAATCAGCGAACGGCCCAAGCCGAGACGTGCGACCACCTGCGAGCCGATGATGCCGCCGAGCGCCAGTCCGACGACGGCGGTGGCGATGCGCATCAGGGCGTAGGTCTCGTTGCCGAGGGCTAGTCCCCCGCCGGTCGCCGAGGTCGCGAAGAGCGGCAGGATGCGGGCCATGTGGACTTCGCTGGCGCGGTAGAAGAAGATGAGGCCGATCACCGCGGCCAGCCTCGGGTCGGAGAAGAGCGCGAGCAGTCCCGTGCGCATCTCTCGGAAGCGCTCCTGGACGGTCTTGCCGTCGGTCAGTTGTCGGGGTTCCGCCATGAGGCCCAGGGCGTTGGCCGCGGTGGCGAGCAACGCGAGGAGCGCCGCCGCGACCAGTGCCCATGACCAAGCGTCGGCGGACTGGGGGCCGTATTCCATGATGCGTCCTGCCAGCCAGATCAGGCCGGGTCCGGCGAGCACCATGCCCAGCTTGGAGGCGAAGTTGAGGAGGCCCGAATGGGTCGCGCGAATCCGGTCATCCAGGGACGAAACGAAATAGCCATCGAGTGCGAAATCATGCGCGGCGGCGAGGAACGATAGCAGCACCAGGCAGCCGATGATCGCCGGGGAGGAGGGGTGCGCGGCGGCCACCTGCAGCGCCAATCCTCCGAGGAGCAGCGAGATCGCGAGCTCGGCGCAAAGGATGAGGCCGCGTTGTCGGAACGCGGCGACGATCGGCGCGAGCAGGATCTTGAACCCGAAGATCAGGCCAAGGTAGGCGACCGCCTGCGTGATGTCCTTGTCCGCGTAACCGGTGTTCTTGAGCGCTACCGGCAGCGCTTCGTCGCGGACCGCCGCGGGGATGGACTGGAAAAGGTATGCCGCGAAGACCCAGAGCCAGGCGCGTCGGGCCGGTGCCGGGGCTTCGCGCATCGCTTAGGCTCCTTCGCCGAGCTGGGCACGGCCGAAGTGGTCGACGGAACGCAGGAGGCCGTCGACGAACTTTGCCACGGTGATGTTCAGTCCGAGCAGTTCGGAGTCCGTGAGGCTCAGCATCTCGCCGGGCTTGAAGGTGCGGGTCGTGTCCGTCAGGCGGGCGACCGTCTTCGGATTGTTCTCTTCGCCGAGGCCATGGCGGGTCACGCCGGGCGGGAGTTCAGGCTGTCCTTCGGGAAGCTTGGCCGGTTCGGCCGGGACTTCGAAATCCTTCATGGCCTTGAACTCTAGGGTCAGGGCTCCGTCGGGCGTGATGTCGTCGTTGGTGACGAGTCCGCCGCGGACGAGCACGCGCAGGGCGGCGGCGAGGCTGAAGATGCCGTCTTCTAGGTCGCACACGATGCCGAAGTTCTCCTCGAGGGCCGTGAAGCGGTCCTGCAGGGTCATCTTCTGGAAGGCGTTCTGCTTGTCGGAGATGATCTTCTCGATCAGCGGATCGCGGCGCTGGCTCTTGCCCTGCTCGCGGATGAAGAGGCAGAGCAGGTGGCATTGCACCATGCACTCCGAGGAGAGCGTCAGCAGGTCGTTGATCGTCGTGCGCATCATCAGGCCGCGCGCGTAGGCCAGCATCTGTTCCGGGGGGAGGTGGGCCTGCGGGACGGGCATCACGCGCGAGACCGACGAGAAGTGCTCATAGGCCTTCGGGTCCGCCGTATGTAGGCCGGCGATGCTGAAGGCGAGCATGTCGTGCTGGCGCTGCAGGGCCGTGAAGAAGGTGCGGCTGATGTTCTGGAGCGAGAGGACGTTCTCGCCGTTGCCTGGCTGGGGCTGCGACATGGGGGTTAGCTGGTCGGATTGGAACCCTTGTCCTTGGCGTGGCGAGCCCTTTTGCGGGACAGGAAGCCGTCGGCGCGCGGCTGCGGCGTCGAGGCGAACCAGGCGATGGCCAAGGGGGCGATTTCCGAAAGGGTCAGGGCGGGCTGTCCGACCAGGCCGGGGAAGCGGTAGCAGTGTTCGACGCGCGGCTGGATGTCGGGATCGAGTTTGCCTCCCGGGATGAGCAGGGCGAGGTGGCGGGCGGGGACGCGCACCGGCACGGCGAGGTCGATCTTGCGGCCGATGTCAGGCGAGAGCGCCACGACGCAGCAACGGTCTTCGACGAGCTTGAGCAGTCCGCCAAGGGCGGCGGCGCGCATGAGGCGCAGCTGTTCCATCGCGCCGCGCGACTCGTGCCAGGCTTCGGGGTGGAAGGAGAGCTTCTCGGTGCCGCCGGAAAGCAGCAGGCGCTTGAGGCCGAAGGCGGCCATGGAACGGGCGATCGCGGCGAGGTCCGCCGGATCGGTCACGCCGTCGGCGATGACGACGCTTTCCTTGGTCTCGCGCCATTCGGCGAAGTCGGCGATGCGGGCCAGGCCGAAATCCGGACGCATCGTGAGCGCGCAGACGTCATCGCACGGACCTTCGGCGGTCTGGGCGAGCTCGAGCGGACCGACGATGCGCGTCTTGACGCCGAGTTCGGCGAAGGTGGCGTCATGTTCGGCGAGGTTCGGGGCGAAGGCGGCGGTGGCGACGACCTCGCGCAACGCCTTGGGGTGGTGCTTGAGGCAGGCGAGCAGCGCGGCGATGCCCCGGATGACCAGGCGGTTGGGGTGGGGGTCGTTGGTGTTCACAGAATGCGTCCTTCGTCGAAGTCGATCATGTCCGCGAAGGAGATCACGTCGGTGCGGTGTTCGGCGCCCATCTTGCGTTTGGCGTCGTTGAGGGCTTCGCGGCCCATCTCGCTCATGCCTTTCTGGACCAGTTCGCGGTTCCAGACGGCGACGCGGAGGTCGGCGGGGAAGAGCGCCTTGAGGCGGGCGTCGAGTTCGGCTTCCGAGTTCGTCTCGCGGACGCAGGCGATGACCTGTTCGGGGTCGACGCCGAGATGCAGGCAGAGGAACCGGTCGAAGCCTTTGCAGAAATTGCGTTGGTAGGACTTGGGAAGCTCGCCTTTGAGGTGCTTGCGGATCTTGCCGAGGAAGCGCGGTAGGTGCAGCAGGCCGGTGGCCGGATGAGGGATGTAGGCCGAGGGGAGGTCGTAGCAGATCTCGCCGGTCGCTTCGGAGAAGCCGTTGGAGCGAGGGGCGGAGGGCGTGGTCATTTCGTCGGGGAAGCGTTAGGGATAAGCTTCGCGATGTCTGCTGAAATCGCCGCGAGGTTGGCGGACTGGCTCAGGACGAACTCAGCGGGGGAGCGATCCTTCAGGGGGTGGGAACGGGTGAGGGTATGGCCGGAGAGAAGGGTCCCGGCGGCCGTCTCGAGGCGGTAGGAGACCTGCATGATCGCCGTATCGTTGTTGGCGGCGGTGCCGGGGAGGGCGAAGAGCGAACGCCCGGCGGCGGTCGGTTCGAAGGCTTCCATCTTGTCCACGGTGACCAATAGGACGAGATGGTCTTCGGCGGGGGCTTGGCAGACTGCCGGCAGGCCCGTCTGGGCCGTCAGATGTCGTGCGACGGCTTCGGCGACGGCACGGTCGAGCGGAGCGACCCAGCGGTGGGCGTCGTCGACCCGGACCCAGCCGTTGTCGTCGAGGATGACGATGTTGGGCCGACGAAGCGCGGCCGGCAGGATCGCCCGGGGCACATAGAGGATCGGAGTGGCTCGGGTGGTCGCGGCGGCCGGGGCGACGAGCTGATGGAAGGTGACGGCTTCGCTCTTCTTGTCGAAGATGATGCAACCGCTGAGCAAGGCGCTCAGGCCGAGCAGGATGAACCGTGGGTTCATTTGGCCGCAGGTTCCTCCTTGGGTTTGGCGTCCTTGACCGGGGATTTGCTGCGTCCCTGGATGATCGTCTCGGGATTGCGCTCGATGAAGTCGGCGAGCGAACGGATGGCTTGGGCCGCCTCGGAGACGTCGGCCAACGCTTGGTCGAGGTCGCGTCGTGCCGGCGAGCCAGGCCGCGTGAGGGTACGAAGGTTCTCGGAGGTCTCGTTGAGGCGTTCGAGGGCCTTGCGGCCGGCCGAGGCCATCGCCTGGATGTCGTCGGTGACCGGGTCGACCTTGCCGCTGAGCCGCTTCACCAAGGTGTCGATGCCGAGCATCGCCGCCGAGAAGTCGGAGACCGCGTGCGCGATGGCGGGGTCGCCGGTGATCTTGGAGATGTTGGAAGAGGCCTGGACGAGGTTGCCGTTGATCTTCTCGAATTCGATCTGCGAGGCGCCTTTGTCGATCCGCGTGAGGATCGAATCCACCTTCTTCGTGATCGACACGAAGTCGATGCGACTCAGCTGGTCGAGCGTCTGCGAGACGGCCTTGGTGAGCGCTCCGAGGTTCGAGGGCTGGGTCGGGATCTCCGGGAGGTCGCCCTTGGGGTCGTGGAGTCGGTAGGCCGTGTCCGGAAGATAATCCAGTTCGACGTAGAGCACGCCCGTGACGACCGACTGTTGCTGGAGCTTGGCCCGGAGGCCTTTCTCGAGGGAGAGGCGAAGCCCTTGTTTCTGGAGGAGCGCCTGGTCGATGCCCCGGCGGGTGAGGAGGTCGGGCGAGAATTCCATCACGACCGGCACGGAGTAGTCGGACGTCGCCTGGCCGGAAGTGCGCAGCAGAACCTGGCTGACGCGCCCGATGGTGACGCCGCGGAACTTGACGGGGGCGCCGATGTCGAGTCCGCTGACGGAATCATCGAAGTAGGCGATGGCCGCGGGTTTGGCGCCGGCGAAGGAGCCGGCCCCGAGGAGGATGACGGCGGCGATGATCAGCACGATGCCGCCGACCACGAAGGCCCCGATGAGTGTCATGTTGGCGGATCTACGCATGGTCAGTCGAGGCGGGCTTGGGAGAAGAAGGCGTGCACCTTCGGCGGTTGGCCAGCCTGAAGGAAGCTCTTGGGCGGGCCGAAGGCGCCCATCGTGCCGGTGTCGGGGTCGAGGTAAACGCAGAAGTCGGCCGTACGCAGGATGCTGGGTACTTCATGGCTGACCAGGACGATCGTCGTGCCGAAGGCCTCGCGGAGCCGGAGGATCAGTTCGTCGAGCCGTCCCGAACTCATCGGATCGAGGCCGGCGCTCGGTTCGTCGAGGAAGATGACCGAGGGATCGAGCGCCATCGCCCGGGCGATGCCGGCTCGCTTGGCCATGCCGCCGCTGATTTCGGAGGGCAGCTTCTCCATCGCGTCCGCCAGGCCGACGAGCGCCAGCTTGTATTCGGCCAGCTGGCGGATCTCCTTCTGCGGAGCCTTCAGGAACTCGCGCATCGGCATCTCGATGTTCTCGCGCAGCGAGAGCGAGGAGAAGAGGGCGGAGCCTTGGAACAGGAAGCCTGTCCGGCGCAGGATTTCCTGGCGCTCGGGCCCGCGGGCGGCGTTGAGGTCGACGCCCATGAGGGCGGTCCTGCCGCCGAGCGGTTCGTCGAGCCCGCCGAGGACGCGCATCAGCGTGCTCTTGCCGCAGCCGCTCGGTCCGACGATGGCCAGGATCTTGCCCGGAGCGAGGGACAGGTTGAGCCGATCCATGATCACGCGGTCGCCATGGCCGATGGCCAGGTCGGAGCAATCGAGGATGTCGCCGGCGCTCACAGGTCGAAGAGGTTGAAGATCACCGCGAACAAGGCGTCGGAGATCACGATGAAGGTGATGCCCAGCACCGCGGCCGAAGTCGCCGCCTCGCCGACGCCGAGCGCCGAACGTCTGGCGACCGAGCCACGGTAGCAGCCCGCCCACGCGGCGATGAAGCCGAAGGCGATGGACTTGATGAAGCCGACCAGGAAGCTCTTGAACGAGATGGCCCGCACGGCTTGGGTGAGGTACTGCTCGACGCTCAGGTCGCCGGCGCAGGCGACGACCATGCCGCCGAACACGCCGATGAACGTCGCGAAGACCGCGAGGAGCGGGATCATGAGCGTGACGGCCAGGATGCGCGGCACGGCGAGGTATTCGACCGGGTTGATGCCCAGCGCCCGCAACGCATCGGTCTCCTGGCTGACGTTCATGCTGCCGAGCTGGGATGCGTAGGCGGTGGAAGTCCGTCCGCAGGCGATGATGCCGGTCATCAGGGCTCCCATCTCGCGGGTCATCGCCAGGGAGACGAGGTTGGCGACGTAGACCGTCGCGCCGACCAGCCGCAGTTGGATCAAGCCGACGTAGGCCATGATCAGGCCGGTCAGGAAGCCTAAGAGGGCGACGATGGGCAGGGCGTCGACGCCGGAGGTCTGGAGTTCGAGGCGGAAGTCGGTCCAGTTCACCTTGGCGCGACCGACCAGCATGCGGAGGAAGCCGACGGAGGTGTGGCCGATATGTTCGAAGGCCCGTCCCCAGGAAGCGCTGCTTTCTACGCCCCATGTGCCGAACTGCTCGAGCAAGCCGGCATCCCCGGCGTGGGCGTCGGCGGTCGAGGCCTTCTCGGCCATCTGCACGAGCGACTGAAGGCGGACGGGCAGGGCGGAAAGGTCGAGCTGCCGGACGTTCTTGAAGTTGGCGTAAAGCCAGGCTGGCAAGGATGAGTCGAATTCAAGGCGCCCTTCGGCCACGACCTTGACGCGATCGCCTCGGACGACGACGGAGGGCAGTGCCGAATCAAGGTTCCACGCCCCTCCGAGGGTGACCAAGGCGGTGCCGTCGGCCAGGACTTCGGTCCGGGCAGAAGACAAGCCTGTGGCGACGTCGGACATCCTGACAGTCAGATACTTGGGCGTTGGTTTGTTCACAAGTCAGAAAGGCGTTGTCCCCCTTGCCGACAGGGTCTTTGCTGTCGTTTCACGAATGTCATCTTCCCGTCTCATCGTCCTCCTGCTGGCCGCCTCCGTAGCGAAGGCCGCCGAGTCGCCTGCGGACTTCGCCCCGAAGTCCCCTTGGGTCGTCTCGCTCGCCGAAGAGAACGACAAGTTCGCGCCTAAGAACAAGGACCGGTATTACACCCAAGGCCTTAAGCTTTCCGTCAACACCGCCGACAGCGGTTTCTTCTCGCTGACTCAGGAGATCAACACCCCTTCTGATACCACCACGCCTAATCCTTCTTTGGACGACATGCCTTATTCCGCGGCGCTTTACCTAGGGTGGGGCAAGGGTTGGGTGCTTGATCGCGGAGGCCGCAAGGATTGCCTGTTCTCGATGGAGGCCAAGCTGGGCGTCATCGGGCCTTCGGCCGGAGGAGAGACGATCCAGAACAAGTTCCATGCGCTCATCGGCCAGCCGCAGACGGCGGGGTGGGGCACTCAGATCCCTGACGAGCCGCTGCTTAACTTCGATGCGGAGTTCCGCCGTCGTTTCGACCTCGATGCTTCCGGTCATGGCTACCGCGACCTGATCGCCCGGTCCGCGGTCGAACTTGGCACGATGCGCACGGAGGTCCTGTTCGGCGCGCAGCTGCGTTGGGGCGTCAATCTCGACCGCTCATGGGGCCAGGGCTATATCCGCCATTCGAGTTCCTACGAGCCGATCGAATCGCTGAAGCCGTCGGACGGCCGTCCCAACTTCTCCTACTGGGCTTTCGCGGACACGCAGGTCGAGGTCGTCGTGCGCAATTATTCGACCGATGGCACCAACTTCCGCGAGTCGCGCGGCGTCACCCGTTCGCCCGTCGTCCTGCAATGCGCGGTCGGCACGACTTTCCAGGTCTACTCCTGGTCGGCCACTTATTTCGTCGCGGTGCGGACGAAGGAGTTTGAAACCCAGGACGGGCTCCATTTCTTCGGCGGACTCAAGGGCCAGCTTCTCTTCTGAACATGTCCGCCATCGCCGTCGTCGACGTAGGGTCGAATTCCATCAAGGTGGCCGTCGTCGACGGTCGCGATCGCAGCGAACTCGGCCGCCTGACCGAGTCCGTGCGCCTGCAGCAGGACGCGAGCGCTGGCGAGCCGTTGCCGTTCGAAGCCATGGAGGCGGGAGCCGCCGCGATCGGTCGTCTGCTCGACTTCGCCCGTTCCAAAGGGGCTACCCGTTTCACCGTGCTCGGCACCAGCGCCGTGCGGGAATGCGCGAACCGCCAGGCCTTCGCCGAGAAGATCCGTGCGGTCACCGGAGTCCCCCTCACGATCGTCTCGGGAGAGGTCGAGGCCCGTCTGGCGGGCGCCGGCGTGCGGACCGATCCGGCTTACAAGGCCTACGCGAACATCCTCGCCTTCGACCTTGGTGGCGGGAGCCTTGAGGTGACCGCCATCCGCGGACAACACTGTGTCCTCGCTCGCAGTTTCCCCTTGGGGTCCGTCCGCATGACCAATGGTTATCTTCGCGGCGGCGCCGGCGCCGTCGACGAGCTTGACCGGCTTTCGATCCGCACGCATCTGATGGGCGTCCTGCAGGCCGTCATTCCCGCCAAGGCGGCCGAGAACTACCTCATCGTCGGAGCCGGCGGCGCCTTCGCGGCCGTCGCCCTGCATCTCGAGGCGATCGGCGAGGCGGCGGTCGGGGGTCGTCTGCCTGTCCTGCGTATCCGCGAGCTGCGCGATCAGATGTGCGCGATGGATGTCGAGGCGCGCCGGAAGGTCGCAGGGATCCCTGCCGACCGTGCCGATATCATGCCGGCCGCCCTGATCACCCTCTGCGTGCTGGCCGAGCTGACCGGCGCGGAAGCCTTCCATCTTTCCCATCGCGGAGTCCGTCACGGCATGGTGGAACTCATGCTCGGACCCTCGGGCGAACACCTCTGACCATGCGCAACATCCTGGCACTCTTCATCGCCATCGGCGGCCTTTGGGCGGTCGAAGAGACCGGCAAGGTCGTCTCGGTTTCGGAGGATGGCCTCGCCCAGGTGCTCACGCCGAAGGGGGAGACCGTCGCGCGTCGCCTTCATGAAGGGGATCGCAAGGTCGGCTGGGCCGGCCGGTTCGTCCGATATGAAGTCGTCGTCGAAGGCGCCGAGACGCGCGCGCGCGGCGTGGTCTCCGCCGATCCGGAAGAGCTCCGCCAAGCGGCGGAAGTCACCGAGGCTCTGCGCCGCGAGACCGTCGACAAAGGCCGGCTCGTCACGCGCATGCCGAATGAGCTCATGCCGAACATGGCGCTCTGGGACCAGGACGGTCGTCTGGTCATGAAGAAGGATTTCCTCGGTCATCCGCTGGCCCTGAACTTCATCTTCACCAGCTGTCGGTCCGCCCGCATGTGTCCGGCCTCTTCGGCCTGCATGAAGCGGCTCGGCGACGAGCTGGCTAAGATGTCCTCTGTCGGCGGCGTACGTTTGCTGACCATCACCTTCGACCCGACGACCGATACGCCGGGCGTCCTCCGCGCCTATGCCGATGGCTATGGCATCGACTCCGCCCGCCATCGCTTCCTTACCGGCGATTCGGGCCAGATCAAGGACCTGATGCGTCATTACGGCATCCAGACGCTTCGCGACGACGGCACCATCGTCCATAACGCCGCGCTGATCGTGATCAGTCCGGAGGGACGTATCGCCTATCGCAGCGAAGGCCCGTCCTTCGATGCCGAAGACGTCGCCCGGCGACTGCAGGCGCTCGCCGGTACCGCCGGCACCAAGGAGAAATGACCCCTCGGAGCCAGGCCTTGCTCATCAGCGCGTTCGCCGTGGTCGGCTTCTTCGGCCTGCGTGCCTTGCCGGATACGCAATGCGCCTTCCTGCATGCCGACCATCAGCCGGTGATCGTCGACGGAGTCGAGTTTTGCGGCGTCAACGAAGAGGCTAATTTCTATTCTCCGAAAGCGTTGCAGTTTCCGGTCGAGCTGACGGTCGCGCTCTCGGAGGATGGCGCCAAGGGAGAGTTGCGCCTCATCAAGGAGGACGGGCTGTCGTATTACGCGCATGAGGTGGCCGTGTCCCATACGCAGAAGATCCACCTTCATCTGCGCCAGCTGGGCGGCGTCCGCGCTTATGCCCATCTTCACCCGGTCCCGACGGACGACGGGTCCTGGCGTTTCGACGTCCCCGTCGGCCTTCGCGGTGCCGCGTTGGAAGCCTACGTGGATTTCGCCGATGCCCGGACTTCGCGAGTGATGCTGGCCCAGGCCGGGACGAAGGCTGGCATGGCTCCCGCAGGCTTAGCCGCCGAGCATCGCAATGTCATCGTCGCCATGGAGGCGTCCACGCTTAAGGCAGGCGCTTCCGCCACGTTGCGTGTCAGGCTGTCCGGACCTGAGGGCAAACCGCTCAAACTCATGCCCATCATGGGGGCCTTGGGTCACGCGGTCGTCTTTTCGGCCGACCGACCTTTCGCAGGCTATGCGCACATGCACCCGACCCTCGAAGGCGGCGAATACGACCCCAACCCCGCGCTTTCTTTTCGTCTGCGCCTGCCGCCTCCCGGCACCTACGACTTCTGGCTGAACCTCAACGACGGGCGGGAGGAACTCCTGCGCACGACGTTGGTCGTCACGCCCTGAGCCTTCGGAAATGCTCCACCGTCTCGGCGAGCCCGGCGCTGACCGACGACCGAGGCTTCCAGCCGGCGGCCATGAGCCGTTCCGTCGAAGCGAGGGAGTGACGGACGTCGCCGGCGCGGGCCGGGAGGTGTTCGATGCGCGAGCGTGAGCGTGTCAGGTCGATGATCTCCTGGGCCAGTTCCAGGATCGTACGGCTCTTACCGTAGCCCACGTTATAGGTGCCGGCCATTTGCTCCGAGGCTCCGGCGTAGGCGAGAGCTCCGACGATATCGGTCACGTGGATGAAGTCTCGCGTCTGCCCGCCGTCGCCATGGATGCCGATCGGTTCGTCTCGCAGGGCCTTCGCGATGAAGATCGGGACCGCGGCGGCGTAGGCCGAACGGGGATCTTGGCGAGGTCCGAAGACGTTGAAGAAGCGCAGGCTCGTCGTGCCGAGACCGTGGGCCATGCGGTATCGCTCGAGCAGGATCTCGCCGGCGAGCTTGGTCTCGGCGTAGGGAGATTTCGGCTCCGGCGTCATCGATTCGACCTTCGGCACGGTCGGGTTGTCGCCATAGATCGCGGCGGAAGAAGCCAGGACCACCTTACGGGCGCCGGCGACGAGGGCCGCTTCCAGCACCCGTCGGGTTCCTTCGGTGTTCAGCTCGGCGCACTCGGCGGGCTTGGCGACGGATTCCGGTACGGAGATCATCGCGGCGAGGTGGTAGATCTCGTCTGCCCCCTCGGCGGCCAGGCTGAGGGTCTTCGTGTCGAGGATGGAGCCGCGCACGAAGCGGCAAGGTATGCCGTCGAGATTGCTTTCGTAGCCGCTCCTCAGGTCGTCGAGCACCGTGACCTCGGCGTTTCCGACGAAGCTCCGGACCAGATGGGAGCCGATGAAGCCGGCTCCGCCGGTGATGAGCACGCGCTTGCTCATGCGTGCGCGACCAGCGCCTTCATGGCGGGGAGTTGGGCTTCGATGGATTCGACCAGCCTGAACTGGGTGCGGGTCCGGTCGAGGTTGTGCGTCGGCCGCTTGGTCTTGAAGTAGGTGTCTCCTTCCAGCCAGTCGGTCAGGAAGCGCAGGCCGATCTCGAAGGTGATGAGCTTGCCGGCGAAGGGCAGGAGTTCCTTCTCCTTCGGAGTCAGGAAGGAGCCGGCGGATTCGAGGTATCCTCTGACGAGGGCTTCGAACATCGGGAACTGCATCCGGACCTGTGAGAGGTCGGTCTCGTCTTCGGCCGCCGGGGACGTCGATGTGCGGACGAGATCCCCGAAGTCGTAAAGGACGGAGCCGGGCATGACGGTATCGAGGTCGATGACGCAGACGCCTTCCTGGGTCACGTCGTCGAGCAGGACGTTGTTCAGCTTCGTGTCGTTGTGCGTCACCCGTTCCGGAAGCGTGCCGTCCCGCAGGGCCTCCGCGATCACGCCCACCTCTTGGGCGCGGGCGAGCGCGAAAGCGACCTCGGCCACGGCTGAGGCGGCGCGTCCATGGCTGTCTTTGGCCAAAGCTTCCCGGAAGCGTGCGAAACGGGCGGGCGTGTGATGGAAGTCCGGGATCGTCTCGTGAAGCCTTCCGCCGGGAAGGTCGGAGAGCAGCGATTGGAAGGCCCCGAACGCCTTGGCCGCCGCAAAAGCCTGCGCGGGCGAGCGTACGATGTCATGGCCGGTGGCGCCTTCGATGAAGTGATAACAGCGCCAGCGATTGCCGGCGGCATCGACGTGCCAGGCGCGGCCCGAGCGTGCGGGGATCAGGCGGAGCGTGCGTCGGTCGGCGTCGGGAAGGCCTAGCCGAGTCAGCTTGGCATGCGCATGCGCGCAGACGCGTTCGACGTTGGCCATCAGCTCGTCGGGCCGGCGGAAGACGTTATGGTTGATCCGCTGGAGGACGAAACGGGACGGCCCGGCGGCCGGGGCGACCTCGACCTTGAACGTATCGTTGATGTGGCCGCTCCCATAGGGCTGGGCTGAAACGACCGGACCGGAGAGGGCGAACTCCCGGGCGATCGCGACGGCATCATGTCCGACAGGCGCGGTCATCGTCAGGTCCAGAGCGAAGCAGGGTAGGATCCGTTGGCTACCTGGTCCCGGATGCTGGCCTGGACGATCGGCTTGTCCTCCCGATAGGTGACGCCGAACCAGGTCGAGTCGGAGCGCAGCACCTGGCAGGTGGCCGTTCCGGCACGGATGAGGGCGCCTACCGACATGGGGATGTAGGCCTCGCTTTTCATCTCGGAACCTTTGGCGGCGAGGAAGGCGCGGAAGTCGGCCTCCAGTTGGGGGAAGATCGCCGGGGTGAAGCACCACATGTTCATCGAGACGGGTTCGTCTCCCGTGAGGGGAACCACGGCCCCGTCTTCGCCGCGGTGTTCGGCGCCTGAGGCAAGTTTGGCAATCTTCGTCAGCTCCTGGATGTCCGTCAGCCTGCCGGCGGCGTCCGTCTTGCAGACTCCGCGTGCGACCGTCCCGTGCTCCGAGAGCGTGTTCTTGAGCGTGAAGCCGACCATCGCATAGGCGGTGGAGTCGTTCGGGAGGGCGGCGAGGTGACGGCCGAGCGTCGCATAGGAATCCTGTCCGTAGAAGTCGTCGGCGTTGATGACGGCGAAGGGCTCTTTGACGGCGTCACGGGCGCATAGGATGGCATGGGTGGTGCCCCAAGGTTTCTCACGTCCGGCCGGCACGGCGAAGCCCGAAGGCAGTTGGTCGATCGTCTGGAAGGCGAAGCCTACCTCGATGCGACCTGCGAACTTCGCGGCGATACGCTCGCGGAAATCCTTCTCGAAGTCGGGCCGGATGATGAAAACCACCTTGCCGAAGCCGGCGCGAAGGGCGTCGAACACCGAGTAGTCGAGGATGGTCTCACCCGACGGTCCCATTGGGTCGATCTGTTTGAGGCCTCCGTAGCGGCTTCCCATGCCGGCGGCGAGGACGAGGAGGGTCGGTTTCATGGTCAGAGGCATTTGCGGATGCGGTCGGTCACGTCCGCCTTGAGGCGTTCGATGAAGCCGACGGTGTAGGTCAGCGGGTCCAGCGTGTCGTCCTGGACGAGCGGAGTCAGGTCCATCGCCCACTGCATCGCCGTTTCCTGGTCGGTCGAATGGGCGTTGCTGAAGGTGGCGTTCGCGGTGCGTCGGCCGAGGACGGCGAGATCGTAGCGTTTGCCGCCGGCGATCTGGGTGGCGAAGACCTCGTTGAGGGCGCGGGCGAGCTCGGGGCGTGCCGAGATCGGCATCGCCGTCTTCTCGCTGTCGACGAGCCAGTCGAGGTCGCGCCAGACTTCGCAGCCATAGACCAGCTTTGGGCGATCCGGCTTCGGCAGGCGCCGCATGGCCTCGATCGAACGGAGAGCGCAGCCGACGTGGGTGTCGTGCTTGTCGGCGAGATTGTGAAGGTAGACGACCTCCGGCCGGGCGGCCTCGAGGATGCGGCGCAGGTCGTCCCGAACGGCGTCCTGCCTGGGGTCGCGGACCGCGGCGCTGCCGAAACCCAGCTGCGCCATGAAGGAGTATTGGCCGATCACCGCGGCGGCGTCCTGTTCGCGGATGCGTTCGGCGGCAATCTGGTCGTCGCTCCAATCCTTGAACCGGCCGGCGCGGGAGCTGCCCCGCCCGTCGGTGACGGTCACGCCTCCGAACCAACGGTCTGCTCGGTCGTAGCAGGCGAGGATGCCATGGAAGGCCATGAATTCCAGGTCGTCCTGGTGGGCGCCGATGCCGAGATGGGTCGTGCGCATGATCGCTTCCGGGCCGGTCTGGCCATCCGGAGTGATGAGGCGGGCGAGAGGGTTGAGGGGGATCATCGGCTCAGGGCGGGGAGGGAGGCGGCGGCGACGGCCTGGCCGTGGCGCTTATCTTTCTCGTCAGGCACGACGAGGTCGATGCGAAGTTCGGGAAATTCGTCATGCAGGATCCGCTTGGCTTGCTCGATGATGACGCTGCCGCCGTTGCCGGAGGTGACCCGCCCCATGATGAGCAGGCAGTTCAGTTCGTAGAAACCGGCGAAGTGGGCGATCGCATAGCCGAAGGCGATGCCGATGGCTTCGTAGACCTTGTGCGCCCGCGGGTCGCCGGCGGCCATGAGCTTCTGGAGTTCTTCGAGCTGCTCCGGCAGCCGCATCGAGGCAGGGAGGGCGATGCCGGCGAGGGGAAGGAGTCGGCCGACGCCTTGTTGACTGAAGTATTGCACGGCGCAGCCGCGGTCGCCTGACCATTCGTCGCTCGGGCCGTCTTGGCGGTAGTCCACCGGGACGAACGCCAGTTCGCTCAGCCAGTTGGTAAGGTTGCCTGCCTTGTCCACGTAGCCGGCCGCGACGCTGGTACCCATCGCCACGCCCAGTACGGCGTTCTTCCGTAGCGACATCGAGGCTGCCAGCGCGGTCACGTCACCATCGTTGAGGACTTCGAAGGGTACGCGGTAGGACCGGGCTAGGTCCACGAACATGTTGCGGACCTGTGAGTCGAAGACGGCCGGGTCGGTGATTCCTCGGAAGAGCGAGGCCGCCCGGACCTTGTTGTTCACGTAGACCCCCGCGGATGAGCCGCCGATGGCGTCGACGCGAGGCAGATGGCTTGCCGCGAGGTCGAGCGAATGACGAATGCCGTTCAGGTGGTAACTAGGGTCGGACTGAAAATAGGGGTCCCATTTCACTTCTTCGGAGAAGACCACCTTGCCGTCGATGAGGGCGGCGCACTTGCGATCGGACCCGCCGAGGTCGAACCCGATGCGGCATCCGTCGAGGTGCCGGCCGAGCGGAAGGCAGGAGCTTACCGCAGGAGGCAGCGCATCCTGCTCGACGGAGTCGAAACGGAGAGGTTCCTCGAAGATCTGGCGGAAGAATTGCGCGTCGAAGGCGCGGTTGCCCGACGGAGAATAGTCGCGACGCAATCGGTCGGCGAGAGGCATGGCTTCGTGGCCGCTGAGGAGGACCTCGGGTGCGCCTCGCGACCAGAGCAGGAACTTGACGGTACGTTCGACGTGAAGGTAGGTCGCCTCGTCGTCGATGTGCCGGGCGAGGACCTTGGTCTTGAAAAGCGAGGCCGTGCCATCGTCACGGCGGAGGGCGATCGTGAGGTCGGTCGAGCCTATCGTATGATCGCATCGGCGAAGGTAGGCACGGGTCCAGAGCGCGGCCGGTACGAGGCCTGGGTCGATGTCGGAACGATGACGAGGGCTGGCATCCATCGTTCGGTTCAGAGCGCTTGGGCCGCGCCTGCGTCCAGGTGGAACGTGCAGCGGGGATGGCGTTGCAGCCAGGTGGCGGGACACCCGGCCGAGGGCGCTTCCTTGATGGCGCGGCGGACGATCTCGGCCTTGGCTTCGCCGAAGGCGATCAGCTCGATGCGGCGGGCTTGCAGGATCGTGGCGACGCCCATCGTCAAGGCGCCATGAGGCACGAGGCTCATGTCGCCGAAGAACGCCGAATTATCACGACGGGTGACCTCATCGAGGCGTACCCAGCGGGTCCGTGAGTCGGCGGAGGAAGGCGGTTCGTTGAAACCGATGTGCCCCGTTCGCCCGATGCCGAGGATCTGTAGGTCGATGCCGCCTGCGTCACGGATGGCCTCTTCGTAGTCTGCGCAGTTTTGTGCGGCATTCTTCGTCAGGCCGTCGGGGATGTGGATGTTGGCCGCGGGGATGTCGAGGTGGCGGAAGAGGTTCTCCTCCATGAACCGTCGATACGATTGCGGATGGGTCGGGCCGAGTCCCTCGTATTCGTCGAGGTTGAAGGTGATCACCGAACGGAAGCTGATGCCGGCTTCCCGGCGTAGGCGGATCAGCTCGGCGTACAGCGGGAGGGGCGTCGACCCTGTCGCCAATCCCAGCACCGTCGGCTTGCCCGATTCCGAGCGTATCGCGATCAGGTCGGCTATCTCCCGGGCAATCGCCTGCGCGGCGGATTGTTTGTCGGGGTGGAGCCGGATCGCGATCATCTTAGCCGAGCGTGGCGATCATCCGCGCGATCTCGTCGCGCTTGGCCTTGGCTTCGTCGAGCTGCTTGCGGGCGCCTTCAAGGATCTTCGCGGGAGCCTTCGAGACGAAGGCCTCGTTGGTGAGCTTGGCTTCGCCGGCGGCGACCGCCTGTTCGAGCTTGGCGAGTTCCTTGGCGAGGCGGACCTTCTCGGCGGCGACGTCGACCGTGCCGGAGAGTTCCAGCAGGAGGGTGCCCAGCGAGGTGAGCGCGCCGGTACGGTCGCCGGCGGAATCGGCGAAGCCGATCTCGGCCAGGCCGGCCATGCTGCTGAGCTTGTCGCGGTTCGACAGCAGGAGCGCCTTGGCCGTGGCGTCCTTGGCGACGACCGTGATGATCGAATCGCGACGGGTCGCCTGGTTGGCCTGGGACTTGAGGCCGCGGACGGAGGCGACGAATTCGCGGAGCAGGGCGACGTCGGCGACCTTGGCGGCGGAGAGCTTGATGCCGTTCTCACGGAGGACGCGAAGCAGGTCGCCGCCCGAGCCGGTATGGTGGTTCTGGATGAAGTCCTTTTCGGCGCCGTAGCCCAGGAGGTGCCAGAGTTCCTCGGAGATGAACGGGGCGACCGGGTGGAGCAGCAGCAGGAACTGGCGCAGGACGAGGTCCTGCACGGCGAGGCAGTTGTCGACGAGGGCAGGGTCCTTGAGCCGGGCCTTCGAGGCTTCCACGTACCAGTCGCAGAAGTCGCCCCAGAAGAACGAATAGAGCCCTTGCGCGTAGGCGGTGAACTCGTGGTCGTCGAGGTTCTTGGCCGTGCTGTCGGTCAGTTCGGCGAGGCCTTGGAGGATCGCGAAGTCATCGTCGTCGAGCTGCGACGCCTTGATGCGGCTGACGACGGCGGCGAGCGTGGAGTTGTCGGCCATCGGGCCGGACATCTGGCGGAAGCGGGCGGCGTTCCAGAGCTTGTTGCAGAAGTTGCGGCCTTGGCCGACGCGGTCTTCGTCGAACAGGATGTCCTGGCCTTTGGGCGCGATGGACAGCAGTCCGAAGCGGAGGCCGTCGGCGCCGAACTTCGCGATGAGGTCGAGCGGCTCCGGCGAATTGCCGAGCGACTTCGACATCTTGCGGCCGAGCTTGTCGCGGATGATGCCGTTGAAGTAGACGCGCTTGAACGGGATGCGCTGGCGGATCTCGTCGTCGGTGAGCGTCTTCTTTTCCGGGCCGTGCAGCTCGAGGCCGGCGATGATCATGCGGGCGACCCAGAGGAAGATGATGTCGGGACCCGTCGCGAGGGCGCCGGTCGGGTACCAATGCTTGAGCTCCTCGGTCGTCTCGCCGGGCTTGCGCCAGCCGATGGTCGCGAGGCACCAGAGCCAGGAGGAGGCCCAGGTGTCGAGCACGTCGGGGTCCTGCTCCCAGTTGGCGGCGTCGGCCGGGGCGGTCAGGGATACGTGGAGATTCTTCGGGTCGTTGCGGTCGGCGCCCTTGCGATACCAGACCGGGATGCGATGGCCCCACCAGAGCTGGCGGCTCACGCACCAGTCCTGGATGTTTTCGAGCCAGTGGAGGTACGTCTTCGTCCATCGTTCCGGGTGGAACTTGATGATGCCTGCCGTGACGGCGCGCTTGGCTTCGTCGATCTTCGGGTAGCGGATGAACCACTGTTCGCTGAGGCGGGGTTCGATCGGGACGTCGGCACGTTCCGAATAGCCTACGGTGTTCTCGTAAGGTTCGGTCTTCACCAGGGCGCCGAGCTCCTCGAGGAGCTTTTCGGCCATGACACGCGCCTTGAAGCGCTCCACGCCTGCGAGCGGGCCGGCGTCGGCGTTCATCGTGCCATCGGGGTTCATCACGTCGATGACCGGGAGGTTGTGGCGCTTGCCGATGTCGAAGTCGGTGCGATCATGGGCCGGCGTGACCTTCAGCACGCCGGTGCCGAACTCCTTCTCGACGGCGGGGTCGCCGACGATCGGAATCTGGGCGCGAGGGAAGGGGCGCCAGACGTGCTTGCCGATGAGGTGCTTGTAACGTTCGTCTTCGGGGTGGACCGCGACGGCGGCGTCGCCGGGGATCGTCTCCGGACGCGTGGTCGAGATCTCGAGGAAAGTGCCGGGGATCTCGGCGACCTCATAGCGCATCCGGTAGAGCGAGCCCTTGGAGGGCTTCATGATCACCTCTTCGTCGGAGAGTCCGGTCTGCGAGACGGGGCACCAGTTGACCATGCGCTTGCCGCGGTAGACGTAGCCTCGTTCGTAGAGCGTGACAAAAGTCTGGAGTACCGCCTGCGAGTAGCCGGCGTCGAGCGTATGGACGGTTCGGTCCCAATCGCAGGAAGCGCCGAGCTTGCGAAGCTGGCCGAGGATGATGCCGCCGTGCTTGTCGCGCCAATCGGACGCGACCTGGATGAATTTCTCACGGCCGAGGTCATGGCGCGTCTTGCCTTCCTTCTGGCGGAGTTCCTTCTCGACGCGGGATTGCGTGGCGATGCCGGCATGGTCGGTCCCAGGGAGCCAGAGGGCCGATTTGCCTTCCTGGCGGGCCCGGCGGACCATGATGTCCTGCAGCGTGTTGTTGAGCAGGTGTCCCATGTGGAGGACGCCGGTGACGTTGGGAGGAGGGATCATCACCGCGAAGGACTCGCGGGCATGGTCGACCTTGCCCTTGAAACAGCCCGCCGCGACCCAGCGATCGTACCACTGCTGTTCGACGCCTTGCGGCTCATAAGATTTGGGGATTTCAGCCATCGGAAAGAGGAATGATTAGGGGTTAAGTTGAGGATTGAAAAGAACGGACTAGGCGGGCATCAAGATAGGCAAGCCAGGCCCCATGCAACGGGTGGCCGACGAATCCCGCCAGGTCCGGAAGGAAGCAACGGCAGTCAGTCCATCCGTGTGCCGTGGCAAGCCTGGCCCCTTGCCTTTTCAATCGACGCCTTCCCTTCATTTGGGAGGGCGTCCTTGTTTGGGCGCAAAAGAAGAAAGGGTGCTATTCGCACCCTTTCGTTCAAAAGTCCGGCTGCGCTCAGAGCGAGTGGATGCTCGACTTGCTGACGGCCATCGCGGCTTCCTTGAAGGATTCGCTGACGGTCGGATGGGCGAAGCAGGTGCGCGCGACGTCTTCGGCGCTGCCGCCGTATTCCATGTGGGCGCAGGCGGCGGCGATCATCTCGGAAGCGCCCTTGGCGACCATCTGGACGCCGAGCAGCTTGTCGGTCTTGGCGCAGGCGATGACCTTCACGAAGCCGGCGGTGCCGTCGGAAGCGATCGCGCGACCATTGCCGGCGAGCTGGAACTTGCCGATGGCGACTTCGACGTTCTTGGCTTTGGCGTCGGCTTCGGAAAGACCGACGCAGGCGACTTCAGGGTCGGTATAGATGACGCCCGGGATGACGGCGTAATTCACGTGGCCATGCTTGCCGGCCAGGTTCTCGGCGACGGCGACGCCTTCTTCTTCGGCCTTGTGGGCGAGCATCGGGCCGGCGACGACGTCGCCGATGGCGTAGACACCGGGGAGGTTCGTCTGGAAATGGGCGTCGATGACGATGCGGCCGCGCTCGTCGAGCTTGAGGCCGGCTTCCTGGGCCCCGAGTCCGGTGGTGTTGGCCTTGCGGCCCACGGCGACGAGGATCTTGTCGGCAGGGAATTCTAGGGCCTTGCCGTCGCGTTCGGCCGTGAGGGCGGAGCCGGCCGCGCTCTTCTTCACGCCGGTGACCTTGGCGCCCATCTCGAACTTGATGCCTTGCTTCTCGAAGGCGTTCTGCGCGGCCTTGGCCACGTCGGCGTCATAGGCCGGGCCGCCGATGGACGGCAGCATCTCGACGACGGTGACCTGCGAGCCGAGGCGGGACCAGACGGAGCCGAGCTCGAGGCCGATGGCCCCGGCGCCGACGACGACCATCTTCTCGGGGACGGCCTTCAGCGAGATGCCATGGTCCGAGGAGATGACGGTTTCGCCATCGAACTTCATGAACGGCAGTTCGACCGGGACGGAGCCCGTAGCGATGAGGATGTTCTTGGTCTCGAGCGTGCGGTCGCCGGCGGTGGAGCGGACGAGCACCTGGCCGGACTTCACGAGACGGCCGAGGCCGCGGACGATCTCGACGTTGCGCTTCTTGAGCAGGGCGCCGACGCCCATGTTGAGCTGCGCGACGACCTTGTCCTTGTTGGCGAGCATCGCGGAGACGTCGAAAGTGATCTTCTCGGCGCCCACGAGCCCGTGTTTCTTGCCGTGCACGGCATGCAGGAAGACTTCGGTGGAGTGGAGCAGGGCCTTGGAAGGGATGCAGCCCACGTTGAGGCAGGTTCCGCCGAGGGAGTTATCCTTCTCCACGAGGGCGACCTTGAGGCCAAGCTGGCCGGCCTTGATGGCGGCGACATAGCCACCGGGGCCGGAACCGATTACGACGAGATCGAATTGAGACATTGAGGTAGGAATAGGTGAGGGGTTCAGACGCCGAACAGCAGTCGCTGGGGGTCTTCGATGTACTGGCGTACCTTGACGAGGAAGGTCACGGCTTCCTTGCCGTCGATGATGCGGTGGTCGTACGACAGCGCCAGGTACATGATCGGGCGGATGACGACCTGGCCGTTCTCGGCGACAGGTCGTTCGACGATGTTGTGGAGCCCCATGATGGCCGCCTGAGGATGATTGAGGATCGGCGTCGAGAGCATCGAGCCGTAGATGCCGCCGTTGGAGATCGTGAAGACGCCGCCCTGGAGTTCGGGGAGCTGGATCTTGCCGTCGCGGGCACGCTTGCCGAAGCCGCCGATGGCTTTCTCGATGCCGGCGAAGTTGAGCTGGTCGCAGTCGCGGACGACCGGGACCATGAGCCCCTTGTCCGTTCCGACGGCCACGCCGATGTCGAAGAAGTTGTTCTCGACGATATCATCGCCGTCGAGCTGGGCGTTGATCGCGGGGACTTCCTTCATCGCCTGCACGGCGGCCTTCACGAAGAAGGACATGAAGCCGAGCTTGACGCCGTACTTCTTGAGGAATTCCTCGCCGTGGCGCTTGCGGAGTTCCATCACCGGGGCCATGTTGACCTCGTTGAAGGTCGTGAGCATGGCGGTCTCGGACTTGGCCTGCACGAGGCGCTCGGCGATCTTGCGACGCAGCGGGGACATGCGCTTGCGCGTCGTGCGGCCGTCGCGGGAAGGGATGACGACGGCGGGGGCCGGTGCGGAAGCGGCGGCGGAAGGCGCGACGACGGGGGCGTCGGAGCGGATCGGAGCCTGACCGGCGAGCGCGGCGAGCATGTCGCCCTTGGTCACGCGGCCCGCTTTGCCCGAGCCCTCGATGGCGGCGGGATCAAGGCCGGTTTCGGCGGAGATGCGTCGGACGGCGGGAGAGACTTCGGCGGCGGCGCCGGCTTTCGCGGCTACGGGAGCGGCCTTCGGCGAAGGAGCGGGAGCCACGGCCGGCGCAGGAGATGCGGCGGGAGCTGACTTGGTCGCGGGAGCGGGAGCGGCGGAAGGCGCGTTGCCGGCGGCGCCGGCTTCGATCGAGGCGACGACCTGATTGACGAGCACTTCCGTGCCGGCTTCGACGGTGATCGTGATCTTTCCGTCGACTTCCGCGGTACCTTCGGAGGTCACCTTGTCGGTTTCGTAGGAAAAGAGGGCTTGGCCCTTGCGAACGGCGTCACCGCTTTTGACCAGCCAGGCGGCCAGCAGGCCCCCGGTGATGGATTCGCCCATGGGAGGGATTTTGACTTCGACGGCCATGAAAATTAGGTAGGTTCAACCTTGGAACCCATTCCTGCCCGTTTCAACGGGGAAATGACCCTTTAAACGACCTTCGATGACCGTTTAAGGGGTAGTAGGAGGAGTTCCTCTGCCAAGAAAGCCTGCTTCTTAACCCTATTAGGCCGTAAAGGCCTGCTTCACCATGTCCGCCTGCTCGATCTTGTGGACCGCGAGGGAGCCGACGGCCGGGGAGGCGGCGGCATCGCGACCGGCATAGGCCGGGCGGATGCCGAGGGTGGATTCGATGAGGTCGGCGACAAAGGACCAACCGCCCATGTTCTTCGGTTCATCCTGGACCCAGACGATCTTCTTCGGGGAGCCGAGCGAGGCGTGGATCTTGGCGAGGGCTTCGCCGTCGAAGGGGTAGAACTGCTCGAGGCGCACGATGCTGGTGACGGCGTCCTTGCGGGCGGCGCGCTCGGCGTCGAGTTCGTAGAAGACCTTGCCGGAGCACAGGATGAGTCGTTCCGTCTTCGCGGCCGGCGTGGCGTCGGCGAGGACCGCCTGGAAGCGGCCCTTGGTGAGGTCGGCGAGCGTGCTGACGCATGACTTGTGGCGCAGCAGGCTCTTCGGCGTCATCACCACGAGCGGCTTGCGCAGCTCCGACTTTACCTGGCGACGAAGGACGTGGAACAGCTGGGCCGGCGTAGACGGCTGGACGACCTGGAGGTTGTTCTCGGCGCAGAGCTGCAGGAAACGTTCGAGGCGGGCGGAGGAGTGTTCCGGTCCTTGGCCTTCGTAGCCGTGCGGCAGCAGCATGACCAGCCCGCTGGTCTGGCCCCACTTCGATTCGGCCGAAGCGATGAACTGGTCGATCATGATCTGCGCCCCGTTGGCGAAGTCGCCGAACTGGGCTTCCCAGATGACGAGCGAATCCGGGGCTTCGAGGGAGTAGCCGTAGTCGAAGCCGAGGATGGCGTATTCGGAGAGCGAGGAGTTCACCAGTTCGATCTCGGCCTGGGCGATGGTGCCGAGCGGGCAGTACTCCGCGTCGTTCGAAGGATCGTGGAGCACCGCGTGGCGATGGGAGAAGGTGCCGCGTTCGCAGTCCTGTCCGGAGATGCGCACGGGGTAGCCTTCGGCGAGCAAGGAGGCGAAGGCGAGGCCTTCGCCGAGGCTCCAATCGATGTTGGCGCCGGACTTATAGGCTTCGGCCTTGGCGTCGAGGAGTCGCTTGATCTTCGGGTTGGGCGAGAAGTCGGGGGGCATCTGCCAGAGCACCGTCGCGACCTTGTCGAGCAGTTCCTGCGGCGCGGCCGTGTCGACCGCGTGTTCGTAAGGGGACTTGAACGGGCGCACGCCGACCGGCTGCTTCTTCCGTTCTTCGATCTCGACGGCGAGCGCCGCCTGCGCGCGTTCCTGCGCGGCGTTGAGGAGGACGTCGAACTCGGTGCGCAGGCTGATCAGCTCGCCGTCGGGGGCGGAGCCGGATTCGGTCAGGCGAGAGGCGTACAGTTCGGCGACGGACGGATGGGCGGAGATCTCCCGGTAGAGCACGGGCTGCGTGAAGGCAGGTTCGTCGGTCTCGTTGTGTCCGTAGCGACGGTAGCAGACGATGTCCACCACGGCGTCGGCGCCGAACTTCTGGCGGTACTCGAGGGCGATCTCGGTGGCGAGGATCACGGCGTCCGGGTCGTCACCGTTGGCGTGGAAGATCGGGGATTCGGTGAACTTCGCTATCTCGGTACAATGACGGCCCGTGCGGGATTCGTCCGGGTTGGTGGTGAAGCCGACCTGGTTGTTGCTGACGATGTGAAGCGTGCCGCCGACCTGGTAGCCTTTGAGTTCCGCCAGGTTAAGCGTCTCCATCACGACGCCTTGGCCCGCGAAGGCGGCGTCGCCGTGGAGGAGGATCGGCAAGGCCTTGGAGCGGTCGGCTCCGCCTTGCAGGTCGACGAGGGCGCGAGTCCGGCCGAGGACGACCGGGTTGACGGCTTCAAGGTGGCTGGGGTTGTAGGCGAGGGTGATGCTGACTTCCTTGCCGTCGACCACGCGGGCGCCGGCGTAGCCCAGATGGTACTTCACGTCGCCGTCGCCATGGGTAGTATCTGGCACGTGATTCTCGGAGAAGGCGCCGAAGAGGACTTCGGCCTTCTTGCCGCAGACATTGACGAGCACGTTGAGGCGGCCGCGGTGGGCCATGCCGATGACGAGGTCCGTCACGCCGAGGCCCGGCGCGCGATGGATCACCTGGTCGAGCGCGGAGAGCATGACTTCGCCGCCTTCGACGGAGAAGCGTTTGGCGCCGACGAAGGTCTTGTGGAGGAAGCGTTCGAACTGTTCGGCCTGAACGATGGAACGCAGGAAGCGGCGGCGGGCGGCGGCGTCATAAGCCGGGCGCAGGCCGCAGGACTCGATGCGTTCGACGAGCCAACGGCGGCGTTCGCCGTCCTGGATGTGCGTCACTTCGACGCCGATGGGGCCGCAGTAGGTCGACTTCAGCTTGGCCAGGATTTCGCCGAGCGGCAGCATCTTGCCACCGAGAAAATCGCCGGTGTGGAAGATGCGGTCGGCCGGGATGCCATCGAGTCCCAGGGCTTTTTCGGTCAGTTCGAAGTGAGGTACGGGGTCCGCCAAAGGGTTGATCCGGGCCTGCTGATGACCGATGGTGCGATAGGCGTTGATGGCGGCCAGGACCTTCCACTGGGCGACGGCATCGACCCCGCCGGTCGCAGGGGAGGCGCCCTTGGGGGCCTTGGGAGGCAGGCTTACGCCCAGTTCGAAACCTTCGAAGAAGGCGCGCCATTCGGCGTCCACGGAAGAGGGGTCCTTGGACCACTGTTCGTGATAAGAGGATACGAGGTCCGCATTCCAGCGGGTTCCGACGCTAAGATGTTTCATTTCTTTGCCTGTAAAAGGGACGTAAACCATAGAGGCTGAGGCCCGTGTTTAACAAGCCAAGACCCAGCCAAAACCGCCCCGTTATCTGCCCAAAATTGACACAGTTTGGGGATTGTAAGGCCAAAACTGGGGCGGTTTAATGCAGTTCCGTCGATGTCTTCCCCGCGTCCGGCCAATCGCTCCTACTCCACGGAAGCCCTGGAGAGGTGGTTTGTGTCCCTGCCGGAAGAGTGGGAAGCCGCCTTCAAGGAAACTGACCTGATCGAGGGACGTAGGCTTTATACGGAAGGTCTGGTCAGGCAGATCGAGTTGAAACCGGAAAGCGCCGAAGCCGTCACGCGCACGGATGCGCAGACGGTCCGCGCGGTCATCGAGGTCAACGGGGGCAAGCTCGAGTGGAGGACTTCGTTGCCGGAGGAGGAAAACGGGGCGCCTTTCGCCGTCGCTTCGATCTACGAAATCGAGGAACTCATCGCCGACGAGATTCCGGCCATCGACGAGACGGCCGCTACTGCCGCTCCCGAGCCGCCCAAGGAGCCCGAACGTAAGGACGGCAACGCCCGGACTTCCCTCAAGTTGCAGGTCACGTTCGAGCTCACTTCCGACGGCTTGAAGATCTCCGCCGCCTGGGCGGGGCGGGGTGGTCACGCCTGGAATTGCTTCGGCCCTGGTGCGATCCCCGGCGACGAGCTTTCCGACGACCAACGGCAGACGCTCTTCCGCTTCAACACCGTCGCCCATCGCGCCGGGTTCGCCTACAGCAAGGCCACCGGCTCGTGGGCGATCGACAACATCGGACGCATCGAACGCTTCGTCCGGGAGGAACTCAACGACTGGCGCAAGCGCTTCAAGCTGATCGGCGAGGAAGCCCTGAATATCTTCCGCAACGAACAGCTGCAGGTCGCCGTCGACGCCGAGGCCGAGTCCGCCGCTGACGGCAAGTCGTTCCGGCTGAACTGGCGCCTCAAGGCCGGCGGACATCGCCTGCTGGCGGACGAACAGAAGCTGCTGCTCAAGGCTGGCGGCCGACCGGTCATCCTGCCGGGCAAGGGCGTCGTCGCCTACAACGCCGCCGTGGCCGATTTTTCCGAGGATTGGCGCGCGAAGGACGGCGAAGTCCCGCGCTACCTGCTGCTCTCGCTTTTCGACCATGCGGCGGTCGGCGCCCTGAAGCTCAACGACGACCTCAAGGCGTGGAAGGACAAGCTCCTGCAGGAACCTGCGCCGCCTGACGACCTTCCGGCCCACCTGAGACCTTACCAAGCCAAGGGCGTCGCTTGGCTGGGCCGTCTCTGCGAGCTCGGTTCGCACCCCTTGCTCGCCGACGAGATGGGCCTCGGCAAGACCGTGCAGGTGCTGGCCTTGCTGGCGTCACGTCCCGCCGGCGAACGGTCCATCATCGTCTGCCCCGCGAGCGTGATCCCAGTGTGGCTGGGCGAGATCAAACGCTTCCATCCCGAGATGAGCGCCGGCGCCGCGGTGCTCACCGCGGAGGATGATTTCGTCAGGAACCCGACGGCCAAGCTGTGGATCTCGAGCTACACCCAGCTGCGTCGTCACGCCGACCTGCTCGCCAAGACCCGTTTCGGCTATGCGGTCCTCGACGAGGCGCAGGCCATCAAGAATCCCGAATCCAAGACGACGCAGACCTGCATCTCCGTCCAGGCGGAACACCGTATCGCCATCACCGGCACCCCCCTCGAGAACCGGCCGACCGACCTTTGGACGATCTTCCGCTTCCTGATGCCCGGCTTGCTCGGCAAGCGGGCCAGCTTCGAACGCATGATGCTGCGCGACCCTTCGATCGCGCTCGGAAAGGTGCGGCGGCAGGTCTCGCCGTTCATCCTGCGGCGACTCAAGCGCCATGTGGCGGCCGACATCCCGCCGAAGATGGAGGTCGTCCTGCCTTGTCCGCTCACGCACGAGCAGCGTTCGTTGTACCAGCATCTCACCCAGGGCAGCGGGCTTTCGGGAGAGCTCGCCACCTTGCTCTCCAAGGATGCGACCTCGGTGCTCACGCTCCTGATGCGGCTGCGCCAGGTCTGCTGCGACCCCGGCCTGCTGCCCGAGAACTCCCATTGCCCTTCGGCCCATTCGGGCAAGGTCACCTTGCTCGTCTCGAAGCTTTCCGAAATCGCGGCCAACGGTTCGAAGGCCGTGGTCTTCTCCCAGTTCGTCTCGCTGATCGAGCGCGTGAAGTCGGCGCTCGCCCGCGACCTGCCTTCGCTCCCGATCTACGAGCTCACCGGCGAGACCAAGGATCGTTCCGCCCCGGTCGAACAGTTCAAGGAGACCAAGGGCCCCGCGCTTTTCCTCGCTTCGCTCAAGGCCGGCGGCACGGGCATCACCCTTAACACCGCCGAATACGTATTCCTGATGGACCCCTGGTGGAATCCCGCCGTCGAGGCCCAGGCCGTCGACCGCGTCCACCGCATCGGCCAGAAGAACCCCGTGCTGATCTATCGCATGATCGCCCCGGGCACCGTCGAGGAGCGCATCGAGGAACTGAAGCAGGAGAAGCGGGAGCTGTTCTCGACCGTCGTGGGCGACATCCCCGACATGACGGACTGGACGCGCCACTTCTCCTCGCTGGACGCGCTGATCCGCCTCAGCGATTCCCCGGCGGCCGCGGCTTCCGCGGAGACGGCGCCGGAACGCGACGCCGAAGGCTGATCACTTCGCGATCAGGTCGTATTCCTCGGCGCCCGTGACGGTCACCTCGGCGAACTGGCCGACCGCGAGCTTCTTGGGGACCTTGACGATGCCGTCGATCTCCATGGCGTCGCCGACGCTGCGGGCGACGCCCGGGCTTTCGACGAGGACGCGGAGCTTGCGGCCGACGAACGCTTCGCCGCGCTGCTTGGAAAGGCGCTGGAGCAGGAGCATGGCGCGGGCATGGCGGTCGGCCTTCACCTCGTCCGAGAGGTGGCCGTCCATCTTGGCGCCCTTGGTGCCTTCTTCCTTGGAGTATTTGAACACGCCGACGCGGTCGAACTTCGTCTGTTCGAGGAAGGCCAGCAGTTCGGTGAAGTCTTCCTCGGTCTCGCCGGGGAAGCCCACGATGAACGTCGTGCGGATCACCAGGTCGGGGATGCCGGCGCGCATGCGCTTGATCAGGTCGCGGATGTAGGCGCCGTCGGTCTCGCGCTGCATGGCCCCCAGCATCTTGTCGGAGACGTGCTGGAGCGGGATGTCGACGTAGCGCACGACATGCTTGGACCGGCCGATGGTCTCGATCAGTTCGTCGCTCCAGTGCGCGGGGTGCGTGTAAAGCAGGCGGATCCAGAAGTCCCCTTCGATCTGGTCGAGCTCGCGGAGCAGGGAGGCGAGCGATTCTCCCTTGGAGGAATCGACCTTGCTGCGAGGGTTCGGGCGGGCGTCGGTCCACCGGTCCATGCCGAAGTAGGTCGTGTCCTGGGAGATCAGGTTGATCTCCTTGACGCCTTCGGCGACGAGCTGGCGGGCTTCCTTGACGACCGATTCGACCGTGCGGCTGCGGTGACGACCGCGGATGCGGGGGATGATGCAGAACGAGCAGGGGTGGTTGCAGCCTTCGGCGATCTTGATGTAGGCCGCGTGACGCGGCGTCAGCCGGAAGCGAGGCGTGTCGAAGTCGGGGATGAAGGTCGTCGTCTTGGCGAGGAACTCGGTCATGCCGGCTTCGCCGCCCATGACCTTGTGGATGACCGGGACGATATTGGTCACTTGGTCGAGGCCGATGAAGGCGTCGACCTTGGGGAGCTCGACCCGACCTTTGGCGCCTTCGACGACCGGCAGGGCGCCTTGGTAGCGCTGGGACATGCAGCCGGCCACGATGAGCTTCTGGCCCTTCTTGCGGGCGGTGGCTTTGCCGTCGCTCATCTCGTAGATGGCCTCGAGGGCTTCGTGCTTGGAGGCGTCGATGAAGGAGCAGGTGTTCACGATCACCACGTCGGCCTCGGAGGCGTCGGGCGTCATGGACATCCCGGCCTTGGCCAGGTGGCCGATCATGATCTCGGAATCGATCAGGTTCTTGGCGCAGCCAAGGGAGACGAGGCCTACTTTGACGGACATGGCGGGATAAGGAGCAGAGACTGGGCGGAAAGCAACCCCAGGCGTCAGAGGGTCAGCCAGGCTTCGGCCGGAATCGCTTCCGGGCGGGCCAGGCTGGTCAGTCCATATCGGGGGAGGTCGGCGAGCCAGGCGGCGACATCGGCGGCTCCGGGGAAGAGCTTCTTGGCCGCCGAGCCGACCTGTTTGCGACGCTGGGTGAAGAGCATGCGGGCGACTTCACGGGCGCGCGGGCTGAGTCGCCTGGCGTCGGGACGACGGCGGAGGACGAGCAGGCACGAATCGACCTTGGGCGGCGGATTGAAGGATTGGGCCGGTACGGGGTGGACCTTGATCTTCTCGAAGGCCAGATGGACTTGGGCGGTGACGGCGGACCAATGTCCCGTCCCGACGTCGGCGGTGAGGCGCTCGGCGGCTTCCCTTTGGAGCATCAGCACCATCATCGACGGATGTGGGCCGGCGCAGATCGCGTCCATCCAGGGGGTCGAGATCGCGTAGGGAAGGTTGGCGATGACCTTGAACGAACCGTCGGTCGGATCGATGAGTCCGGCCCGCGGGAAATCGACCGCGTCGCCTTCCTTGAGGTGGAAGGTCTTGGCGAAGCGCGGGAGCAGGGATTCCGTCAGGTGGAAGTGCATCGTGCGATCGGCCTCGACCGCATAGAGGTCGACGCCGGCGCAGAGCAGGGTGCGGGTCAGCGTGCCGAGTCCCGGCCCGACCTCGAGCACGGTGTCGCCGGCCTTGATCTCACCGAGTTCGAGGGACTTGCGGACGATGTTCCCGTCGATGAGGAAGTTCTGGCCAAGCCACTTCTTGGGCATGTGCGAGAGACGTGCGAGCAGGTCGCGGGTCTCGTTCGGCGAGAGGGGCCCGTCGTTCATGCGTGTTGCAACGCCTTCATGAGCGCGGCCGGATCCTGCTCGCGCATCAGGGATTCGCCGACAAGCAAGGCGTGGGCGCCGGCGGCGCGCATGCGGGCAGCGTCTTCCGCCGTCTTGATGCCGCTTTCGGCGACCTTGAGGACGGACTTGGGCATGTGCGGGATGACGCGTTCGGCGAAGGAGAGGTCGATCTGGAAGGTGGACAGGTTGCGGTTGTTCACGCCGACCATGTCGGGGCCATGGCGCAAGGCTCGTTCCAGTTCGGCTTCGTCATGCACCTCGAAGAGGGTGTCGAGTCCCGCCAGCTTGGCCGAGCGGTGGATCGGGATGATCTCGTCGTCGGTCAGGCCGCGGACGATGATCAGGATGCAGCGGGCGCCGGCCTGGGCGGCTTCGAGCACCTGATAGGGGTGGACCATGAAATCCTTGCGGATGCAGGGCAGGGGGCGTGGCCAGGAAGGCTGGTCCTGGACGACTCGGACGAGGTCCTGCAGTTCGCCCTTGAAATACTTCGTCTCGGTCAGGACCGAGAGGCAATCCGCACCTGCGGCGGCATAGGCGCGAGCCTGGGCGACGGCATCCACGCCTTCGCGGATCTGCCCGACGCTCGGGGAGGCCCGCTTGACTTCCGCGATGACGCTCAGGCGACCAGGGACCTGCAAGGACTGCCGGAATCCGGGAGTGCGGTGCATGCCGGCGAAGGCCGCCAGTTCGGTGTCCATGACGGGACGTGCGTACGGGGCGATTTCCCGACGCTTGGCATCCATGATTTCGGTCAGCTTGTCCACTGGCTCCAGCCCAAAGGCTCCGCGGGCTTCTGGCAATCGTTTTGACTCCCCTCCTTCCTGCCTTCTCCATCCGGACATGCCCGGCATCGATCTCCTGCTCGCGACCACCGCCCGACTCCGCGCACCTGACGGCTGCCCTTGGGACCGGGAGCAGACGCATCGGACGATCTGCGACTGTCTCGTCGAGGAAGTGGCCGAACTCGTGCAGGCGATCGATCGCGACGACGTCGCCAATCTCCGCGAAGAACTCGGCGACCTGCTTTTCCATGTCGCGATGCACGCGCAGATGGCCTCCGAAGCCGGCAAGTTCACCTTCGACGACGTCGCCCGCGAGGTGAACGAGAAGATGGTCCGTCGGCATCCGCATGTCTTCGGTGACGGCGCCAAGCTGGGCACCTCCGATGCGGTCGTGACCCAGTGGGAGCAGATCAAGCTCAAGGAGAAGGGCGCCCGCAAGCCGACCGTCTTCAAGGAGCTGCCGCCCTCGCTCAATGCGATCCTTACCGCACGAGAAGTCTGGAAGCAGGTCCGCAAGAAGCAGCTCGACGCCGGCGCGACCGTAGACCTTGCCAAGGTCGAGGCCCATGCCCGGGGGCTGACGGAAGAAGAAGCGGGCCGCCGCCTTTTCGAACTCATCGCCGCTTGTCGCGACGCCGGAATCGATCCCGACTCCGCCCTGCGACGGCAGACTTCCAAGGTGGTGGCCGAAGCCGAGGCGCGCGCGCCGCGGGCCTGAGCATGGAGCAAGACGGCCAGCCTATCACGGTGCACGTCGCCGGGCGCGCCTTGCAGGTCTGGCCGCGTGTCTCCGAGCGTACGACCAGGGTACGTCTTTCCGTCAAGCCCGGCCCCAAGGTCGTGCTGACCTATCCTCCGCACGCCTCCCATGCTTCCGCCCTCGCTTTCCTGCGCGACAACCTGCCTTGGCTCGAACGCGTGTTGGCCAAGGCCCGGACGGTGCAGCCTTCGCTGGTCTCGCATCTGCGGAAGTTTCCCTGGGTCACCCTCGATGATCGCCTTTTGGCGGTGGAGATGGAAGAGGGCGTCAGGGCGGCGGTCCGGATTTCCAAGGTGGAGGACAAGGCCAGCCTCACGTTTCCTCCTTCGGATCCGGAGGCAGGCGCGGTCCGGGCGATCCGTCGTCTCGCCGAAACCGGCCTAGGTCTGGCGGTCCACCGATTGAGCCACAAGGTCGGCGTGACGGTCCAGCAGGTGAGCGTGCGCGACCAGACCAGCCGCTGGGGGTCCTGTTCGACCGCCGGCACGCTTTCCTTGAACTGGCGGCTCGTGCTTCTGCCGCCGATGCTGCACGACCACGTGATCCTCCATGAACTTTCCCATCGTCGTCATATGGATCATTCGGACCGTTTCTGGAACCAGCTGGCCGCATGGGATCCGGATTGGAAGAAGCATGACCGCGAGCTGACCAAGCGATGGAACGTCATCATGGACCTAGGGCGATGAACCACCGCGAAGTAGGCCAGTCACCGGATGAAGTTTTCGACGTCGTCGACGACCGGGATGTCGTCGTCGGCAAGGAGTATCGCCGCGAGATCCATCGGCGGCGCCTCCTGCATCGGGCGATACATATCTTCTGGCTTCGGTCCGACGGGATGCTCTGCCTTCAGCGCCGCTCCTTCGCCAAGGACAACTGTCCGGGGCTGCTCAGTTCCTCCTGCGCGGGGCATGTCGATTCGGGCGAGGATTACCTTTCGGCCGCGGTCCGCGAATTACGCGAGGAACTCGGGGTGGCGGTCGGGCCGGCCGGCTTGGTCGAGGTGGATTACGCGCCGCATCATCCTGACCTCGGCCACGAGTTCGTGCGGGTCTACGTGCTCAAGGGGGATTTTCCCGTTTCGTTGGCCCGCTTCGAGGTGGATTCGATCCTCTGGCGCACGCCGGCCGAGACGGAGGCATGGGCCCGGTCCGAACCGATGGCATTCGCGACCCCGTTGACGCACCTGATGCGTCGTCCGGCGGTCCGGCTGGCGCTGGGGCTGCCTGCGTAAAGGTTTGAATCGGGCGTGCGGGGGTGCGATAGAGAAGGCGTGTCCGCTGCGCCCCATGATTCCTCCGATGCTCCGGCCGTGGTGCCTTGGTATCATTGGGCATGGGTCGTGCCGGCGGCGCTTTTCCTCCGGCTTTGGTTGGCCACCCTGAGGTTCCGTTGCAACGTGACGCGTTTCGACGACGAGGCTCATCCGTCGGTGATCCTGCTCTGGCATGACAAGCTCTTCGTGGCGCCATGGGTCGCCCAGCGCCTGCTCCGCCGCCCGGTGACGGCCCTTATCAGCACGAGCAAGGACGGGGCCTGGTTGGTGGCTTTCTTCAGGCTCATGGGCATCACGGCCGTGCGCGGTTCGTCGAGTCGTCGCGGCGCCGCCGCCTTGGTCACGCTCACCCGCTGCGTGCGCGCGGGCAATCACGCCGGCATCACTCCGGACGGACCCAAGGGGCCGGCCTTGGAGTTCAAGCCCGGCGCGGTATCGCTGGCCCGCCTGACACGCGCGCCTTTCATCATCCTAGGCATCCGCTATCATGCCTGCTGGCGGACACGCAGCTGGGATCGCTTCGGCCTCCCCATGCCGTTCTCGCGGGTCGAAATCACGATGCTCCGGGAACCGACTCCGGCGGAGGGGGAGACGGATGAGGCCGTGGCCGCGCGGATGCAGTCCAGGCTCAACGAATTCTCGACCGGGCCGGCCTGACTTCAGGCTTTCCCGAGCAGCTTCTCGGCGTACTTGGCGAGGAGGTCCGACTCGAGGTTGACCCTGTCGCCCGCTTGACGCCGGGAGAGGTTGGTCACCTCGAGCGTGTGCGGGATGATCCAGATGCGGAAGCCGCCCGGAATGAGGTCGGCGACCGTCAGCGACATGCCGTCGACCGCGACGCAGCCCTTGCGGACGACGTGCCGCAGGAAGGTTGCGGAAGCCTTGATGTCGAGTCGCCAGTCCGCTCCGTCCTGACCGAAGAAAGCGACTTCGCCGCAACCATCGACATGGCCGGTGACGAAGTGGCCGCCCATCCGGTCGGTGGGAAGGAGGCTGGGTTCGATGTTGACGACGGAACCTGGCTTCAGGTCGCCCAGATTCGTCAGGCGCAGGGTTTCGGCCAGGAGGTCGAAACTGGACTGGTCGCCTTGAGGGTCGACCACGGTAAGGCAGCATCCGTTGGTCGCGATGCTGTCGCCGGACTTGGCCGAGCCGAGGAGAGGGTGGGCGAGGGTCAGGCGTGCGCCGTCTTTCTCGCGTGGCGAGATGCTGACGACCTTGGCGGCTCCCTGGACTAGCCCGGTGAACATGGATAAATGAAAAGGGGCCTTTTCAGGCCCCTGAGGTCTTAGTTCTGCTTGCCTTCTTGGGCTCGCTTCGCGCGTTCTTCGGCTTCGATCTTCGCGCGGACCGCGGCGCGTTCTTCTTCTTCGATCTGCTTCATGCGGAACTTCTTGCGCTCGTCTTCTTCGACGGCGTTGCGCACTTCGTCTTCCACTTCTTCGGAGGCCTTCTTGAATTCGCGCTTAGCCTTGCCCAGGCCGCGGGCCAGCTCGGGGAGCTTGGAGCCGCCGAAAAGGAGCACCACCACGACGAGGATGATGAGGGCGGTTTCGCCGTTGAGGAATGCGAGGGGGAGGTGCATGTTCTGAGAGGATTGGTGTGGATTAGTCCCGAAAGGTAAACCAATAATCACATAGGCCCTTACCCATGTCAACCCATGTCTCCCATCGTGATGTCTGGTACACCGGCCACGTCCAAGGGGTCGGTTTTCGTGCCCAAGTGCTCGATTTGGCCCGGGGTTACGACGTGACGGGCTACGTCCAGAATCTGGCCGATGGCCGTGTCTATCTGCATGCCGAAGGTTCCGAGAACGAAGTGGAAGGGTTCACGGACCAGATCGCGAAATCCCTCGACGGGCATATCCGCGGCGAGGAGATCAAGACGTTCTCGGGTCTGCGTACCTGTCGCGATTTCGCCATCCGCCGATGAGTTCCGCCATCTCCGTCCGCCATCTGACGAAGGATTTCCGCATCGGCATCCGCGGCCTGAAGTTGCGCGCCGTCGATGACGTCTCGCTGGAGATTCCACGCGGGCAGGTTTTCGGGCTGCTCGGTCCGAACGGTTGCGGCAAGAGCACGACGTTGAAGATCGTGCTCGGCCTGGTCTCCGCGACCGCCGGCGAGATCAGCATCCTCGGCGAGCCCTCGGCGACCAGTTCCGCCCGACGGCGCACCGGCTTCCTGCCCGAGGCGCCCTACTTTCATAAGTTCCTTTCGGGGCGCGAGCTCGTCCGCTACTGCGCCCAGCTCAGCGGAGTCGCCGACGCGGATGTCGACGCGGCCGTTGAGGACGCGCTCGGACTGGCGGCGATGACCGAGGCGGCCGATCGTACGATCGGCACCTATTCCAAGGGCATGCTTCAGCGCATCGGCTTCGCCCAGGCAGTGGTGCATGATCCTGAGCTCGTCATCCTTGACGAACCTACCGCCGGCGTCGACCCGGTCGGTTCCGCCGCGATCGGCCGGATGATCCACGCGATGCGCGAGAAGGGCAAGACGGTCGTCCTCTGCTCGCACCTGCTTGGCCAGGTCGAACAGGTCTGCGACCGCGTCGCGATCATGGATCGCGGCAAACTTGTCCTCGAAGGCGCCGTGGATGATGTCCTGGCCCGCCGCGACCGGCATGTCATGACCGTCGAAGCCATGACACCCGCCGCCCGTGCCGCCGCCGAAGCCGCTTTGGCGGCGCACGGCGCCAAGGTCGCCTCCGTCACGCATCCTCGACGTTCGCTCGAAGACCTCTTCCGCGAACTCGTCACCGGCAGCCGCGACGCCTGACATGAAAGCCTCCCTTCGACGCATGCTCTGGATCTCGCGGATCACCTTCCTTGAGGCGGTCCGTCAGCGCTTCTTCGCCTTCCTGCTGGTCCTGAGCGCCGCGATGGTCCTTTCGTCGGTCTCGTTCCGCGTCTTCGATTTCGGACATGGCGAGCTCAAGTTCATCGCGGACTTCGGGTTCGGCGGCATGTTCTTCTTCGGCTCCGTGCTCGCGGTGGTGATGACCGCCCAGCTTTTCTTCAGCGAGATCGACAACAGGACGGCGCTGACGCTGCTCGCGAAGCCGCTCAGCCGGGCGGAATTCCTGCTCGGCAAGTTCTGCGGAGCCTGGGCGGTGCTGGGCGTCTTCGTCGTGGTCCTCGCCGCGTTGCAAGGGACGGTTCTATGGGCTCGCGAGCAGGAACTGCTTTCCTTGGCCGATCCGGCCGCGAAACTCGCCCCTGCCTTCAATCTCGAGGGTCTTCTGCAGCTGGTGCTCTTGCAGTGGCTCCGCCTGGGCGTCGTCATCTCCATCGTCCTCGCGATCTCCGCCTTGGCTCGCACCTTCCTTTTTGCCGTCGTAGTAGGCGCTCTCGCCGTCGTGGCCGGACAGCTCCAATGGATCGCCCAGGACGCGTTCCTTCGTCCGACGGATTCGCAGCTGTATGCGGCTTTCCTCTGGGTCAGCACCCGCGTCATCCCGAACCTGCAGCAGTTCAACCTCGCCGACGCATTGGTGCTCGGCTCGACGGGGGTGGATGACGGGGCCATCCTGGTCGTCGTGCTCTCGGGCCTGGCCTATCTGCTCGCCTACCTGACCCTCGGGTCGCTGATCTTCCGTCGGAGGGAAATCTGATGCGTCGCTTCGCCCCTTGGTTGCTGGTCTGCGTCCTGGCCTTGGTCGCGGGGTCCTTGGCCGAAGCCTCGTGGCGCCGAGTCCGTCCGAGCATCCCGGAGATCGGTCGCAAGGACCTCGAGCCCACGCTGGGGCAGGGCGTCCTGCTCGGCGTCCTCGGCGGGCTTCGCACCGTCGTCGCCGACATGGCCTGGATCCGCAGCTACGTCTACTGGGAACGTCGCGATCGGCCGGGCTGCGAGGCTTTCATGCGCACTTCGTGCGCCCTCGATCCCCGCGCGCGTTATTTCTGGGAAAACGCCGCGCTGCGGGTCGGCCTCGACATGGCCCATTGGGAGATCCGGAAGCGCGGGGGCTACAACAAGGTTCCGGCCGAGACCCAGGAACGGCTTTTCCGTCAGTATGCGCGCAAGGGCCTCGATGTCATCGAAGAGGGCCTTCAGCGGGCCAAAGGCCGGACGGCGTTGCTCGTCGCAGGCGGGTTCCTGGCCGAAGGCAAGCTCAAGGACCTTCCCCTTGCAGCCAACTATTACCGACAGGCGGCCGACGCCGAGGACGCACCTTGGTATGCGGCGCGCTTCTGCGCCGACTTCGACTGGAATGCCGGGAAGAAGGACGAGGCCTATCGCTGGTATCGGAATTACTGGCTTACGCGCATGCGCCCAAGGATGGACGGTTCCCCCGACGATCTGGTACGGTTACGCGAGATGGAGAAGGAACTTAACCTCGGCCTCCTCGAGCGCATCCCCCGCCAGGGTTGGGAACGCTGATCAGAACGGCTCGTCCGACTTCTTCTCAGCCGGAGCGCCTTTCGGGGCGCGCGGCTTGCGAGGCGGGAATTCGAACCACCAGCCCTTGTCCTTGTCGGCGACGAGGAAGGCTTCGAAGGTGCGCTTGGTGCGGTTAGAGACGAACTTCTTGAGGCCGGTCTTACCTTCGTTGAGCAGGCGGCGGACGTCGTCGGCCGAGATCGGCGATTTCAGCATCTCGGCGTTGAGGCTGAAGGTCTTCTTCGCGCCAGCCTCGAGGGCTTTCTGCGGGCAGACGCGGTAACCGGCGGTCGGCGTGTGCTGCACGGGAAGTCCGCTGACGGGGCAGGGGCCGAGCACCGGCCAGTCCGCGTCGAAGGCGTCCGGGTTGCCGTCCGCGCCTTCGCGGGGCGGGAAGTAGAGCACTGCCTTGAGCTTGCCGCTCGGGGCCTTGGGCTTGGTCTTGCGCGGGGCTTTGACCGGGGGGGCCTCCTCGCCTTCGGCGACAGGCTTGGCCTCGGATTTTTCCTCGGTACCGCGCGGTTTGATCGTGTCAGGGTCGACGAGATCGATGTAACCCGTGAAGTTCTTGCCCGACTTCATCGAGCGGAAGTCGGAGAACGGTCCGATGCGGCGTTTTTCGACCAGTTCGGCGACTTCGGCCGGAGTGATGTTGTGCCCGTTCATGCCGACATAGATCGTCATCTTCGGGCGCTCGGTCGTCCCGACCATGTCCTGCGAGAAATATTTCTCGCCGTCGGTAAGCAGCGGCTTGCCGTCGGTGGGGGAGAGGACCTGCGGGGAGAGTTCGGCGGAGGGCGGCTTGACCGCACCCTTCTTCACGATGACTTCCAGGAGGGCCTTGATCTCCTTCATGAACTCGCGCGGTCCCATCTCGCCGTGCTCGATCTGCTTCAGCTTGTACTCCCATTCGCCCGTCATCTGCGGCTCGGTGAACACGCCCATTTCCTTGGCGTGGAGGAACTGGTGGAGCTGGAAGGCCTTGGCGAGCGGGACGAGCTCCTTGCCTTGGCGCTCGATGTAGGTCTTGGCGAGGAGTTCTTCGATCGTGGCGGCGCGGGTGGCCGGCGTGCCTCGGCCACGTTCTTTCATGGCTTCAGCGAGGGCCTCGTCGTCGACGAGCTTGCCGGCGTTTTCCATCGCGCCGAGGAGCGAGGCTTCGTTGTAGCGTGCCGGCGGCTTGGTGGCGTCTTCCTTGACGTCGATGCCGTTGACCTTGGCCTTGGCCGGCGTGCCGTCGGCGGTGACGAGCGCCGGAAGGCTCGCGGAGCCTTCCTTGTCCTTGTCTTCCTCGGCTTCGGCTTCCTGGCCCCAGACGGCGCGCCAACCGGCGACCACGAGGACCTTCCCGGTCGTGCGGAAATTATGTTCGCCGACGAGGGTGGTGCGGACGGTCTCCTCGAATTCCGCCATCGGGAAGAAGACGGCGACGAAGCGGCGGACGACGAGGTCGTAGACCTTCTGTTCGACGTCGGTCAGGCCGTGCGGGACGGTGCCGGTCGGGATGATGGCGAAGTGGTCGCTGACCTTCTTGTTGTCGAAGACGCGGCGGCCGGCGGAATCGACCCAGCCGTTGCGCAGCGCTTCCTTGGCGAAGACGCCGGCAGGGTGGGCGCCTTCGAGGGACTGCAGCGCGTTCTTGGCGTTCGGCAGGTAGTCTTCGGGCAGGTACTGGGAATCGGTACGCGGGTAGGTGAGTGCCTTGTGCTTCTCGTAAAGGGCCTGGGCGACGCCAAGGGTGGTCTTGGCGGAGAAGCCGAAGCGACGGTTGCCTTCGCGCTGAAGGGTGGTGAGGTCGAAGAGACGAGGGGCGCTTTCTTTCTTCGGCTTACGCTCGTCGGTGACGATGCCCGTGCCGATCTTCAGGGCTTCGTCAGCGACCTTGCGGGCCTGGGCTTCGTCGTAGAAGCGTTCGGCTTCCTTGCGGTCGGTGACGCCGGGGACCTGGGCGGCGCCGCGGTAGCCTCCGTTGGTGACGCCGAAGTCTCCCTCGATCTTCCAGAAGGTCTTCGGGACGAAGTTGCGGATCTCGAGCTCGCGCTTCACGATCAGCATGAGCGTGGGGGTCTGGACGCGGCCGACCGAGAAGACTTCGCGCTTGGCGCCGCCGATGATGATGGTCGAGAACCGGCTGGCGGTCATGCCGACCAGCCAGTCGGCCTGGGAGCGGCAGATCGCGGCGTCGAGCAGGCCCTGCTTGGCGGAGGCGGGCAGCAGGTGCTCGAACGACTCGGCGATGGCCGAGTTCGTCATGCTCGTCAGCCAGAGGCGCTGGCATGGCAGCTTGCACTTCGCGAGCTGGTAGACGTAGTGGAAGATCAGTTCGCCTTCGCGGCCGGCGTCGCAGGCGTTGACGACCGTGCCGACGTCGGGGCGGCTGAGCAGCTTCTTGAGGAGCTTGTAGCGGTCGCCGTTGTTGCGCTCGCTGATGACGGCCTTGAGGATGTCGGGGCTGGCGGTGCCGTCGAATTTCGGAGGGTCGATCGGGAGGTCCTTCAGCGTCCAGCGCTTGAGCTTCGGGTCGATGTCATCCGGGTCCACGAGGCGCACCACGTGGCCGATGGAAGAGCTGATCACCCATTTGTCGTTCTCGAAGTAGTCGCTGGTGGCCTTGGGCACCTTGAGGACCTTGGCGAGGTCGGCCGCAACCGAGGGCTTCTCGGCGATGACCAGGGTCTTGGAACCGGCGGGGGCGGAAACTTCGTCGGACGACTTGGATGACTTCTTGCGCATGCGTAGGATGATAACCGATCGTCAAATCCGGTTACATTCCCTGCTCGGCGAAGGAGTCGTCCAGTGCGGCGATCAGCGTGGCGATGGTGGCGTCGGTCTCGTCGCCCATGTTGGAGATGCGGAAGGTCTTGCCCTTGAGCTTGCCGTAGCCGCCGTCGATGACGAGCTTGTGGCGGGACTTGAGCGTCTTGTTGAGGCGCTCGAGGTCGGCGTTGCGGTCGTTCTTGAAGCAGTTGAGCCCGCGGGTGCCGAACTGGACTTCGGGCAGGAGCGAGAAGCCCTTGGCGAGACCCCAGGCGCGCATGCGGTCGTTGAGGCGGATGTGACGGGCGTAACGATTGTCGAGGCCTTCGGCTTCGACTTCGACGAGGCGCTGCTGCAGGCCGTAGAACAGCGAGATGCATGGCGTCGAGGGGGTCATGCCCTTGACGTGGTTGTCGTGGAATTCGATCAGGTCGAAGTAGTAGCCGCGGTCAGGGGAGAGCTTGGCGCGTTCGCGGGCGCGTTCGCTGACGGCGAAGATCGCGAGGCCCGGGGGCAGGGCGAGGGCCTTCTGGGAGCCGGTGAGGAAGATGTCGACGCCGAGCTCGTCCTTCTTGATCGGGATCGTGGAGAAGGAGCTGACCGTGTCGGCGATCGAGATGACGTCGGGGAATTCGCGGACCACGGCCATGATGTCGGCGATGGGCGAGAGGGTGCCGGTCGAGGTCTCGGAGTGGATGAAGGTGATGCAGTCGAACTTGCCGGTGGCGAGGGCCTTGCGGACGGCTTCCGGGTCGACGGGCTTGCCCCAGTCGAACTGGAGGGCTTCGGCGTATTTGCCGCAGCGCTTGGCGACGTCGTTCCACTTGTCGGAGAACGCGCCGTTCATGCAGTTGAGCACGCCCTTGCGGCAGACGTTGCGGAGGGCGCCTTCCATCACGCCCCAGGCGGAGCTGGTGGAGAGGTAGACCGGGTCCTTGGTGTAGAACATCGACTGCAGGCGGGGCTGCATGTCGTTGTACAGCTTGACGAAGTCGCCGGAACGATGGCCGACCATGGGCTTGCCCATGGCCTGGACGATCGAATCGGAGACGGTGAGGGGGCCGGGTATATATAGACGATAGCTCATCGTTGGAAGGTGGTGAGGAGGGAGGTGGGGACTTCGGGGTTCTCGAGCCGGACGATCCGCCGGTTGGTCTCGGCGAGCGTGGCGGTGCGGGGTTTCCAGGTCGAGGCGGCAGATTCCTCGATTTCCGTGAAGGACATGATGACGAGCAGGTCGCCGGGCTTGCCGAGGTGGGCCGTGGCGCCGTTCAGGCAGACCTCGCGGGTCCCGGCGGGGGCGGGGATGGCGTAGGTCTCGAAGCGCTCCCCGTTGGCCAGGTTGCCGACCAGGATCTTCTCATAAGGGAGCATCCCGACGAGGGCCATGAGCTCCCGATCGATGGCCAAGGAGCCTTCGTAATCGAGCCTGGCCGCGGTGACCTCGGCTCGGAGAAGTTTGGTGCGCAACAGGTGTACGAGCATGGCGCTGGGTCGTCCTTCTCAATCGGGATGGTTGCCTTCGTCAAACAACTTTGCATCAATTCGTCCATGGCCGCGAAGCACAGAGGGTTCTTTTCCTCCCTGGGAGAGGTTGTGGCCAGCTATGCCGTAGACGTAGTCTACGAACGTCGCAAAGGCCCTGGCGCGGCTCTGCTCGGGGCCTTTCTGAAGGTGCTTTCATGGATTTTCGAGGGCTTGGTCCGGCTGCGTCTCTGGCTCTATCGCAACCGGCTTTTCCGCGACACTCCCTTGGGGTGCAAGGTCGTGGTCGTAGGCAATCTCACGGTCGGCGGAACGGGAAAGACCCCCATCGTGCTCAAGATGGCGCGTGTCCTCGCGTCCCGCGGCCGAAAGGTGGCGATCCTTTCCCGCGGCTACAAGGGGTCGTCGGATTCCATGTTGAAGCGGTTCTGGCGTTGGCTGACGCAGGGCAGCCGACCGGATCCGCTCGTGGTGTCGGACGGCAGGTCCGTGCTCGTCGGTCCGGACGAGGCCGGCGACGAACCTTACATGCTGGCGCAGAACCTCATCGGGTCCGGCGTGGTCGTCATCGTCGACCGGGACCGCGTCGAAGGGGGGCGATTCGCCCTGCGACGTTTCGGGGTCGATACCATCCTGCTGGACGACGGCCTGCAGTATCTCCCGCTGCGCGGCCAGATCAACCTCCTGCTCGTCGACAGTCGCGACCCGTTCGGCAATGGCTCCATGTTGCCGCGCGGCGTGCTCCGTGAGCCGATCTCCAACCTGAGCCGAGCTTCCTACGTCTTCGTCACGAAGTCGGTCGGCCCTCCGGACGAATCCTTGGTACGGCTGATCCGCCGTCACAACGCCAAGGCCGAGATCATCGCCTGTTCGCATAGCGCCTGCGAACTCGTCGAGGTCGACGGCCCCGAGCGCCTGCCGATGTCCGACCTCATGGGGCGGCGCGTCGCGGCCTTCTCCGGGATCGCCACGCCGGAGCGCTTCGAGGAGATCCTGACGAACCACGGCGCCGAGCTCGTCGCCAACCGCCGGTTCCTCGATCACCACTCGTTCGCGGACGAGGACCTCGACGAGGTCCTTGAGCAGGCCATGCAGGCCAAGGCCGAGATGATCGTGACCACGGAGAAGGACGCGGTCCGTCTCCAGGCCCGTTTCCGTCCGCCCATCCCTCTCATGTTCGTGAGGCTGGAAGTCGAGATCCTCGGCGACGCCGACGGCTTCAACGCGGCCGTCGAACGGATCTGCCTTGGACCTTCTTCTTCGGCTCGCTGACAGGCTCGGGCTGCAGCTTGAGCGCCAAGGCAAGGAAGGCGTCCTGGGCGCAGGGGCTTCGACGGCCGTCAGGCTGGGAACTCGCGTAGGAACCGTCCGGTTGCAAGGTCTTCGCGTCGCCCGAACGCTCCAAGTAGGTCGCGATGACTTCGCCGTCGATTCGCTTGCGGAGGGATTTGTTGCGCACCGGGAAGACGCATTCGACACGTCGCAGGAAGTTGCGCGGCATCCAGTCGGCGCTGCCGAGCAGGATGATCGGGTCGCCGCCGGAATTCTCGAAGCGGAACAGGCGGCTGTGTTCCAGGAAGCGGCCGAGGAAGCTGCGTACGCGGATGTTGTCGCTCCGGCCGGGGACGCCCGGTTTGAGGCAGCAGATGCCGCGGACGACGAGTTCCACCTTCACGCCTGCCGATGAGGCCCGGTAGAGGGCTTTGATGACCTCGGGGTCGACGAGGCTGTTGACCTTGGCGAAGATGCCGGCCTTGCGACCGGCGGCGGCCGCCGCGGTCTCGGCGTCGATCAGCTCGATGATGCGACGTGACAGGTCGAAGGGAGCCACCACGAGGTGCTTGAACTTGGGGCGGCTGAGGTTGCCGGTCAGGACGTTGAACAGCAGGCCGACGTCCGCGGTGATCTCCGAGTCCGCCGTGAACATCGAGAAGTCGGTATAGATGCGGGCGGTCTTCGGGTTGTAGTTTCCGGTGCCGAGGTGGGCGTAGCGTCGGAGGCCGCCTTTTTCCTGCCGGATGACCAGGCAGGCTTTGCAGTGCGTCTTGAGTCCCGCGAGGCCGTAGACCACATGGGCCCCGGCTTCCTCGAGCTGGCGCGCCCACTCGATGTTGTTCAGTTCGTCGAAGCGCGCGCGGAGTTCGACCAACGCCGTGACCTGCTTGCCGTTGCGGGCGGCTTCCTTGAGCGCTTCGACCACGGGCGAATCTCCGCTGGTCCGGTAGAGCGTCAGCTTGATGGCGACGACGGAGTCGTCCCGGGCGGCCTGACGTATGAAGTCCACGACCGGCGTGAAGGACTCGTAGGGGTGGTGCAGGAGGAGATCCTGCTGGGCGATGCGGGCGAAGAGCTTCGAGGGGTCGGCGAATTCCGGAGGCAAGGCCGGGACGAAGGTCGGGTAGAGCAGCTCAGGTCGGTGGATGAGGTCGATGAGGCTGCCGAGACGGAGCAGATTGACCGGCCCGGCGACACGAAAGGCGTTGTCCGGCGAGAGGCCGATGGACTTCAGCAGCCAAAGCATCTCGCCTTCGGGCACGTCCCCTTCGATCTCGAGCCGGACGGGCGCGCCTTTGCGCAGGTTGCGGATCTCTTCCTCGATGGCTTCGAGCAGGTTGCCGGCTTCTTCCTCGTCGACGTAGAGGTCGCTGTTGCGGGTGATGCGAAACGCCCATGAACCCTGCAGCTCGAGCCCAGGGAAAAGTCGATGGATGAACAGCTGGATGACGTGGCTGAGGAGCGTGAACGACTGGGTGCCGCCCTGGCCGACCGAGAGGACGCGGGGAAGCACGCGAGGCACCGGGACCACGGCGCGGCGGATCTCGCCGTCGGTCGGATCGCGAAGCAGCACCAGGAGGTAGAGCCCCTTGTTGGTCAGGACCGGAAAAGGGTGGGAGGGGTCGATGGCCAGCGGCGTAAGCGCCGAGAAGATATCGGTGTCGAAGCGCGGCGAAAGTTCGGCGCGATCGGCTTCATCCAGCTGTTCGCGAGACTTGAAGATGATCCCCTGGGCGGCAAGGGCGGGGAGGAGCTGGTTCTTCCAGCAATTCTGCTCGGCGTCGACGAGGAGGCGCGCTTTGCCGAGGACTTCCGTCAGGAACTCACGGGTGGCCGGATGGCTGCCGGATTCTTCCTGCTGCATCACGCCGGCGACGCGGATCTCGAAGAACTCGTCCAGGTTGGAGCTGGCGATGGAAAGGAACCTGACCCGCTCGAGCAGGGGGACGGTGTCATCCTCGGCGAGTTCCAGGACTCGACGGTCGAAACTAAGCCAGCTGAGTTCGCGGTTGAACATGGAGGTGTCAGTTTGCCCTCGATTCCGGTCAGGAACAGGGGACTCCTCTCATTAAACCGCTCTTGTCGTCGTCAGGCAAACAAACACCCCCGCGGCTTTGTTACATTATAGCGACCGGGAGGCTTCAGGCGTCCAAAATACCCTCAATTCCCGATGATTGGCCAGTCTGAGCTTCGTCGCGGCCGGATGCGGGTGGCTGACGATGTCGCCTCGTCCGAAGCCGGCGGCCAGCTTCTTGACCTCATGCTTGGACAGTCCGCGGGTGGGCACTTCGACGGATTCGATCTGGCCCGAACGAATGGTGATGAAGCGGATGAGGCCTTTGATGATCTGCACGTCCGAGATGAGCCGGCTCAGTCCGGCGGGGAGAGGCGCGAGGGGCGCATCCGAAAACGCGGCGAACGAAAAGCGGACTTCGCGGAGGTCGCGATGGAGGTGGCGATTGACGAACTCCGTCGAAGCCGGCGCTTCCCATGCCCGGGTCTCGTGGCTCCAGTGCTCGCCCGGGCCGAGCTGGGGGTCGGGCAGGGCGTCAAGCTCCGGCGCGATGCGCGTCATCACGTCGGCCGCGACCGCGTCGCTCAGTCTCTGCAGCCGCTCTGCGGTGACGCGCAGGGCAGGTTCAAGGATGAGGATGAGTCCTCCCGGGGCCAGCCGGGCCTTGAGTTCGCCGAACCACTGGAGCATGGCCGCCTGGTCGAGCTGCGGCATCTCGTTGAGGACGAAGCCGGCGACGATCAGGTCGAAAGGTCCATCAGGCCAGGTCTCCGGGCGCGAAGCATCGCCGATCCGCGTCTTGGTCGTGACATCCCCGCCGAGCGTCGCTTGGGCGAAGCTTTCCATCGCGGCCAACGCGCTGGGAGACTTGTCGACGCCCTGAAGGTCGAGCTGGGCGAAGCCGGCCTGACGCAGGCGATGCGCGGCGGCGACACCGCAGGAGCCCGGGCCGGAGCCGAGGTCGAGGATCGCCGGGCGTGCGCGGGAGGGTTTCCATCCGCGAAGTCCGCAGGCCTGTGCCAGCGCGAAAGAGGTGCGCGTGAAACTTTGCGGCAGGAAAAACACGCCGTAGGCGGCGAGCAGCCGCGGGTCCGCGAAATAATCGGGGAATTTCTTGTCGGGCCGTTCGGTCGTGAAGAGGTCCGACAGGTGCGCCACGGCCGGCGTCATGCGTTCCAAGGCTTCGTCGCCCGTCTTCTCGGTTGCCAGCTCCGCTTGGGCCACCCAGAAGGCTTCGGCTTCGGGCGGATAAGCGATCCGCGAATCAGTTGGCGACATCGCGACGGCCCTCCAGCGCGCTGCGCAGCGTGGCCGGATCGGCGAAGGTCAGTCCGCTGCCGCTGGGCAGGCCGAAGCCGATGCGGGATATCTTGATCGTCGGTCGCACGGCATGGATCGCCTCGCTGATGTAATGGCAGGTGGCTTCGCCTTCGATGTCATTGCCGAGCGCCAGGACGACTTCCGAGATCGGTTCGTCTCGCAGGCGCTGTTCGAAGCTGGCCAGGTTCAGCTGATCGGGGCCGACGCCGTTGATGGGGGAAAGCCGGCCGTGCAGCACGTGATAGGTGCCGCGATAGGCGGCCGAGCGCTCGATGGCCATCAGGTCCGGGACCTGTTCGACGACGCAGACCGACGCGGGGTGGCGTTTCACGTCCAGGCAGACCGGGCAGAGTTCGGCTTCGGCGAGGCTGCCGCAACGCGCGCAACGTCGGACGGCCGCGGCCGCCGCCTGGAGTGATTCGAGCAAGGGGGCCAGCTTGCCGGGACGTTCGACGAGCAGGTGCAGGGCGATGCGTTCGGCGGAGCGGTGCCCCATGCCGGGAAGCATCTTGAGGATCTGGCGGACCTTGTCGAAGGAAGGAGTCACGAGCGATCACATCCCGGGCAGGGAGAAACCGGCCGTCGCCTTGGACATCGTGGCCTCGTGCAGCTCGCGTGCCTTGGCGGAGGCCTCCTGGAGGGCGGCCACGAGGGCCTGCTCGACCATCGCCTTGTCTTCCTTGATGAACTCGGGATCGATCGACAGGGCAAGGACCAGGCCGTGGCCGTTGACCGTGACCTTGATGGCGCCGCCGCCGTGGGAGACTTCGAGTCGCTCCGCGGTCAGCTGCTGTTGGGCCTCGGCGATGCCTCGCTGCATCTTCTGGGCCTGTTTGAGGAGTTTGCCTACGCCTGCCATAGTGCTTCCAGAGTCCCGAGCGAGGCGGGGGAGTCAAGGTAGACCCGCCGTCCGCTCCCTGCTTGCCACTCGCAGGCATGGAGGCAGGGTGTGAAGCATGCGGCCGCCGCGAGACCTTCAGATCATCGGAGACTTCGTCGCCATCACCTGGGACGACGGCCTTGAACAGTGCCTGCGCTCCGAGCGTCTCCGCGAGCTTTCCCCCAGCGCAGAGAACATGGGCGAAGTCGACATCCTGGGTCAACGCTGGGGGGGCGACGGACCGCGACGCTTCCCCGGGGTCACCGTCACCGGACTGAGCCGAGTCGGGAACTATGCCGTCACCTTCGAGTTCAGCGACGGACATCGCACCGGCATCTACAGTTGGGAATACCTGCGTTCCATCGACGACGCGAAATAGTTTTTACAGGTTGCCCATCTTCCGGGACCGGCTACGGTAGATGACGTGAAAAAGACTTACGTCCTGGACACCAACGTACTGATTCACGATCCCGAGTCCCTGTTCAAGTTCGACGAGCACATCGTGGCGGTGCCCGTGGAAGTCTTGTCGGAGCTCGATCGCCTGAAGACCCAGCAAGGTCAGCTCGGCGCCAGCGCGCGCCGCGTGAATCGCGCGATCCGCGGGCTCTTCGAGAACCGCGCGCTGAAGGAGATCGCCGAAGGCGATCCGTCCAAGCCCGGCGCCCTGCACGCGAAGCTGCGCGACGGCGGCGAACTCCGCATCGTGATCAACGAGACGCTCATCCGGGAGCATTTCAACGGGGCCAAGTCCGAGCGCGTCCGCGCCGTCTTCATGCAGGTGGACGCGCCCGACCACCGCATCATCGCCTCGGCGCTTTATCTCCGCGACACCTCCAAGGGCCCCGTGATCCTGGTGACGAAGGACGCCTGCATGGCCCTCAAGGCCCAGGCCCTGGGCATGGACGTGCAGGACTACCGTAACGACCGGGTCGAGACCAGCGACGAGGGCAACTACCGGACGATCAAGGTGACCGCGGCGGCGATGCGCGACTTCCGCGAACTCGGTCAGGTCCAGGTAAAGGTGAAGGAAGAGCCGCCCCTCGTCATGAACGAGTACGTGATGTTCACGTCCGATTCCTGGACCGAGCCGGCCCGACACGTGGGCGAAGGCGCCTTCGTCCCGCTCGGCCTTTATCGCGAGTTCATGTCGTCGGACAGCGGCGCCCGCAAGGGGCTCCAGATGCCGCGCGGCATGCGCGTCATCCCCAAGAACTTCGAACAGTGGATCTTCCTTGATGCGCTCCTGAATCCCGAGATCCGCCTCGTCACCTGCTTCGGTCGCGCCGGCACGGGCAAGACCTTCCTTTCCATCGCCGCGGCGCTCTCCCAGGTGCTGAGCGACTTTTCACCCTACAAGAAGCTGTACGTCTCCCGCCCGGTCGTGCAGATCGGCAAGGACATCGGCGCGCTTCCCGGTTCCAAGGAAGAGAAGCTTTCTCCGTACATCCAGCCCTACTTCGACAACCTCGAGGTCCTGTTCTCCAAGAACGGCAACGCGGCCCCTACGCCGACCGCCAAGGAGGCCGTGGCCACCGATTCTCAGCGCCGCCAGAAGAAGGCTCAGGCGATGAAGACGCCCCAGCCGATCTTCGGGTCGCAATTCCAGGCCATCAACCAACCCCGCAAGCCCTATCAGTGGCTCATCGATTCGGGTCTGATCGAGATCGAGGCGATGACGTTCATCCGCGGCCGCTCCATCGGTCATGCGTTCATGATCGTGGACGAAGCCCAGAACATGACCCCGCATGAGGCCAAGACGGTCATCACCCGTATCGGCGAAGGCTCCAAGGTCGTCCTCATCGGCGACTTGGATCAGGTCGACACCCCTTATCTGGACGGCAAGTCCAACGGGCTCATCCATACCCATGAGCGCATGAAGGGTCACGCCATCACCGCGAACGTCCGCCTGCTCAACGGCGTCCGCAGCGCCCTTTCCGAGCTCGCCGCGCAGCTGATGTGAGCAACTTCCCGCCCCCGGGCGGGCGGGGAGGGTAGTCCGTTCTTGCGCCTGCGTTTGCGGGGAGTTTCCCTGCAACCAGTGGAAAAAGAAACCCCGATGCAGCGGCAGTACCGCGAGTTTCGTGAGAAGCTCGCGGCGGGGACCATCTTGCTTTTCCGCCTAGGCGATTTCTATGAGGTCTTCGGGGAGGATGCGGAGATCGCGGCGAAGGTCCTTGGCCTCACGCTGACCAAACGTCACGAGACCCCGATGGCCGGCCTGCCTCATCATGCCGCCCCGGCCTATGTCAACCGCTTGCTCGCGGCGGGCTGGAAGGTGGCGATCTGCGACCAGCTCGAGGCTCCGGTGGCCGGCAAGCTGGTTCGCCGCGGACTCACGCGCATCCTGACGCCGGGAACGGCGCTTGAGGACTCGCAGCTCGATTCGCGGCGTGGCAATTATCTGGCGGCGCTCGCTTGGGACAAGGAAGGCTGGCATGCCTCCTGGCTCGATGTCTCGACGGCCGATTTCCGGCTGGCGACGGACACCTCTCCCGCGCGCCTGCTTCCGTTGCTGCACTCCGTCTCGCCGCGGGAAATCATCCTTCCCGAAGGGCTCGAGCCTTCTCCGGCCGACCGCGAGGCGTTGGAAGTCTTCCTGCAAGGAAGGGCCGTCTCGCGTCTCCCGGGGTGGAATTTCGATGGCGCCGCCGGCGCCCGGCTCGTCGCCCAGACGCTTTCCGTCCACGGGCTGGCCGGCTTCGGCCTGACCGATGAGCATCCCGCGCTCGGCGCCGCCGGCGCCGTCCTCGGCTATGTGACGGATTCGCTCTGCGATCGTCCGAAGAACCTTTTCCGGCTCATCGAGACGAAGCTCGGCTCGTCGGTGCTGCTGGATGCCGCTTCGTCGCGCAATCTGGAGCTGTTCGCCTCCTCGGACGGGCGTCGCGAAGGTTCCCTGCTCGAGACGATCGACCGCACGGAGACCCCTTCGGGCGCGCGTCTCCTGGCCCTGTGGCTCGCCGAACCTTCGACGGACCTCGCGACGATTTCGCGGAGACAGGACGCCGTCGGCGAATTCTTCAAGCATCCCGGGGCGTCTTCCCGCGTGGGGGAATCGCTTCGCGGAGTGCGCGACATCGCGCGCATCCTGGCGCGGCTGCAGAACCGCCTCCGTAATCCGCGCGAACTGGGCGGCGTGCGCGATACGCTCCGCTCGCTGCCTCCGATCCGCGAGGAACTACTCGCGTTGCCCGGCGGCGCGCTGGCCGACCAGGCGGGACGGATCAATCCTGAACCCGGCCTGCTCGCCCGGCTGGAAGCCGCGCTCGGCGACGAGCTTCCGGTCGACCTGAGCGAAGGCGGGGCTTTGCGGGCCGGCTTCGACGCCGAGCTCGACCGTCTCCGTTCGATGGCTTCGGATAGCAAGGGGTGGATCGCCGAATTCGAGCGCAACGAGCAGAACCGGACCGGCATCAAGTCCCTCAAGGTCCGTTACAACGGCGCCTTCGGCTATGCCATCGAGATCACCAAGGCCAACCTGGCCGCCGTGCCGGCCGACTATATCCGCAAGCAGACGATGGTGAACGCCGAGCGTTTCACGACGGAAGAACTTCGCGCCAAGGAGCGGGAAGTGTTGCGCGCCGACGAGCAGGCCCTGGCCCGCGAGACCGAACTTTTCCAGGCCTTGCTCGCCGAAGTGGTCGCCCGGACCGAATCTTTGCTGGGTACCGCCCAGGCGGTCGCCGAAGTCGACATCTTGCGCGGTTGGGCCGAACTCGCCCGCGAAGCCAGTTGGACCAAGCCTGTCGTCGACGATTCCGACGTCCTCGAGATCGAGCAAGGTCGCCACCCGGTGGTGGAAAAAATGCTGCGGTCTCGTCCGGGTGCAGGCTCTTTCGTGCCCAACGACACCCGCCTCAGCAGCTCCGGCGCGCAGATCGCCTTGCTCACCGGGCCCAACATGGCCGGCAAATCGACGTACATCCGCCAGGTCGCTTTGATCGCCATGCTCGCCCATCTTGGTTGCTGGGTCCCGGCGACGTCGGCGCGAGTCGGGCTGGTGGACCGTATCTTCTGCCGCGTCGGGGCTTCCGACGAACTTTCGCGCGGCAATTCGACCTTCATGGTCGAGATGAACGAGACCGCCAACATCCTCAACAACGCGACGAACCGATCCTTGGTCGTGCTCGACGAGATCGGTCGAGGCACGAGCACCTACGACGGCATCAGCATCGCGTGGGCCGTCGCCGAACACCTGCACGGCGGCGCCGAGGCCGGCCCGCGCACCTTGTTCGCCACGCACTATCACGAGCTCACGAAGCTGGCCGACTCCATGAAGCGGCTTCGTAACTGGTCCGTCGCCGTCAAGGAGTGGAAGGATGAGATCGTCTTCGTCCGTCGGGTCGTCCCTGGCGCCGCCGACCGTTCCTATGGTATCCAGGTCGCCCGGCTCGCCGGCATGCCTCCGGCCGTCGTTCAGCGCGCCCGGGAGATCCTGGGCGGCCTCGAGGCCGGGTCTGGGTTGCCCTCCAAGGCCATGCCGATGGCCGGCGTGGCCAAGGTCGCCGGCGAGACTCCGAAGTCCTCACAGGCCAAGCCTAAGGCCAAGGAAGCCGGACCTGAGCTGGACCTCTTCGCCTAGATCCGTTCGTTCCACTCGCGGGAGGAGAACTTCCCCCACGTGCCTTCGTGGTCGAACTGATTGTACGTCGGCTCGGCTACCGGCATCGCCGGGCTTTGCAGCACCTCGCTGAGGGTGCGGATGAAATCTTTCTCGAAGCGTTGCCAGTCGCAGCCGGCCAGGAAAGGCCGCCACACGTATCCTTCGAGGAGCAGGCCTTTGCGGGTGCGTTTCTGCGCGGCGCCGGCCACCTTGCGGCCGTCGTCGCTGCGGACGAGGTCGTTGGGTTCGGCGCGGCGCGAGCAATCGTCAGGCGACTGGAAGTCGCGCGTGCCTGCGGGCATCGGGGCGAGCTTCACCGGCAGGCCTTGCAGCAGCAGGGCCTGCAACAACGCCTCATGGACAGCCGTATAACTTGCCATGGCGTCAGCCTTGAAGAGGGGGTGCGTCGGAGGAATGACGAGGGCGAAGGTCCAGTCGTCCAGATGCGAGACGAGCCCGCCGCCGGTGCAACGTCGGACGAGCGGATAGCGTGCCGGAACCTGAGCCCGGTATTTGGCCCAAGGCTGGGAGACGCCGAACGTGTAAGCGGGTTCGGACCAGGCGTAGGCCCTGAAGCGGACGTTTTCCGGGGCGGGGTAGAACTCCAGCAGCATCAGGTCCGCCGCCATGTTGGCGACCGCATCGGCGGCCTGTCGGGGGAGAACGTCCATGTTCAGAAGTCTATGCCTTTTTCCAGCCTACGCACGACCTTTCGACCGGTGGTCTGCTCATACCAGTCTTCGCACCCCCTGGGGACGCGTAGTTGCGCGAGCTGTTCCTCGAAGGATTGGGCCGACGTACGCAACTTGCCCGCAAGCGGATGGAGCCTCAGGCTGAGGTCGCGGGGTCGCGAAGCCGCGGCGGGGACTTCTGCCCGGCTGACCGGACGGACGAGCGCGTCGGCATCGAGGCCGAAGTGGCGGGCGATCCGGACGCCGATCTCATGTCGGCTCATGGCTTCCGTGCCCGCCCAATGATAAAGTCCGGAGAGGTTGGCTCGTTCGCACAGCTCGATGGCGACGTCGGCGAGATTGGACGCCTCGACGGGCTGGCGGATCTCGTCGGTGAAGAGCGTAGCCGGCTTGCCCTCCTTCCATGAAGCGAAAAGCCGTTCGTGGAGTCCGCGGTCCCCGCTGACCGAGTTGCCGATGATGGGAGAGGTGCGGAGGACGGCGGCGTGCTCGCGGCCGAAGCGGAGGACTTCCACTTCGGCGGCCGCCTTGGTCTCCCCGTAGAGATTCAGCGGCGCCGGCGTATCGGTGGGCTGATAGCCGCCGGATTTCCCGTCGAAGACCGTGTCGGTGGAGAGATGGACGAGCTTGGCCCCGAGATGGAACGATAGCTGCGCCAGCTTCTTCGGCACGTCGGTATTGAGTTTCCTCGCCCGTTCGGGTTCCGCCAGGCAGGCCTCGATCGTCGGCAGGGCGGCGCAATGGACGATGGCATGGGGGAACTCCTCGAGGAGCAGGGCTTCGAGGGCGGCCTCGTCGCAAAGATCGAAGGCGCTCGCTTGTGCCACTCCTGGGATCGTCGGCGCACGGGCGCCGCCCAGGGCCAGCACCTGATATCCGCGACGCAGGGCGGCGAGGCAGACTTCACGACCCAGGAATCCGGAAGCGCCGGTGACGACGAGTTTCATGCGGCACGCATAAGCCTCGTCGCCGCCAGTGGCAAGAGGGGAGGGGCTCGCTCACGCTTGCCAATCCTTGGAACAGCCGCATTGATTGCCTCCTCCATGGCTTCATATTCGGACCTAGCCAATCGCCCCGTGCTCACCCAGCCCGTCTACGAGGCAGGACGCCCCATCGAGGTCGTCGCCCGTGAGTTCGGCCTAGACCCCGCGGCGGTCATCAAGCTGGCCTCGAACGAGAATCCCCTCGGCCCCTCGCCGCTCGGTCTCGCCGCCGCCCGCAAGGCCCTCGACAGCTGTCATCTGTATCCCGACGGCGGCTGCACCTTCCTGCGCGAAAAGCTGGCGAAGAAATGGTCCCTCGAGCCGGGCAACTTCGTCATCGGGAACGGTTCGAACGAGGTGATGATCCTGCTGGCCCAGGCGTTCCTGCGACCGGGCGACGAAGTCGTGTTCGGCGCCCAGGCTTTCATCGTCTACAAACTTGCGACGATGCTCTTCGGAGCGACGCCGGTCGAGGTGCCGATGCCGGGCTTCCGTCATGACCTCAAGGCCATGCGTGCCGCGGTCACGTCCAAGACCCGCATCGTCTTCCTCGCCAGTCCGAACAATCCCACCGGAGGCACCGACGATCCGGCAGACATCCTGGCTTTCGCGGAATCTCTTCCGGATGATGTCATCTTCTGCCTCGACGAGGCCTACACGGAATACCTTGAGGCCTCCGCCGATCTCCGTCCGCTGATGAAGTCGGGCCGCAAGGTCGTCCTTTCCCGCACCTTCTCCAAGGCCTATGGTTTGGCCGGCCTGCGCGTCGGTTACCTGATGGGCTCGACCGACCTCTGCGGGCTTCTCAATCGCGTCCGCCAGCCGTTCAACGTGAACCTGCCGGCGCTGGCCGCCGCCGAAGCCGCCTTGGATGACGAGGCTTTCGTGCGTCGTACCCGCGAGGTGAATGCCGCCGGCATCGCCCAGCTTTCGGCCGGCCTCAAGAAGCTAGGCTTCGCTTACATCGACGGTAAGGCCAACTTCCTCGCCGCCCAGGTCCCCAAGGCCGAGGAGGCCTTCACGGTGCTGCAGAAAGCCGGCGTGATCGTCCGCCCCCTGCGTGGCTATGGCATGACCGGCTGGCTCCGCCTCACCGTAGGCACGGAAGCCCAGAACGCCCGCCTGCTGGCCGAACTCGCCAAACTCTGACCATGGATTTCGACGAAGCCGTCCGCATCATCAGGCAGAAGGATGCCCGTTATCAGCCTCAGGCCTACGACGTGGTCCGCCTCGGCTTGGACCATGCTCAGAAACTGATCCATGGCGAACCGAAGAAGGGCAAGAGCGCCGTGAACCGCCATGTCAGCGGCCCGCAGCTGCTCGAAGGTTTCCGTCAGCACGTCCTCGAGACTTACGGCCCGATGTCCTATCCGCTCCTCCATAACTGGGGACTGCGCAAATCCGCCGACGTCGGCAACATCGTCTTCAACATCATCGAGACGGGACTTTTCGGACGTTCGCCCGAAGACGACCTCGAGGACTTCAAGGACGTCTACGACTTCAAGGACGTCTTCCAGAAGCCTTTCGAGCCTAAGTCGAACTGATCACGCGTTCACGAGGCTGATCGAGCGGACTTCCTGGCACCCGCGCAGGAGCCTGATCTTCGCCAGCATCGCCCGCTCATGGAAGCGGATCTCCGACTTGATGACGGAGTTCTCGCATTGGACCACGAGCTTGCCTCCTTCGAGCACGCGCAGCGGCGCGGAGCGCTTCGCCAGCTTGAGGGGCAGCAGCTCGAGCCAATGGGCGACGATGGCCGTCTCCGGCACGGGTTTGTCCAGCCGGAGCTTCTTGAAGGCATCCTGCACCGCATCGTCGATCGTCTTCATCGCTCGGTCCGTGGAGCGGCCGCGGTCTTCGGGCAGGCCCCGGAGATTCGCCAGGAGGTTCTGGACGGTCCGGGAGAACTTCCCCTTGAGCTTTCCTTCGGTCAGCAAGGCGCGGACCGCGAACGGCGTCTCGGAGATCTTCTCGTTGCGCAGGCATCGGTCGGGCGCATGGGCTCCGCCCACGACCACGCCGGTGGCTCCGGCGTCACGCGCACCCTCGCCATCCTCGGTCGGGCTGTCGCCGAAGTGGACCAGGCCTGAGATGGAGCCGCCGAGGGCCCTGGCGGCCTGACCGAACGCCTTGGGGTCAGGCTTCGTGTAGCCGGTTTCTTCGGACAGGAAGATGCCGTCGAGATGCTTGGTCAACCCGTGCCCATCGAGGACTTTGCGCATGCGGGCATCGGCATTCGAAAGTACGCCCACCTTGACGCCGAGGAAGCGGATGGCGGAGATGGCTTGCAAGGATCCCGGCGCCAGACGCCACGACTCGGGGCGTTCGAAGGCCAGCCAGCATTCCTTGAACACCGGATCGATCTTCGACGCCGGCAAGGCCGGACCGAAGCAACGTTGCACGACTTCCTTCCAGAAGACCTCAGGCTTGGCGTTTTTCGGACCGCCCTTGAAGGCCAGAGGGAACGCCGCGTCCAGCACCGCCGCCTCGACTTCCACTCCGTGCTTCATCGCGCAGGCCGCATAAACCCCGCCCACCGAGGGATGGGGGAAAAGCAGGGTGCCTGCTAGGTCGAAGGTGACGGCTTGGACTCGGGCCATGGGCAAGGGAAGGGAGTGGTGCTGACCTCAAAGGTCAACCTGTCCCCATCATGTCCCTGCTCATCCCGGTGCGAGGATGGGTAATCAACAAGTTATGCACCGTGATTCTCAGTCAGAGATTGCCGTGCCCGGCCAATGGATGGCTACTTTCTGGCCGCGATGCGCGCTTGGATCTCGGCGACCAGCCTGACCAGCTCAGGCATCCTGACTCCGGCCTCGATCCCGCGTCGCAGGGGTTCGCCCCAGATTCCTTCGACCTCGACCTCGCGTCCTTCGACGAAATCGATGAGACTGGAGGGTCGATACGGGCCCATGCCGGCCGTGACCACGAACTGTCGCTTGATGTGCGCATCTTCGAAGCCGTGACCGCGGGCTAGGGCGGCGGCTTGGACTTCCTTCATCAGCAGATAGGCGCGCTCGTTCAGCGCAGGGGCGGCCAGGATGAGGTCGGTCGTGATGCCGCCGCCCGCGATGGAGAGTCCGTTGAAGGGGATGTTCCAGCAGAGTTTCTTCCAGAGCACCGCCTCGAGGGAGGTCTCCGCCTGGCAGTCTACGCGGGCTCCGACGAAGGCAGCGACGCACGTCGTCACGGCGGGATTGATAGGCCCGGCGGCGGCGGCCATCCGTACGTATCCAGCCATTGTCGTGTCGATGACGGCCGGGGCCGTGCGGTTGATGCAGACGAAGCAGAGGCCTGCGACGATGCGCTCGGCCGGCAGCAGTCGAGCGAGGGCCTCGACATTCCCCATGCCGTTCTGGAGCGTCAGGACCAGGCTCGCCGGGCCGAGCAGGGGAGCGACCAGTTCGGCCAGGGCATGGTTAGCCGTAGACTTGATGGTCACGACCACGAGGTCGCAACGGCCTATCTCAGCGGCGCAAGGAGCGGCCGAAGCGACGCGTACGACGCGTTCCTGGCCTTTGTTGCGGATGGTCAGGCCATTGCGGCGGATCAACTCGAAGTCGCTGCGAGCGAGGCAATGGACTTCATGTCCGGCTTCGGCGAGCAAGGCGGCGTACCACCCGCCGAGGGCGCCGGTCCCGACGATGGCAATCTTCATGGGCGACCTTTGGGGCGACGTACCGACGTATGGCGGGCTTCCGCCAGCTTGCTGGGGTAGTCCAGGGTGAAATGCAGGCCGCGGCTTTCGCGACGCTGGAGCGCGCAGTCGATGATGAGTTCCGCCACCTGGATCAGGTTGCGCAGCTCGAGCAGGCGGGGTTCGACCCGGAAATTCCAGTAATATTCGCGGACCTCGTCCGACAGCGTCCCGATGCGCGTGCGGGCCCGCTGGAGGCGCTTCGTCGAGCGGACGATGCCGACATAGTCCCACATCGTGCGACGGAGTTCATCCCAGTTGTGCGTGAGCACGACGCGCTCGTCAGGATCGCCGGCCGAGCCGTCGATCCACGCCGGCAAGACGCCCGCCGGTCTCCCGCCTCGCACGATTTCCTCATGGGCGGCCGTGGCTCCGTCATGCGCCATCACGACCGCTTCGAGCAAGGAGTTGGAGGCGAGCCGGTTGGCGCCATGCAGTCCGGTGCAGGCGACCTCGCCGACCGCGAAGAGGGCGGGAAGGGAGGTCTGGCCGCGGAGGTCCGTCGCGACGCCGCCGCAGAGGTAATGCGCCGCCGGGACGACCGGGACCGGTTCCTTGGTGAGGTCGAAGCCGGCCTTGCGGCAGGTTTCGAAGATATGCGGGAAGCGTTCCTGGAAATGTCCTTTGGCCACCTGCGTGGCGTCGAGCAGCACGTGCGGCACGCCGTCGCGTTTCATCACGGAGTCTATGGCCCGGGCGACGATGTCGCGCGGCGCCAGGTCGCCGAGCGGGTGGAAGTCCTTCATGAACGCGCGGTGCGAAAGGTCGCGGAGGATGGCGCCTTCGCCGCGGACGGCTTCGGAGATCAGGGCGCGGCCGCCGTCCGGAGCCTTGAGCGCGGTCGGATGGAACTGGACCATCTCCATGTCGCGGACCTCGGCGCCGGCGCGATAGGCCATCGCGATGCCGTCGCCGGTGGCGATATCGGGGTTGGTCGTGAACTGGTAGACCTGTCCGGTGCCGCCGGTGGCGAGCACGACGACCGATGCCGACAGCGTGTCGACGCGACCGGCTTTGGTGTTCAAGACGTGCAGGCCGAGCACGCGATCATCCGGGGAGCCGACCGGACAGGCTCCGAGCTTGGCGCGCGTGATCAGGTCGATCGCCAGATGGTGCTCCATCATCACCACCTTGGGCGAGCTGGCGATGGCACGCAGCAAGGCGGACTCGATGGCGCGTCCGGTCATGTCGCGGGCATGAAGGATGCGACGCCTGGAGTGGCCGCCTTCGCGGCCGAGGTCCGGCCGACCGTCAGCTCCGTTCTCGAACTCGACGCCCCAGGCGATGAGTTCCGCGACGCGGGCAGGTCCGGATTCGATGATATGCGTGACAGCATCCAGGTCGCAGAGGCCGTCGCCGGCCGTCAGGGTGTCCTTCACGTGGCTTTGGAAGTCGTCCGTCTTGTCCGTGACGCAGGCGATCCCGCCTTGGGCCCAGTTGGTGTTGGACTCGGAACTCGTCTTCTTCGTCACGATGGCGACCGAATGACCGCGCTGGGCGAGGTTGAGCGCGAAACTCAGCCCGCCGATGCCGCTGCCGACGATGATTGCCTCGAAATGGGTCGCCATTGAGGATTAGAACGTAGGGGGTGGCAGGATGTGAACAAGCGGATTTGACGGGGACAGTCGCACCCCCTAAACAGCCCTAAAAGTGGAAATACTTCTCATAGTCGCCTGCCTTTTGGTCACCGCGTTGTTCGTCCTGGCCGAGATGGCGCTTGTGTCGTCCAACCGTCGTCGTCTGGCCAAGATGGCTGAGAATGGCGACAAGGGCGCCGCCAAGGCCTTGGCGTTGCTGGCCGATCCTTCGAAGTTCCTGTCGACAGTGCAGGTCGGCATGACTTTCGGCGGCATCGTCGCCGCGATCTACGGCGGTCCGCCTCTGGCCCTGAAGCTGAAGCCCTGGCTGGACGACAGCCGCTGGGAGTTCGTCTCGGAGCACTCCAAGGTGATCTCCGAAGGCGTCCTGTCGTTCGTCATCGGGGCGCTGACCGTCATCTTCGCCGAGATCGTGCCCAAGCGCCTGGCGTTGGTCGAATCGGAGAAGATGGCCGCGGCCTTGGCCCGTCCGATGGCCCTCGTCGCCGGGCTCTCCTCGCCGTTGGTGAATTCCATGAGCTGGTGCGCCGACATCGTCATGCTCGCGTTCGGCCGGAAACGCGCGCCGGAAGACACGATGTCCGAAGACGAGCTCCGCATGATGGTCGACCAAGGCATGGCCTCGGGCGTCCTGCATGCGGCCGAACATCGGATGGTCCACGGCGCGCTTTCGCTCGACCTGATCACGGCCGAGCAGCTGATGACGCCGAGCAACCGGGTGGTGTGGCTGAATCTCGACGACTCCGACGAGGTGAACTGGCGCAAGGTCGTGGCCTCGGGCCACACTTGGTTCCCGGTCTACCGCGGCTCCCCCGACCGTCCCCTTGGCGTCGTCTCGGTCAAGCGTCTGTGGGCCAATCTTTCGCTCGTGGGCACGGCTTCCATCAAGGACCTGCTGACGGACTCGCCGACCGTTCCGCCCGCCTGCACCGGCACCCAGCTCCTTGAGAAGTTCCGCAAGGACAAGATCCATATCGCCCTCGTCACGGACGAGTTCGGCCGCGTCCGCGGCGTCGTCTCGCTGAACGATGTCCTTGAATCCGTGGTCGGCGAACTCCCGAACGAAGGCTCGCCGATCGCTCAGCCCAAGCCCGTCCGCCGCCGCGAAGACGGCAGCTGGCTCGTCGACGCCGTCGTCTCGCTCGACGATTTCCGCGAGGCCACCGGCATCGTCGGTCGTTTTCCCGGCGAAGGCTCAGGCAGGTTCACCGCCATCTCGGGTTTCATCATGCGCACGCTCGGCCGCATCCCCGCGGAAGGCGACCGGGTCGAAGCCCTCGGACATATCTTCGAGGTCGTCGACATGGACGGACATCGCCTGGACAAGATCCTGGTGATGCCTAAGGCCGCTCCGCCTGCCCTCGCTTAAAGCCTTACCGGCAGGCCGGCGGCGCGCAGGTGCTCCTTGGCCTGGCGGACAGTGTAGGTTCCGAAGTGGAAGATGCTGGCGGCGAGCACGGCGCTGGCGCCGCCTTGCTTCAGGACGTCGGCCATGTGGTCGAGGTTGCCGGCGCCGCCGGAGGCGATGACGGGGACTTCGACGGCCGAGGAGACGGCGAGGTTGAGGGGGATGTCGTAGCCGGCCGCGGTGCCGTCGCGGTCCATGCTGGTCAGCAGGATTTCGCCGGCGCCGAGGGAGTGTGCCTTGCGGGCCCATTCGACGGCGTCGAGGCCGGTCGGATGGCGTCCGCCGTGGGTGAAGACTTCCCATTTGCCCGGGCCGACGTTCTTGGCGTCGATCGCGACCACGATGCACTGGCTGCCGAACTTGCGGGCCGACTCGAGCACGAGGTTCGGATCCTTGATCGCGGAAGTGTTGAGCGAGACCTTGTCGGCGCCCGCGTTGAGCATGGTGCGGATGTCTTCGACGGACCGGAGGCCTCCGCCGACGGTGAGAGGCATGAAGACCTGGTCGGCGGTCCGTTCGACGACGTCTACCATCGTCCGGCGTTCGTCGCTGGAGGCGGTGATGTCCAGGAAGACGAGTTCGTCGGCGCCTTGCTTCTCATAGGCGGCGGCGACGGCCACCGGATCGCCGGCATCACGCAGTTCCTCGAACTTGATGCCCTTGACGACGCGACCTCCATGGACGTCGAGGCAAGGTATGATGCGGACGGAAAGCATGGGCGGACCTCAGGGGTAGCGGCGGCGGGGGTGGAGGTTAAGCCTAAATTACTCGAGGACCACCGTGACCGGCCCGTCGTTGACGAGTTCGACGCGCATGTCCGCGCCAAAGACGCCGGTCGGAACCGGCTTGCCCTGCAGCCGTATCATTTCCGCGACGAACAGGTCGAAGAGCGGCTTGGCTGCCTCGGGCTTGGCGGCCCCGTTGAACGACGGTCGGTTGCCCTTGGAGAAGTCGGCCAACAGGGTGAACTGGCTTACGGCCAGGGCTTGTCCGCCGGAGTCATGCAGGTTCACGCCCATCTTGCCTTGTGCGTCGGACATGAGACGGGACTTGGAGACATCCGAGGCGAGCCGCCGGACCGTTGCCTCGTCGTCGCCTGCGGCGAGGCCGACGAGCAGAAGATAGCCTCGTCCGATCTCGCCGGTGGTGACGCCGTCGACGCTCACCGAGGCGGAGAGGACGCGCTGTAAGACGACCTTCATCTTCAGATCAGCGCTTCGAGGATCGTGCGTAGCTTCATTTCCGTCTCGGTCGACTCCGCGTCCGGATCGGAACCTGCCACGATGCCGGCGCCGGCGAATGCCCTGGCTTCGGAGCCTTTGAGACGCGCGCAGCGCAAGGCCACGAACAGCTTGCCGGTGGACCCGTCGGAGCTCACCCAGCCGACCGCCCCCGTGTAAAGTCCGCGTTGATGGGGCTCGAAGCCGGGGATGAAGGGAAGGGCGAGCGCCCGAGGCTTGCCGCCGACGGCCGGCGTCGGATGGAGTTCGCCCGCGACCTCGAGGAAGCGCCGGTCAGCCGGCATCGTGCCTTCGATCGGGGTACGCAGGTGCATCACGTTGCCGAGGCGCAGCAGTTCGGCGTTGCGAGACGTCGCGGCCAGGACGCCGACCATGCGGAGGCGGCGGAGGATCGAGGCGGTCACGGCGCTGTGTTCGCGGAGGTCCTTTTCGCTGGTCAGGAGCGCCTCGGCCAGGCTGGCGTCTTCCGAGGCCGATTCGCCGCGTCGAGTGGTTCCTGCCACTGATTCGGACCGGACGGAGCCGTCGAAGAGGGAGAGCAAGGTCTCAGGGGTGGAACCGACGAGAGCTCCGTCGGTCTCGTCGACGAGGAAAGTGTGGCATTGCGGATTGCCTCGGCGGAGGCGATGCAGCGTCGCGTAGATGCTGAAAGGTTCGGATCGCCGCCAGTCGAAGGCCCGGGAGAGCACGATCTTCTCGAAGGAGCCTTCCTTGATCAGTTCGGTGGCGCGGAGCACCGCGGACGGGAACCAGGCGCCGCCGACCTCCGAAAGGACGGTCGGGACGGGCGCGCGCGGGGGCGGAGGGGTCGAGCGGTAGCTGAACTTGCGGAAGCTTTCCGCCCTGATGGCCAGGCGGGCCGCGCAACCCGGGGCGGCGGGCTCGACCAAGGATACGATAGTCAGGCCATCTTCGCTGATGACCTGCCAGCTGGGCAGGAAGAGCTTCGCCTCGGCGCCTTCGTTGTCCGTGCCGGGATAGAACGGGAAGGTGGCGATGATGCGCGGACGGGCGCCGACGCAGGTCAGCGTGGCATCGGTGTCGCGCAACCAGCGGTCGGCGTCGTTGAATCTGTTCTCGCCTCGTCCGGACCACTGATGGAGCGGCGACCCCGCGGCGTGGGAACGCTTCCTCGACGGATTCTCGAAGTAGCCGCGAGGCGCTGGCTCATTCAGGGTTTCCAGGACGGCGAGCGGATCGAGTTCCGGGACCGGAAAAGTGTAACTGACGAAACCTTCGCCGCCGGCTCGTTTCTCGGCGTCCGCCAGCTGGGCGGCCTCATCGATCGTCTTGACGGAGTCCACGGCGGTGAAGGTAAGGTCTCCGCGCTATTTGTCCAATCAGGCCGAAGGAGTTTCTGCGGAAGCCTCGACCGGCGGGAAAAGGATGCACTTTTCGGCCACCTTGGAACCGGTGCAGACGTCAGACCAGGCGAGCTGGCCCTCGAAGGAGGTCGCGACGGGGCGGCCGATGTTGGTCAGCAGCTTGTCGCAGGTGGCCGGCATCACGGGGGTCAGCAACGTCCCGACGAGGCGGAGGCCTTCGGCCACGTGCGCGAGACAGGAATCCAGCCGGGCGCGGTCGGCGGGATCGGCGGACTTCGCCAGTTTCCATGGCGCACGGGCTTCGATGTAGGCGTTCATCGCGCTGATGAAGACCCAGAGGGCTTCGAGGGCGTGGCTGACCTGATAGTCGGCGAAGGCCTCGGCGTACTTCTTGGCCGAAACATCCCAGAGCTGCCGCAGGTTCTTCTCCAGGTCCTCGTCGGCCGAGGCGGCCGGAATCGCGCCGGCATAGTTGCGTCCCACCATGTTGAGCAGCCGGTTGACGAGGTTGCCGAGATTGTTCCCGAGGTCGGCCTTATAGCGGTTCTCGAAGGTGAGCGTCGAGAAGTCGGCGTCCTGTCCGACGACCATCTCCCGGCAAAGGTAGAAACGGAACGCGTCGGCGCCATGCGTCGAGGCGTAGCCGAGGGTGTTCGTCGCGTTGCCGGAACTCTTGGAGGCTTTCTGGTTGTTGACGGTCCACCAGCCGTGGACGAGCAGCTGCCGCGGCGGCTCGATGCCCATCGCCTTGAGCATGCAAGGCCAGTAGACGGCGTGGGGTGGCGAAAGGATGTCCTTGCCGATGACGTGGACGTCGGCCGGCCAGAAGCCCTTTTCGGCGACGGCGGAGTAGTAGTTCGTCAGGGCGTCGAACCAGACGTAGGTGACGAACGACGTGTCGAAGGGAAGTTCGATGCCCCAGGTCAGGCGCGATTTCGGGCGCGAGATGCAGAGGTCGTTCATCGGTTCCTTCAGGAATTCGAGGACCTGGTTCTGCCGGAAGCGGGGAGTGATGAAATCCGGATGGGACTTGATGTGCTCGACGAGCCAGGGCTGGAACTGGGTGAGCTTGAAATAATAGTTCTCCTCCGTCGTCTGCGTGACTTCGCCGTAGATCTCCGGCCAGGAGCCGTCGGGGGCGCGGTCCTTGTCCGTGAGGAACTGTTCCTGCCGCGTCGAATACCAGTCGGTCTTCTGGCCTTTGTAGATCAGGCCTTGGTCGAAGAGTTTCTGGAGGAACTGTTGCACGACCTTCTTGTGCCGTGGTTCGGTGGTACGGATGTAGTCGTCGTTCGAGATGTTCAGGTCGCCGAGCATCCCTTTGAAGACGGCGGCGATCTCGTCGACGAGGACCTGGGGCTCGACGCCGCGCTTCAGGGCGGTCTGCTGGACCTTCTGCCCATGTTCATCGAGTCCGGTCAGGAAGTGCACCTGGCGCCCGCCCATGCGCATGTGGCGCGAGATCACGTCGGAGAGGACTTTCTCGTAGGCGTGGCCGAGGTGCGGCGAGCCGTTGGCGTAGTCGATGGCCGTGGTGATGTAGAACGGACTGGGCATGAAAGTATTACCCTAGGGAGATAGGGGATACGAAGCCCTCAGGACAACCCCGAAGGCGGGTGCCGGCGGGAAAGCGGCCTCAGACGGCGTCGCCGGCCCGGACGATATGGGGCTGGTAGGCGATTTCGAAGCCGTAAGCCGTGCCGGCCCGCAGGGGCATGGACTTGTCGCGCTGAAGCGTCTGGTAGAAATGGACCTTACCCCAGCAGGTACGATGCTTGGGGTTGTCGCTTACGACCTTGGTCTCGGCCCAGGTCGAATGGAAATCGTCCTTCAGGACCTCGCAGCGATGCGATTCGGCGCCAAGCACCAAGGCGTTGCCCGGGGTCATGCGGGAGTGCGTCGTGGCGATCGGCAGGACGAGGCGGAATTCCTCCAGCACCACGGCGGCCTTGGCCGTCAGGGTGTAGCGGGCGACGAGGCGGCCGCCGTTGAATTCCCAATCCACCTTGAGCGAGGCGACGTTGGCGGAGAGCTTCTCGTCGCGGTCGATCAGGTCAGGCTGGTCGTAGCGGAAGTGATAGGTGCCGGCCTTCGTGCCCATGGCGACCTGGGCGTTCTTGCCGTAGAAGGAAGGGGTATAGGTCTTTCCGCCGATCGTGAACTCGGGGATGAAGGGGGTGGTCTGCAGATTGGACGGCCAGTCGAAGACGCCGGGCATGTGCGGGAACGCCAGCGAATCGGAGAAACGGTGGGAGCCGGCGGAGACCAGCGGCAGGATGACATGGAGGCCCGAGGCGGGGTCCTGGTAGGAGAGCAGGCCTTGTTCCTTGCGCGGCGACTTGTCGAAGGAGAAGAAGCGGCAGACGGGCAGGCGGCTGGACGGCTTCACGACTTCCATCGCCCCGCCGATGGTCTTCGCGAGGCGGGACCACTGGGAGAGGTAGCGTGCGGCGTCGAAATTGGCCATGCGCGTGGTGTGGCCGGGGATGGTGTCGCGCTCGGCGTCGCGCACGATGATCAGGCCGTGTTCGGCGTCGAAGAACGTGGTGAAGAAGTTGGCGTAAAGGCGACGGACGAGGTCGCGTGCCAAGGCTTCCTTTTCGACGGGCACCCAGCGGTCGCGGAGGGCCTGGAGGAGGAGGGTGATGCAATGCATCTGGCCGTAGGCGCCGATGCCGCGGCCGTAGCACCAACCCAGTCCGTCGTCGCGGACGGTATCCATGATCACGCGGACATACTTCTCGGCCAGGGCGCGGAGCTTGGGCAGCTTGGAATCGCGGAGCTGGATGTTGGCGTGAAGCTGCAGGGACTGACGGATGAAGATCAGCGAAACGACGCCGTAGAGGTCGAAGGCGCCTCCGAAATTCTCGGCGTTCGCCGCCTTGGAGGCTTCGTCGTGGAAACCGCCGGTGGAGGCCGCGGCGATGCGGTCCATGAAGCGGTCTACGAGGGGGCCGGTCTCGTCCTTCTTGGTCAGGCCGAAGGAGAAGCGACAGACTGCCTTGGCGATGTCGAAGGCTTGGACGTGGTCGTGGTGGTCATGCTCGATGGCCAGGCGCTCGTCGATGAGGGCGCGGGTCGCTTCGTCGAGGATCTCCCAGACGGGGTTGCGTTCGCGGGTCGGCCCGAAGGCCAGGAGTCCGAGGCAGGCGAAGGCCATGCCGTTGTCGGAGCCTTTGCTGATCCGGACCTGCGCGGTGATGGTGCGCGCGACGATCTCGGCGATGTTCTGGCGGTCGAGGTGGAGCTCCCCGGTGGCGCGGAAGTATTCCCCGAAGGCCAGGGCGGCGTGGCCGGGCTCGTCAGCCCGGGAGACTTCCCCGGCGACGGGCACGACGGTGCCATCAGCTGCGAGGGAATTGAAGTTGAGTTTGAGGAGGGCCTTGGTCTGGTCCAGGCACTGGCTCGCGAAATTCTGCATGCGAAAGGTTTGGATTGGGGCAGGGGGGTGCCTCAGTCAATGCCTCATCGTAAAAAATTCGTTATTTCGACGTTCCTTACCCTGGTCATAAGCGCAGGGACGCCTTGCCTTCAGGACTCGAAGACGACTTCGACCGGACAGCGGGAAAGCCTTGATAAGAGCCTTCCGTGGGCCTGCAGGGGCCACCAACGGTACAGATGGATGTCGATGGGCTTCCACAGTCCCACCCACCCGCAGATCGTCAGTCCTTCGCGGATGAAGTCGCCCAGCCGATGGCCGGGGGTGATGAGGTCGCGCAGGACCAGCGTGGCGGCCAGGAAGATCAGGCCGATCAGCAGGGCGGCACGGCCCTCGCGGAAGAGGCCGCCGAGGTCCTGGCTCGCGATCCGGGCCCGGTAATCGAAATAATGCTGGATCGATTCCTTCACCAGCCGCGCGGCTTCAACGTCCTCCGGCTGGCGGAGGACGATCCTGATGCGCAGGTCGGAGTCCCGCCGATGCTCGCGCGCCCAGCTGAGGATGAACTCCTCGGCGTCATGGTCCAGGTCGCGCTCATGGAACGGCGAGGGGTCCATGGTGTTGAAGAGCTGGCCGACGTTGTTGAGCCTGAGTTCGATCAGGCCGGGAGGTTGGGAGGTCATCTTAAAGGGGGAGCGGCCTGCCTAGGGCCGATTGGAAGAATCGCGCACGCTTCTCACGCATCTCGTTGGATTCGCCGGCGCCATGATTGGCGCCTGGCACGACGTGGAACTCGACCTGGTCCTTCTTGCTCGCCGCCAGCAAGGCGTCGCGGAAGTCATAGCTGCACTTCACGTCGACGTTGGTGTCGGATTCTCCGACGGAAAGGAAGAGGCGTCCTTTCAGGTTGGCGGCGTAATGCGCGCAGGAGTTTTCCTCATACCAAGGACCGATGGGGTAGCCTAGCCATTGCTCGTTCCACCAGAGCTTGTCGATCCGGTTGTCGTAGCAGCCGCAGTCAGCGGCGCCGGCCTTATAGAAATCGCCATGCAGCAGGACGGCGTGCGCGGTATTCTGTCCGCCGGCCGAGCCGCCGAAGATGCCGACGCGTGAGAGGTCCATGTTGGGTTCCGTCTTGGCGAGCGCCTTGATCCAGGCGATGCGATCGTCGAAGCCACCGTCCTTAAGGTTGCGCCAGCAGTACTGGTGGAACTCCTTGCCGCGGTTGTTGGTGCCGCGTCCGTCCATCTGGACGACGTAGAACCCGCAAGACGCAAGCTCGCGATGGTTGCGGTTCCACCAATTGAACGAATGTGGGGCGAAGGAGCCGTGCGGCCCGGCGTAGATGTTCTCGATCACCGGATATTTCTTCTTCGGGTCGAACGGGTGAGGCCGTGTCACGACCCCCCAGATGTCGAACTTCCCGTCCCGGTCCTTGGCCACGAACGGCTTGGTGGCCGTCCAGCCGGCTTTCTTGAGCGGCGTGGGGTCGGCTTCCCCCAGCTTCGCGATGAAGTGTCCGTCGAGACCGCTGCGGAGCGTGAAGGTGGGCGGCGTGTCGACCCGTGATGACGTATCGATCAAGGTGCGGCGATCGGGGGAGAAGGTGGCCTCATGATTTCCGTCGGTCGGCGTGAGGTCGACGAGCCCTCGCCCATCCAGGCCGACCTTGCAGAAATGTTGGTGATAAGGGTTTTCGCCGGGATTGCGGCCTAACGCCACGAAGGTCACGGATCCCTCCTTTTCGTCCACCTTGATGATTTCTTTCGTCACCCAAGTCCCTGAGGTGAGGGGTTGGACGGTCTTTCCGTCCTTCAGGCCTACGGAATACAGGTGCAGCCAGCCGGTGCGCTCCGACATCCAGAGCGTCCGCTGTTCGCTCAGGTCGAAGCGGTAGCGCGTCGCGAAGGAGTAGACGAACTTAGGGTCTTCTTCCGTGATCATTCGCCGCCAGGTTCGGCGCACGACGTCATATTCGATGATGCCGTGCCCGGTGAAGCCGCGCTTGATGAACTCGGAGGTCAGGCGCTGGGAGTCCGCAGACCAGTCGAGCCGTTCGGTGGTGTGGGCCTGTGGCAGCACTCCAGCGGCCGGCCGGCCGAGGTTATCGCCCTCGGCCGAGAAGACCCACGGGATGCGCTCGGTGCGATCGTCACCCGGCTTGTCGTAGGGAATCGTCTTCTTGGTCTGCTTCACCGAGTCGGTGACGAGATATTGGCGTACCGGCGCCACGCGCTCGCGCCAGAGGGCGAAATGGCGGCCGTCCGGCGACCAGCTCGCCGGGCCGACCCAGCCGTCCTTACCCTCGACGCCATCTTGGGTGAGCTTCGTCTCGCGGTTGCCGTTCCTGGTCTCTATGAGGAACACGTTGCCTCCCCGGAGTTCCACCCGACGTTCTCCGGACGGAGATTCAGCTTGCTGACGCGAGTAGGAAAGGCGGCGTGATTCTCCCGGGCCTTTGCCGGTTTTCTCAGGCGTGGCGGCGTCGGATTTCTTGCCAGGTTGCGTAGGCGTAAGACGTTGGTTGGCTTCGACGATCCAGGCTTCGCCGTCCGATTCCAACCGGACGCGCCCATCGTCGAGGGCGTGGACTCGGCTGAACGGCCACTTCTTGGAGGTCACCTTGTTCTTGGTGAGTTCGGATAGGGCGGCCGCGACCTTCTCGTGGTCGAACGCAGGACGGACCTGGCCGGTCGCGCAATCCGCCAGCTTCCATGTCTGGCCCGAACTTTCGCGCCAAGAGTAGGTCATCAGGCGTCCCGATTCCGACCAGCGCACGTTTTCCGGCCGGGACATCTGGGCTGGCCAATACCAGGCGTCGTATTGTTTCTGCCATTCCGCGATCAGCGAGGGTTCGGCGAAAGCCAGCAGCGGGGCGAACAGCAGGAGACGAAACAGCATAGGCGTATTTCAGGCTTTCGCCGGACATACTCAACCCAGCAGAGCCTATTTCTTCGACTTGTCGGTCTTCGACTTGTCGGTCTTCGACTTGGCGGCCTTGGGCTTAAGGCCTGAAAGATAGGCTACGACGTCGCGTATTTCGGAGGCGGTCAGGATCCCCAGCATGGGAGGCATGACCGATACCGGCGGCGTCCGGGATGCGACGGAAGCAACGGCGATCTTCTGAGTCTTCCCGTCGGGCAGTTTGAACTCGATGGTCTTGGCGTTCTCCTTGATCACGCTGCCCGCCAGGGTGGCGCCGTCTTTCAGCACGATGGTTTCCACCCCGAATCCCGGGACGATCTTGGCCGACGGTTCGACGAGCGACTCGGCGAGTTCATCCTTGGTTCGTAGTCCGCCTACGTAGCGGAGGAGAGGGCCGACTTCGCTGCCTTCTTCGGAGTCTACCCGATGACAGGCGATGCAATTGGCTCCCAGGTGACCATTGATGATGGCTTTGCCTTTGAGGGGGTCCCCTCCGTCCGTCAGCAATTCGTACGGGACTTCCGGGCCGGCCATCCTGAGTCCGCCTTTGGGACCAAGGGTGAGGTATTTCTTGATCGCGGCGGCGAGCTCCGGGGCGGCGGATTCGCGAGCCAACGTGAATACTTCAAGCTTCAGGCCTGGGTCTAATTTGCGGGCGACGAGGCGACCGACGAGTTCTTCCAGGAGCTTCAGCGAAGCCGCATCCGTGCGTCCTCTCAGGGCGGACACGACCGCCTGTTTTTCAGGCAACTTCGCCGACTTTGAATTCAGGATAGAACGGGCGACCTCCATCGCCGAAGCAACGTCGCGGGTGAAAAGCTGTCCGACGGCCTCGATGCGGACTTCGGAAGGATTGCCTTCGCCACTCGCGTTGCGAAGCGTGCGGATCACCGCTTCGGATTCGGTCGTCTTGCGTCCGAGCAGTCGGAGCGTCTGGAGGCGTACGGCGGGAGCGGCCTTGAGGTCCTCGGCCAAGGCGAGGAGCACCGGGAAGGGGATTTCCAGTTCGTATTTCACCATCAGTTCCAAGGCGGCCGCCCGTTCGGCAGGCTGCGTAATCGCGAGGAAGTCATCCTGACGGGTGCGGAGGCGGGCGGCGATGGCCTTGACGTCGCGGGCTGCGTACTTCTTGGCCGTACCATCGACAAGGTCGAGGACCGGGGGTTGGTCGAATGACAGCAGGGCGCGGAAGGCCTCTTCTCGCAATGGGGCGCCCGTGGGCAGCCTGAGCGTCCAATCCGTCAGTCGTCCCAAGGCGGCGGCGTCGCCGAGTCGCAAGTTGGAGTTGAGCGCACGGCGCGCAGCGGGGTAGGGAAGGTCATGTTGCGTCAACGCCGCCGCGAGTTCGGCCTGTGCGGAGGGAATGCCTTCGTCGTCATGGATAGCGCGGGCGGCTTCGACGACGACCTCGGGGTTGGCATGGTCCAGAAGTTTTGCCAAGAGCGGCGATCTCCGGCGGGCCAAGGCGAGGGTTGCGAAGGCCGCTTTTGCTCCTTGGTTTGATTTGGCGATGGCGAGCAGGGTTTCGTCGCCTTGGGTTCCGGCCATACCGGAGACAAGACCGTGGCGCAGCCAAGGCAGGCGCAGGTCCGCTTCGGCGTCATGGAGGAAGCTTCCGAAGTCGACCTTTCCTCCGAGCTTGCCCAAGGTGATGCCGGCCTGCGTGCGTACCCTAAGGTCCGACACCTCCAGCTGAGCTTTAACCTTCCCGATCAGTTGCTCGGCAGGCTTTGTCTCGCTGAAGACCTTGAGTGCCTGCACCCGGATTTCCATGTCAGGGTCGTCAAGCAGGTCGAGTGCCGGCCTGATGTCAGCGATCTTGCCGTGCCGTAAGCCCATGCCGTAGCCCCAGATCCCGTGGATGCGGGCGTGGCGTGAGGCCGTCTGGCGGTTGGCGACGGCCAGCATGTCATCCCATGCCGCCTGACGGTCGAGTCGTATCGACGCGTTGACGCGTACGCGTTGATCGCGATGGCCAAGCAATTCGAGCAGCGCCTCCTTGGGCATCGCTTCGGCGAATGACTTCGAGAGGAAGGCTTCGGAGCTCTTGTCGATGTTGGGAGCGACATCCATCCTCCAGACGGCGCCTTTCTGCTTAAGGGGATAGCCGCCCATCCAGTCGACGAAGTAGGCGCGTCCGTCGGTCCCCCAGGTCATGCCGATGAACATCTGCCCGCTGTTGACGGTGCGCAGGTTGGTCATCTTGAAGCTGTCCTTGTCAGGCTCCAGCGTGAAGGCATCCATCTTGCCCTTCGGGAACTGGTCGAGCAGGAAGTGCTGACGGAGCGTGCCGTCGAGGGCGTGGCCAGGCTCATGAAGGAAACCGCAAGGCCCATCTGAATAGTTCGCGATGGGAGGGGTGACGTTGAGCGGCTGATCGGGGTTTCCCGCCGGCATCCAGATGTTTTCCTTCATCCAGCGGCTGCCAAGGGCCATGTACTGGTGCTGGCAGCGCCAGCCGGAGTCGGAGCCTTCCAGTAGGTAGACCAGGCGCTCTCGCTCCTTCGGCTGGTCGGCATCGTTGTCGACGCCGATGATGTTGCCAAGGTCGTCGAAGGCGAGCTCCTGGAGGTTGCGGATGCCGAACGCGAATACCTCGAAATTCGTGCCATCCGGTTCGCATCTTAGGACTGCGCCGGTGTGAGGATAAAAGAAACGCCTTCCCTCCTTGCTGACCACGTTGAAGCCCTTGTCTCCGATGGTCCAATAGATGCGTCCATCCGGTCCAAGCCGAAGGCCATGCATGTCATGTCCGGCGTAGGCGAGATGGCAGCCGAAGCCTGAGGCGACGACTTCTTGCACGTCCGCGACCCCGTCGCCATCCGTGTCCTTGAAGCGGTACAGGTTGGGCATGGCCGTCACGTAGACCCAGCCGTCGAAATACAGGATGCCTGCGGCGATGCCCGAGTTCGGCAGATTCATGCCTTCGGCGAAGACGGTGACCTTGTCAGCCACTCCGGTGTCGTGGGTGTCGGAAAGCTTGTAGATCCGCTCCTTGTTAAAAGTGAGATCCTGCCAGTCGATGACGCCGTCGCCGTTGAAGTCCTTGATGCCGCCGTTCGCCGAGCGGAATAGGCCGGGCGCGAGCTTCGCCTTGAGGAACGCGAGTTTTTCGTCCGCGGAAGTCAGCGCGACGTCGTAAGGGATCCAATCCCGGTGTTCCCGGATGTCGATGTCGCCGGCTTTGCGTCGGCTGGTCGAGGTCGCATAGATGTTGCCCTTCTCGTCCGCCGTGCATGCCACGGGGTCAGGGACGTTGATGTCTCCGGACCATTTCTGCGGGGAGACTTCGCCGCCGTAGGCGAACGAAAAGCAGGCGGCCGCGATGAACGTTGCATTGAGGGCCGGGCGCATGGCAAGAGGTCAGCCGACCAGGACGAGGTAAAGTTCCTTCGGGCCGTGGGCGCCGAGGACGAGGATGCGCTCGATGTCGCCGGTCCGGCTCGGGCCGGTGATGAAGGAGAGCATGCTAGGCATCTGGTCGCCATGGCGCGCCTTGGCCAAGGCCAGGGCTGACCCGAGGTCGGGGACGACCTGGGAGGCTTCCGCGACGACGACGTGGACGTGCGGCAGCACGGAGAGGGCGCGGCCGCCGGAAGTGGCGCTGGAGACCAGGATGGCGCCCAGCTGGGCGACGATCGATTCGCAGGTGGTGATGCCGGCGTCGCACCCTTCGAGGCGCTGCTTGTCGAAGGTGGCGTCGGCCTCCCAGGTCTCGCAACTCAGGCCGGATGCCACGGGGCGCAGCAGGTCATGTCCATGGTAGGCGACCTTCTTCCAGTTCTTCGACGAGGCGAGCTCGGCTACGGCCTTGACGGCTGCCGCCTGGTCAGGGACGCGGATGAGCACGGCCTTAAGCTTGGCAAGCTGCTCGGAGAGGATCGCGAGGCTGGCGTCGGCGGTTTCGCCGCCATCGGGCAACCAAGGCTTGGCCACCTCGGAGGTCTTGCCCGGATTGGCATCGGTCTTCAGGTGCGGCTTGGGGGCCTTCACCTTCAGCGCCTCGCGTATGCGGGCGAAGATATCGGAGCGAGCGTCAGACATTCTGGTGCTTCCACTGGTCGCGGAAGGATTGGGAGGGAGCCTTGGGCAGGTCGCGGGTCTTCATCCCGGCGCCCATATAAGGCAGAGGCAGTTTCTGGAGCAGCGGCAGGGTGGCGCGGAAGATCCGGCCGCCCGTCGCGAAGAGCCACGGACGCTTGATCACGAAGTTGAAGCCGTGATGGAAGACGCGGTCGAACAGCGTCGGCGACTCCTTGGCGGCGTTACGACGGTTGTGCAGCAGGTGGTGGTGCAGGTCGATGCGGACCGGACACGCGTCGGTACAGGCGCCGCAGAGCGAAGAGGCGCCGGACAGGTGGTTCCACTGCTTCAGGCCACGCAGGTGCGGGGTGATCACCGAACCGATGGGGCCCTGGTAGGTGGTGCCGTACGCGAGGCCGCCGATGTTCTTGAATATCGGGCAGACGTTGAGGCAGGCGCCGCAACGGATGCAATGGAGGGCGTCACGCTGCTCGGGGTCGGCCAGCAGGCGGGTGCGGGCGTTGTCGAGCAGGACGATGTGGAATTCTTCCGGACCGTCGCATTCGCCTTTCTTCCGGGGGCCGGAGTAAAGGGTGTTGTAGCAGGTCATCGGCTGGCCGGCGCCTGCGGTGGCCAGCATCGGCAGCAGGACGGAAAGGTCGTCGAGCTTGTTCACGACCTTCTCGATGCCCGAAAGCGCGATATGGATGCGGGGCAGGGCGGCCGTGAGCCGGGCGTTGCCTTCGTTCTCGGTGATCGAGATCTGGCCGGTCTCCGCGACCAGGAAGTTGGCGCCGGTGATGCCGATGTCGGCGTCGACGTAAAGCTGACGGAGGTGGCGACGGGCGATCATCGTCAGCTCTTCGGGGCTGTCGGTGGGCGCCGTCCCGAGGTGCTTGGTGAAGAGTTCGCTGATGGCCTCACGCTTCACGTGCATGCACGGGAAGACGAAATGGTAGGGGGCTTCGCCGCGCAGCTGCTGGATGAATTCGCCGAGGTCGCTCTCGACCACGCCGTAACCGGCCTTCTCGAGCGCGTCGTTGAGGTGGATCTCCTCGGAAGTCATGCACTTCGACTTCACGATGGCCTTGGCCTTCGCGTCTTCGGCGATCTTGAGGATGATGGCGCGGGCTTCGGCCGCGTCCCGGGCCCAATGGACTACGCCGCCGTTGCGTTCGAAGTTCGCGGTGAACTTCTCGAGGACGTTGGCGAGGTCGTTGACCGCGCTCCACTTGGCGAGCGAGGCGGCATCGCGGGCGCGTTCCCAGTCGCGATAACGCGCTTTCTGCAGGTCGCGGTTGGTGTAATAACCGCCGAGCGCCTTACGGATGAAGGCGCGCTGGTCGCCGTCGGCGGCGTTGACGGCAGCGTCCTTGAGGAAGATGGCCTTGGAGTCGGACATGGTCAGGCGTCGTTGGCCAGGACTTCGGCGATGTGCAGCGGCAGGATCGGCTTGCCCTCGCGAGACAGCCAGCCGCCGATCTGCAGGAGGCAGGACGGGTCGGAAGAGACGACGAAATCGGCGCCGGTACGGGCGAGCGCGCCTCCCTTGACCTGGACCATCGCGGTCGAGATCATCGGGAACTTGGCGGAGAACAGGCCGCCGAAACCGCAGCAGGTGTCGCCCTCATCGGTCTCGATGAGTTCGAGCCCCTTGACCGCACGGAGGAGCTGGCGAGGTTCTTCCTTGAGACGCAGCTCACGCAGGGCGTGGCAACCGTCGTGGTAGGTGACTTTCTTGGCAAACTTCGCGCCGACGTCGGTGACGCCGAGCTTCTTCACCAGGAATTCGGAGAACTCGAAGGTGCGGGCGGCCAGGTCGTCGGCTTCGGCCGCGTGCGGGGTACCCTTGAGGAGTTCCGGATAGAAGTTTCGCATCATCGCGACGCAGGACCCGGAGGGTCCCACGACGACTTCGGCGCCGCGGAAGACTTCGAGCGCGCGGATGGCGGCCTCGCGGGCGACGTCCCACTGCCCGGAGTTGAAGGAAGGCTGACCGCAGCAGGTCTGGGCCGAACGGAATTCCACCTCATGACCGAGGCGCTTCAACACCTTGGCCGTCGCCAGGCCGACCTTGGGGGTCAGCTGGTCGACGAAGCAAGGGACGAAGAGGGAGACGCGCACGGGATCAGCGCAGGAACGCTTCGTGGAGGCCGCCGTCGACGGTGATGACCTGTCCGGTCGTCTTGCTGAGGCGGTTCGTCACGAGAAGGAAGTAGGCTTCGGCCTGGTCTGCGGGGGTGATGGGGTTCTTGGTCAGGGTGCGATCGGCGTAGAAGCGGGAGAGCTTCGTCGTCAGCGAATCGGTCGCCTCATCATCGGTGTAGGGAATGTTGTACTTCGCAAGCGACGCGATCACTCGGTCGCGAGGGAACATCGCCGAGCCCTGGACGACGGTGGCCGGGGCCACGCCGTTGACGCGGATCAGGGGCGAAAGCTCCATGGCCATCTCGCGGACGAGGTGGTTGGCGGCGGCCTTCGAGGTGTCGTAGGCGACGGAGCCCTTCTTGGCCACGGCGGCGTTGGCGCTGGTGGTCAGGACGAGGTTGCCGCGGAGACCCTGTTCCTTCCAGGTCTTGAAGGCTTCGTCGGCGACGAGGTAGCTGCCGGTGACGTTGAGGGCGAAGGTGAGGGCCCACTTGTCGTCGGGGATGTGGCCGGTGGTGTCCGGGGACACGAAGATGCCGGCGGTCACGCAGATGGAGTCGAAGCCGCCGTAGGCGAGCGCGACCTGGTCGAGCATCTTGCGGATCGAGGCGCGGTCCATGATGTCACCGGAGAGACCGATGGCGGGGCCGCAGTTCGAGAGGCCGGTGCCGGCGACGCCGATGCCCGTGCCGAGCTTGTCGGTGATCTCCTTGGCGGTGGCCTGGGCGGCCTCGACATTCTTGTCGACGCAGACGATGTGCGCGCCTTCCTTAACGAGGCGGTGGGCGGTCTCCTTGCCGATGCCGGAGCCGGCACCGACGACGATGATGACCTGGCGGGCGAGTTCCTTCTCGGCCGGCATGCGCTTGAGCTTCGCTTCTTCGAGCAGCCAGTACTCGATGTCGAAGGCTTCCTGCTGGGGCAGGGCGATGTACTGGTCGATGGCTTCCGCACCGCGCATGACCTCGACGGCGCAGTTGTAGAACTCGGCCGTGACGCGGGACTCGGACTTATCCTTGCCCCAGGCGATCATGCCGAGGCCCGGGATGAGGACGACGGTCGGATTCGGGTCGCGCATCGCCGGGGAGTTCGGGCGCTTGCAGGCGTTGTAATAAGCGGCGTAGTCCTTGCGATACTGCTCGAGGGCGGCGGCCAGCTTGGCCTTCAGCGCGGCGGCGTCTTCGGACTGGGGGTTCCAGTTCACGTAGAGCGGCTTGATCTTGGTGCGCAGGAAGTGGTCAGGGCAGGAGGTGCCGAGCTCGGCGAGACGCGGGGCGTCCTTCGAATTCACGAAGCGAAGGATCTTCTCGTCGTCCTGGATCGTGCCGATGAAGCGCTTTTCCTTGGAGACCTGGCCGCGGAGCCAAGGGAGGATGGCTGCGAAGGTCGCATGGCGCTTCTCGGCGTCGAGGGTCTGGTAGAGGGCGCCTCCGAAGGCCTTGGCGTCTCCACCCTTGGCCTGATACTTGGCTTCGATGTAGGCGGCGGCCTGCTCGATCATCGCCAGGGTGAGCTCATAGCAGGCCTTGTCGTCGTCGGCCCAGGAGATGAAGCCGTGCTGGCCCATCATGATGGCCTTGATGTCCGGCTGCTGGCGCGAGATGTCCTGCATGGCGAGTCCGAGCTCGAAGCCCGGGCGCATCCATTTCACGTAGGCCATCTTGCCGGCGAAGATCTCCTTGGTGAGGGCCTCGCAGTTCTTCGAGGCGGCGATCGAGATGATCGCGTTCGGGTGCATGTGGTCGACGTGCTTGCCTGGGAGGAAGCTGTGAAGGGGGGTGTCGATCGAAGAGGCGCGGGGGTTCAGGTTGAAGGTGGCGTGGTTATACATGCCGACCATGTCGTCTTCGGCCTGGGATTTCAGGCCCTTGTCGGCGCGAGCGGCGTACGACTTCTGGAGTCCGATGAGCTTGTCCTGGTAGAGGGAGGAGAAGTTCTCGCGATTGCTGGTACGGAGGTCGCCGCCAGAACCCTTGACCCAGAGGACCTGGGTGTCGTTGCCGGTCAAGGGGTCCTTCTCGACGATCTTGGAGGAGGTGTTGCCACCGCCGGTGTTCGTGATGCGCTGGTCGGCTCCGAGCTTGTTGGAGCGATAGACCAGACGGCCGACCGGATCGAGCTTCGCGGCTTCGGCATCGTTCCAGAGGTGAGAGACGTACTTGTAGTTGGACATGTTTGTTACGTGGAAAGGTGGGTGTTGAGTAAGAGGTTTTATGCTTTCTTTAAACCATTAAACTTGGCCTGGGCGGCGGCCCATGCGGAGGTCGGGTTGGGAGTGTAAGTCACTACTTCAAAGGAGTTTCGGACGACCTTGCGCAGTTCGTCGAGGTTCTTGAGCTCCTTCATCGCGATGGCTTGGACGAGGATGTTGCCTGCCGCCGTGGCTTCGACCGGTCCGGCGATGACCATGCGACCGGTCGCATCCGCGGTGGCCTGGTTGAGCAGGGCGTTGCGGCAGCCGCCGCCGACGATGTGCAGGCGCTTCAGCTTGCGGCCGGTGAGCTTCTCCATGCCGTCCATCTCGACGCGGTAAAGCAGGGCCAGCGATTCGAGCACGCAGCGGGCGATCTCGCCGTGCGTCTTCGGCACCGGCTGCTTGGTCTCACGGCAGAAGGCCTGGACCTTGGCGACCATGTCTCCGCGCTTCGCGAAGCGGACGTCGTCGGGACGGATGAAGGAGCGGAGCGACGGCGCCTTGAGCGCGAGCTTCACGATCTGGCCATAATCGGAGACTTCGCCTTTCTCCATCCACTCGCGGCGACATTCCTGGAGGACCCAGAGCCCGACGAGATTCTTGAGGAAGCGCGAGGTGCCGCCGAAGCCCACTTCGTTGGTGTATTTGGCCTTGCGCACGGTCTCGTTGACGAGGGGCTTGGGAAGCTCGACTCCGAGGAGCGACCAGGTGCCCGACGAGAGGTAGGCCCAGTCTTCTCCCTTGGTGGCAGGCACGGCGGCGACCGCGGCGGCGGTGTCGTGGGCGCAGGTCGTGACGACCTCGGCCTTGCCGAGGCCGGTTTCCTTGGCGAGATACGGGAGCATCTTGCCGAGCTTGACGCCGGGAGCGACGGGCTTGGGGAAGATATGCTTCGGGATGCCGAGCTTCTTCAGCACGGGCCAGGCCCAGTCGCGCTTACGGGTGTCCCAGCACTGGCTGCCCGAGATCAACGTCTCCTCGGCGCGCGCCTTGCCGGTCAGGAGCCAGGTGATGTAGTCGCCGATGAGCAGGAACTTGTCCGCGAACTGCAGCATCTCAGGGCGGTTTTCGGCGTCATGGAAGAGCTGGTAGAGGGTGTTGATGGAGATCGAGGCGATGCCGGTGCCTTCGAAGATCTCCTTCTGCGAGTAGCGGCGCATGGCCAGCTCATAGGATGCGAAGCTACGTTCGTCGCGATAGGTGAAGGGGAGCGAAAGCAGCGGGCCGTCGCCCTTCAGGAGCACATAGTCGACGCCCCAGGAATCACAGGCGACGGACTTGATCGGGCCCAGCTTCGCGCCCTTGGCGAGTCCGACGCGGATTTCTCGGAAGATGCGGATGATATCCCAGCGCAGGGTGCCGTTGGCCGTGATGGCTCCGTTGGAGAAACGGTGGACCTCCTTCATCGTGAACTTGCCGGCCTTCAGCTGGCCGAGGATGACGCGCCCGGATTCGGCTCCGAGGTCGATGGCGAGGTAATTGGACATGGTCAAAGGGGGGCAGGGGAGGGGAAAGTCACATTCCGAGCATCTTCTGCCGGTAATGCTCGTCGGGGCGACCTGCGATGCGTTCGCACTGGGCAGGGGTGAGGAACACCGGGCCACCGAGGGTAGCCGCGCCGACGAAGATCTCGGCGGCTTTCTCGGCCATGAGCAGGGATCCCAGGACGGCTTTCGGGGAGGAGCCGACGGCGATGATGCCGTGGTTCTGCAAAAGGATGACCTTGGGGTCGCGGCCGGTGCGCTTGACGAAGGAGACGACTTCACGGCGGATGGCCTGCGAGAGGCCTAGGCCAGGTTCGGCGTACGGGACGAAGACCGACTCGACCCCGCACATCACGATCTCGTCCGGACACGCGCGCTTCTCGGCGAACTCCCGGGCACGCGGCGAACACAGGATCTGGTTCGCCGCGATCGCATGCACATGGCCGACGCACCGAACGCCGGGCAGGGTGAGCAGATAAGCGTGGAAGAGGGCTTCGATCGAGGGCTTCTTGGACGCAGGGTCGAGACGCGACGCCAGCAGGGCCTGATCGACTTCGATATCGGTCGCCGCGTGGGCATCCAGGAGCGGGAGCAGCCGGGCGAACGCGCAGCGCGTCACATCCGTGTCCTTGAGCGACGCAAGATTCGAGCCGGAGGCCTTGACGGCGAACGTGTCGTCGTCGAGACGCACCGAAGTGTTGCCTTCTCCAAGGATGGCCATGCGCAGCCGGTCGTCACCCAGCTGATGGGATAGCTCAAGCAACGACTGGATGACGTCGGCAGACATTCCTCGGGAGCGAGGGAGATCAGAGGGCGGTCAGGACGCGCTCGGGGAGCAGCTTGACCTTGGCTTTCTGGACCGACGCCGCGTCGGCATCGGTGACCAGGAAGAGCGAACTGACGTCGCGGGTCACGGCGCAAGGCCCGCCTCGTCCCAGCTTGACCTTGTTCATGCAGATCAGAACTTCGTCGCTCCGACGGATGACTTCGCGTTGCTGGTGCGAGATGTCGCGCTGGGAATTCCAGAGCCCGTTCTCGTCGATGCCTTCGGCGCCGAGCAGGGCCACGTCGAAGTTCCAGCGGGCGACTTCCTCAAGGGTCCGGTCGCCAGCGACCATCGCATGACGCGTCAGAAAAAGGCCTCCCGGGATGTAGACTTCTACGCCGGGCAGGCACGAGATGAGCTGAGCGGTCGGCAGGCAGGTCGTGACGATCTGCAAGTCAGGAACGCCGGCGGAGGCGATCGCCTCGGCGGCGAAGAAAATCGTCGAACCCGAGTCGAGGTAGACGGTCATGCCGGCCTTGACGCGCGACGCAGCCATGTTGCCGATCTTACGCTTGGCTTCGGCGTCTTCGATCTTGCGGTCATCGAGCGGCGGGAAGTTGCGGTTGAAGTCCGAGAGGGCTCCGCCATGAGTACGCGTGATGCGACGCTGGTTCTCGAGTTCGGTCAGATCGCGGCGAGCCGTCGCCTCGGAGACATTGAATTGCTTGCAGATTTCCAGGACAGGGACGTACCCGACCTTGGACAGAAGTTTGGCGATCGCTTCGCGGCGGGCTTCGATGATGTGTCGGGCTACTTTCATAAAGACATGTCTCGGGTTGAGGTAGTCTGGTTATGAGCGTTCCCAATCGACCAATCAATAACGCAATTCCCTGACTCAGGCGCCTGGGCCTTTATTTCGCACAATATACATTCTGTCTAATTGGATTAAGAGTAATGATAACTGCATTAAATAAGCATAAATTCGTTTTAACTTGGGTTAAATCACCCCTTTCTTATCTTTCGACAATCCACTCCATGAACGCCGCCATTCGCTCATATTGTCGTTTCGGCCTGGCGTTGACCGCATTTTCGCTCGGTTTCGTCGGTTGCAGCACGACGCCGAATTCTGTGAGCAAGCCTGCGGCGCCAGAGCCAAGGTTCACCGGATTGCTCATCGAGCAAGGTCCGGGCTCCCTCGGCGCCGAGCCGCGAAAGGAACCGGTGACCTGCCTGGTGCTCCATCATACCGCGGGGTCCCTGCCCTCGTCCCTGGACATCCTCCAAGGCAAAGACCCCAAGCATAAGGTCGGCGTCCATTATCTCGTGACCGACGAGCCTAAGCCCAGGGTAATCCGGCTGGTGCCAGAAAATCTGGCTGCCTTCCATGCGGGCAAGAGCGCCTGGGGCAAGCTGACCAACCTCAATCAGAATTCAGTCGGGATCGAGATCATCAATTACGACGGCAACGTCTATCCGTACTCCGAAGCGCAGGCCGCGATCATCTTCTCTCTGTGCGATGAGATCGTCCGCCGATATGACATCAAGCCTTGGAACGTGCTCGCGCACTCCGATATCGCCGTCGGTCGCAAGGTGGATCCGGGCGCGAAGTTTCCTTGGGCCAAGCTGGCTTCGCTCGGCATCGGAGCCTGGCCTTTGCCCGGCGAGGTCGCCGATAACCTGCGCAAGAAACAGAACCTGTCGCCGAACCATGTCCGCAGCTTGCTGACGGCCTATGGCTACGCCCTCGAACCCGGTGACGGCGGACTTAAGCTCGGGGTCGAGGCGTTCCAGCGTCACTTCCGTCCTAACAAGATCGACGGCCTGGTCGACGATGAGACCGTCGCCATCCTCGAGGCCCTCCTCCGTCGTTATCAGCCGAAGGCCTACCGCGAAGTCCGGTTCAAGCCTTGAGCTGCACGCCGAATAACCGCAGCACCTTGTTGGCGTAACCGCGCAGCAGGTCGCGCTCCGGGTATCCGAGTTTGTCCAGGTAGATGGCGTAGAAGACCATGCCGACGAGTCCGGCGATGCCCATGGACAGGATGAGGTTCAGCTTCTCGGCGATATGTCCGGTAAGGACGTTGTGCAGGAAGCTGTAGCCGTTGAAGGCGATGACGGCGAGGATGACGGACCCGACGATCACCTGAATGGCCGGCTTGAGCAGGCTCTCCGACAGGAACTCCGGAGCGTGCCGCTTGAGGTAATGGCGCAGCACGAGGTACTGCCAGACCGTCGAGACCGTGTTGGCCAAGGCGAGGCCTTCGACGCCCTTGCCCAGCGAGACCGCGATGAGCGAGGCGACGGCGTTCACGGTCAGCGCATGGATGGCGGCAATCAGCGTGACGTTGGTCTGGCCGGCGACGTTCAAGGCGCGCGTGACGATCGAGATCATCGCGTAGAACGGCATCGCGATCGCGAAGACCACCAGGAGGTTGCTTGTCGCCAGGCAGTTGCCGGCGTTGAATCGTCCGTATTGGAAAAGGAGCTGGACGATCGGCACGGCCAGGGCGGCGAGCCCGAACGCGGCCCCGACGTTGATCGCCAGGATCAGGCGCATGCCGCGACCATAGTTGCGCGACAAGGCAGGAATGTCGCGGTTGGCGAAGGCGGTGGCGAGGGCCGGAAAGATCACCACGGCGATCGAAGCCGAGAACAGTCCGATGGGGAGTTCGACGATGCGATTCGCGATATAGTAGAACATCAGCCCGGCATCGCTCACCTTGAAGGCGATGCCACGCGAAACCAATACGTTGACCTGCTGGACGCCCGCGCCGAGCGCGGCGGGGAGAAACGCGACGCTGAGCGTCTTCCACGCCGCCTCATCGATATGTGAGAGCTTCGGGGTCCATCCTTCCTGACGCAGTCCCCAGAGCGGGATCAGCAGCTGAAAGACTCCGCCGGCGAGCGCTCCGACGCAAAGCCAGACCGCCTTGCCCATGTCAGAGTCGGCCAGATTCTCGCCGAAGAGGCCCAGTCCGACGATCATGCAAAGGTTGAGGACGCCCGAGGCGATTTCGGCCAGGCCGAACCGGCCGCTCAGGTTGACCGCTGACGTGAACAGCGCCGCGACGCAGATCAGCGGCATGTAAGGCATGCACAGCGCCGTCAGGATGGCCGCAGCGCTGTCAGCCGGGCGAATCAGCGCCCAAAGCAGCGCTGAGCCGATGCCGACCAGCGTCAGGCCGATCATCCACGGCAAGACCTTCCGGAGGACGAAGTTCAGGAAGCCGAAGGCGGCGGGTTTGCCGTCTTTGACGGATTTATCGGCGAGCACCGGAACAATGGCGGCGGTCAAGGCCCCCTCGCCCAGCAGTCGGCGGAACAGGTTCGGAATCTGGAATGCCAGGATGAACGCTGAGCCGATGGCCGAGGCGCCGAAGATGGCCGCGGTCAGCTGGTCGCGAAACAGCCCGAGCACACGCGAGACCATCGTCCAGGAGGCGGTCTTCGCCATGGCCTGGTACTGGCGCGTCTGCTCGCTCATGGGCTCAGGGCTGGATGGCGCGCATGCCTTCCTCGAGCACGGCGCGCAGCGCGGGCACGAGGTCCGTACGCGGCACTTCGGCTTCGGACCGGTCGGCGAGGCTGCGCACCTTGGCCACGCCCTTGGCGACTTCGCTGCCTCCGTAGACGAGCGCGTACTTGGCGCCCGCGACTTCGGCGGCCTGGATCAGCTTAGGGAATTTGCCGTCCTTGAGATTGTATTCCACGCGGAAGCCGGCGCGGCGAAGGTTGGCGACATCTTCCAGGGCGGCGCTACGCGCATCGTCCCCGAGGATCATGACGTAGTAGTCCGGGCCGTCGGCGTAGGCCGGGATGAGCTTCCTGAGCTCGAGCAGGTCGCGCAAGGTGACGTCGCCCATGCCGAAGCCTACCGCCGGCAGGTCCGGACCTCCCAGCTTCTTGACCAAGGCGTCGTAGCGACCGCCGCCGGCAAGCGCGCGCGCCTCGCCGCCGGTCTCGAAGGCTTCGAAGACGAAGCCGGTGTAATAGGCCAGCCCGCGGACGATGGTGAGGTCGATGGCGACGCATTCGCCGAACCCCATGGTGGCGAGCGTGCCGAGCAGATGCTTCCATTCGACCAGGCGCTCGGTCATCGAGGCGTCGCCGGCGGCGAGTTTCTCGAGGTCGGCCAGTGACTTGGTGTTCGCGAAGGCGCGGGCGGCCTCGAGCGCCTTGGTCGGATCGACCGACGTGCCCGCCAGCGCCGCCGTCATGGCGTCGAGGAGGTCCTTGGGCGAGCCTCGTTCAAGCTTGTCGACCACGCCAAGCACGGCGACGGCCTGGGCTTCGGGCACGCCGATGCTCGCCAGGTAGCGGAACCAGAGGGTACGGTCCGAGACGCGGATGCGGAAATCCTGCTGCGTCAGCCCGAAGCCGAGCAGGCAGTCGGCGCACAAGGCGATGATCTCGGCGTCGGCCGCCGGGCCGGCTTCGCCGAGCAGGTCGGCGTTGAGCTGGTAGAACGCACGGAGACGTCCCTTCTGAGGTTTCTCGTAGCGGTAGTTCTCGCCGATCGCGAACCAGCGGATCGGCTTGGGCATGCCGTTGGCCTTGGCGCCGACCATGCGGGCCAGGGACGGCGTCATTTCAGGACGGAGGCTGACCTTGCGGCCGCCCTTGTCCTCGAAATTGAAGAGCTGGCGGACGATCTCTTCGCCGGACTTCTCCGTGAAGAGTTCGAGCGGCTCCAGGACGGGCGATTCCCATTCGCGGAAGCCGTAGCGCCGGCAAGCACGGCGCCATACGTCCATGACATGGCCGAGGACGGCGCGGTCTTCAGGATAGAACTCCCGGAAACCGGGGAGCGTTCGAATGTCGGACATCGCGAAGCAGAATTACTGAGCGGGCTTCTCGACGTCGTAGGACTTCAGTTTGGCCTTAAGTTCCTTGCCGGCCTTAAACTTGATCACCGCGCGCTTGGGGATGACGACATCCGTCTCCGGGCGATTCGGGTTGCGACCGATGCGGCTCTTGCGGACCTGCACCTGGAAGACGCCGAAGTTACGGAGTTCGACGTCACGACCGGACAGCAACGCTTCGCTGATGGCGTCGAGGGTCATCTGGACAGAGTCGCGGATATGCTTCTGCGGGTAGCCCTTGTCCGTGAAAATCTTGAGGACGATGTCGCGCTTGGTGAGGTTGTTGGACATGACGTTGCGTAAGTGTTGATAGACAAAGGCATGGGAAAGCGGCCGTGGCAATACCACACCCGAAAAACCTTACTCCATGTTCTGGACCTGCTCGCGGATGCGTTCGATCTCGGTTTTCGCCTCCAAAACCAGCTTGGTCGTGGCGATTTCCGAGGCCTTGCTACCGATGGTGTTAACCTCGCGGAGCAATTCCTGGATCAGGAAGTCGAGCTTCCTGCCGCCGTTAGGTTGTCCGAGTTCATCGGAAAACTGGGCAAGATGGCTCCGGAGGCGGACGACTTCCTCGGTGATGTCGGAACGGTCGGCAAAGAGCGCCAGCTCCTTGAGGACACGATCGTCGGAGGCATCCAGGCTGAGGCCGGCGTCCTTGAGGCGCTTTAGCATCGCGTCGCGGTGTCGCGCGGGAGCGGACTTCTCGGCCTGTTCCATCCCTGCAACCATCGCGGTCATCTTGGTCAGGCGCTCGTTGAGGTCTCGGGCCAAGGAGACGCCTTCGGCCTGACGCATGAGGACGAGATTGTCCAAGGCGACGTCAAACGCGGCCTTAACGACCGCTTCGACTTCGGCGAAATCGGGCATGATGACCGAGGGACGACGGCTGTTTTCGGCGAGTCGCAGCAACAGTTCGCCGTCGGCGGTCAGTTTCATGCCGCAGAGCTGAGCGATCTTGGCTAGTTCATCCAGGCTGTTGGCGACAGCTTCGTGATCCCACTGACGCTGGGTCGCCGAGGCGGCGGCTTGGGTCACTCGGGCGGTTACCTTGCCGCGCTGCAGCCGGCCGCGAATCCAGCTGGAAGCGGCGGATTCGAGCGCGGCCCAGGCCTCCGGTCCGAAGACAGAGACCTGAAGGTTCTTCTGGTTCACCGTCGCGATCTCGACCGAAAGGCGTACGTTCGGGAGATTGATCTCCGCCCGGCCGAAGCCTGTCATCGAGGAGGCCGCCATGGTCAGAGCTTGATCTCAGTGCCCATCGCGCGGGCGGCGCTCCATACGTCCTTGTCGCCGCGTCCGGAAAGATTGATGATCACCACCTGCTCCTTCGGCAGCGAGGCGGCGAGCTTGACCCCGTGGGCGACGGCATGGCTTGATTCCAAGGCCGGGATGATGCCCTCCGTCCGCGAGAGCAGTTGGAAGGCGTCGAGACACTCGCCATCGGTCGCATAGCCGAATTCCAGGCGACCCTTGTCGCGGTAGTAAGCATGCTCCGGACCGACGGCGGCATAATCCAAGCCGGCGGAGACGGAATGAGTGCCTTCGATCTGCCCCTCCCCGTCCATCAAGATGTTCGTCATGCAGCCTTGCAGGACTCCGAGACGTCCGCCCGCGAAACGTGCGGCATGCTCTCCCTTGCTGATGCCGCGACCGCCGGCTTCCACGCCGATGAGGCGTACGCCCGGCTCGTCGAGGAATTCGAAGAAGGCGCCGATGGCATTGGAGCCGCCGCCCACGCAGGCGACGATGGCGTCAGGCAGACGGCCTTCGGCCCTGAGGATCTGCTGCTTGGATTCGATGGAGATGATGCGATGGAAATCGCGTACCATCATCGGATAAGGATGCGAACCGTAGGCCGTCCCTAGGATGTAATGCGTCTCGCGGACGTTGGTGACCCAGTCGCGCATGGCTTCGTTGACGGCCTCCTTCAGGGTGCGCTGGCCGGCTTCGACGCCGCGAACTTCGGCGCCCATGAGCCTCATGCGGTAGACGTTGAGCGCCTGGCGCTCCATGTCGGTCGCGCCCATGTAGATGACGCACTTGAGGCCGAAGCGGGCGCAGACGGCGGCGGTCGCAGTGCCGTGCTGTCCGGCGCCGGTCTCGGCGATGATGCGCTTCTTGCCCATGCGGAGCGCGAGCAACGCCTGGCCGATGACGTTATTGATCTTGTGGGCGCCGGTATGGAGCATGTCCTCGCGCTTGAGGTAGATGCGGGCACCGCCGACATGTTTGGTCAGCGATTCGGCATGATAAAGACCGGTCGGCCGGCCGGCGTAATCGCGGAGCATGTCGGCGAAAGCCTGTTGGAAGGCGGGGTCGCGCCGGGCTTCGTCGTAGGCCTTGGTGAGGTCCAGCAAAGGTGTCATCAGGGTCTCGGGCACATACATTCCGCCGAACTGTCCGAAACGTCCGCGGGTGTCGGGGACGCGGAAGCGTGGCTCGGTGGTCGGGATGAGGCTGGAGGCCGACATGGTGGTGATGGACTGCATAAAGTGGGAACACCCTCCAAGGGCAAGCGACAAGGGCTTAATCGGCTTTCCTTGCCCTTGGTTGCTCCGGAGCCTAAGACACCATCATGCTTCGCTTCACCTTTGCTTTGTTGCTGCTTTTCTCGACCGCCGTCTTCGCCGCGGGCGAGAGTCAGACTCCGGCGCAGGTCCGTGCCGACTTCACCTATGGACGTGCCCTCGTCACCGGCACCGTCGAAGGTGTCACGGAATTCCTGCCGGTAAGCTCCACCGGTCACATGATCATCACCGACCGGCTCATGAAGGTTCCGGCTGAAGACGATGTGATCATCTCTGGCCTCGCGGACCGAAAAGGTCGTCCGATCTCCCAGGAGCGAGTCGCCGATGATTACATCGTCATCATCCAGGTCGGCGCCATCCTGGCCGTCTTCGTGGCCTTCTTCGAGCGCATCAAGAGCCTGCTTTCGGGCCTTGTCCGGACGGACCGCCGATCGGTCGACCTTTCGATCTCCATCATCGTCGCTTTCCTGCCTTCCGCCCTGCTCGGCTTCTTCTTCAAGGAAGCGATCTCAGCCTACCTCTTCTCCGTCGAGGTCGTCGCCGGGGCTCTCGTCGTCGGCGGCGGCGTGATCCTGGTGGCCGAAGCCCTGCTCCCTAAGGCCAGGCAGACCACCCAGGATGAGGTCGCCGCCATCGGCATGCGACAGGCCTTCGTGGTCGGCCTCTGCCAATGTTTCGCGCTGATTCCCGGCACGAGCCGATCACTGTCCACCATCCTGGGCGGTCGTCTGGCCGGCCTCACGCACTCGGCCGCGACGGAGTTTTCCTTTCTTGTCGGCCTGCTGACGCTTACCGCCGCCTCGGTGTATAAGATGTGGTCGCTCGGCCCGGCGCTCACGCAGGTCTACCCCGCCGGACCCGCCGGCGTCGGCCTGCTGATCGCGGCGGTCACGGCCTTCGTGTCGGTGAAGTGGCTGGTGGGCTACGTCTCCCGGCATGGCTTGGGCGTGTTCGCCTGGTATCGCATCGCGCTAGGCGGTGCGATCCTGGCGTTCCTCGCCTTGAAGTAAGCCGCGGTCAGGCGCCCAGCTCGAAGCCCTTGCGATACTCGCGTCGGACGTAGGCGTTGGCCGCCTTGTCGTTGGTGACTTCCATCTTGGCGCCGTCCCAGAGGAGTTTGCGGTCCGGGAAACGCGAAGCGAGGTTGCCCATGAGCACCATCTCGGAAAGCGGGCCCGAATAATCGAAGTTGGAGGAGGCGGCGACGCCGCCCTTGCAGGCGCGGATCCAGTCCTTCTCGTGTCCGGAGGAGTTGCCCGGGATGCGCGGGATCGTCTTGGCAACCTTCTTGGCGGCTTCGCGCAGGTCGGGGTTCAGGATGCGCGGATTGAGACCGTAGCAGCCGCAGACGAGCTTGCCCTTGTCGCCGACGAAGAGGCAGCCGCCGTTGGGGTCGCCGAACGGCATGTCGTCCTCGAGTTCTTCCGGACGCTGAGGCATCAGGCCGCCATCCCACCAGGTCAGGGTCACCGGCGGCATCTCGCCGCGGGCCGGGAACTTGAAGCGCACGATCGAGGAGCGCGGATAGGATTCGTTCTTGCCCGTGGTCTTCTTGCCGAAGGTCTCGTAGACGGTGGAGACGTTGCCTTCGACGCTTTCCGGGTAGCGGAGGTTGAGCGCCATGAAGGCGGGGTCGATGATGTGGCATCCCATGTCGCCGAGGGAGCCGGTGCCGAAATCGCACCAGGCGCGCCACTTGCCCGGGTGGTACGAGGAGTGGTAAGGACGGAAGGCCGCCGGGCCGCACCACTGGTTCCAATCCATGCCTTCCGGGGCTTTTTGGGCGTCGAGCGGGCGGTCCATCTCGAGGCTCTGCGGCCAGATCGGGCGATTGGTCCAGGTGTGGACTTCGCGCACCTTGCCGATGAGTCCGGCTGCGATCCATTCGGTCACCTGCCGGATGCCTTCGCCGGAGTGGCCCTGATTGCCCATCTGCGTCACGACGTTGTACTTATGAGCCGTCTCGGTCAGGATGCGGGCCTCGAAGACGGAATGGGCGATCGGTTTCTGCACATAGACGTGCTTGCCACGACGCATGCATTCCATCGCGATGTAGGCGTGCGAATGGTCGGGCGTGGCGATGATGACGGCATCGATGTCCTTCTGCTCGTCGAGCATCTTGCGGAAGTCGGTGTAGAGGGCGGCCTTGGGCTGCTGCTTGATCGTCCCGCCGCATCGACCGAGGTCCAGGTCGCAGAGCGCGACGATGTTCTCGTCGGACGAGTTGCGCACGTTGCTGGCGCCCACGCCGCCGAAGCCGATCGCGGCCACGTTCAACTTCTCGTTCGGGGAGACCGTGCGGGCGGCCGAACTGAGCCAAGGGCGGGTGACCGCGAAGGCGGCGGCGGCCATGCCTGTGTTGCGAAGGAAGGACCGGCGGTTGAGCTGAGGTGTCATGGGGTTGGGGTGAGTTGGTTCTACGACCGTGCGTCCGGCTCGCAAGTTCCATGCACCCCGACCTGTCGGGTTGAAACGACGGAAAACAAGGCGATGACGACAGGCTGGGCAGCCTGTCGCAGGAACGACCCGCGGCCGGACTCGCGAATGTGAACAGGTCGGCCGAAGCTGCCGCACGCCCCGCCTATCTCACTGTCTGGATGAATCTTATGACGCCTCGGCGGCCCCTCGCCGGCCGAAGTTTCGTTTGACTATGCTGTGAATAAACTGTTCATAAAGGAAACCACCACGACCCTGATGTTTAAGCGCTTCCCCGGGCTATTCACCCAAGCCATCGGCATCGACCTTGGCACGGCCAACACGCTTGTCTTCCTGAAGGATCGCGGCGTCGTCCTCCGCGAGCCCAGCGTCGTCGCCATCCGTACCAGCACCCGGAAGCCGATCGCCGTCGGCAACGAGGCCCGCATGATGCTGGGCCGCACTCCGGGAGACATCCAGGCCCTGCGTCCGATGAAGGACGGCGTCATCGCCGACTTCGAGATCAGCGAGCACATGCTGCGCTATTTCATCGGCAAGGTCGCCCGCAAATCCCTCTTCACCAATCTCACCGTCGTCGTGGCCGTTCCTTACGGCATCACGGCCGTCGAGCGTCGTGCCGTCATGGACTCGGCTTATCGAGCCGGCGCCGACGACGTGATCACCATTCCTGAGCCGGTCGCCTCCGCCATCGGCGTCGGCCTTCCCGTCGAAGAGCCCACCGGCTCGATGATCGTCGACATCGGCGGCGGCACGACCGAAGTCGCCGTCCTTTCCCTCGGCGGCATCGTCCATGCCCGCTCCATCCGCGTCGGCGGTGACGAGTTCGACATGTCGATCATCAAGTACATCCGCAATTCCTACAACCTGATCATCGGCGAACGCACCGCGGAAGAGATCAAGATCAAGATCGGCTCGGCTTACGCGCTCGAACAGGAACTCACCTTCGAGGTGAAGGGGCGCGACAATGTCACCGGCCTACCCCGCCAGCTGCATCTCACCTCCCAGGAGGTCCGTGAGGCGATGGCCGACAACATCAACCAGATCATCGAGGCCGTGAAAGGCTCGCTTGAACGGATCCCGCCCGAACTCTCTTCCGACCTCGTCGACCGCGGCATCGTCCTCGCCGGCGGCGGCTCGCTCATCCGCAAGATCGACCGCGCCATCTCCGAGGCCACCGGCCTGCCGGTCTTCGTCGCCGAAGACCCCCTTTGCGCCGTCGTGAACGGAACCGGCAAGATCCTCGCAAACTCCTCCCGCTGGAGCGGTCGAGACTAAGCCCCGCTCGCGGGCCTACCCGCCATGGATCAAAATCGTCAAGGAGCCCGCGCCTCATACGTCGCGCTCGCGATCTCCTTCGCGGTCTGGGTCCTGCTGCCTAGCGCGGTGCGCAGGCTCAACCGGGAGGCCTTCGCCGAATTCCAGGCCCCTGCCCTTCACCTGGTCGGGAAGTCCCGCGACCTGGCCACCTTCTGGGAGAAGAAGAGCCGGAGCACCGAAGAGATGGCCGCCGCGGGTCGCGACCTGGCCCGCATCAACGCCGCCTTGGAGATCAAGCTCAACGCCCTGGAGGATATCCGCCGCGAGAACGTGCGCCTGCGCGAGATCACCCGGTATAACGTCCCTGTCGAATACTTGTCGGTCGTCGCGCGCGTCGCCACCCGCGACAGTTCGTCCTGGTGGCAGCGCATCGTCATCCGCAAGGGACGTAACGACGGCATCCGCCCGGGAGCCCCTGTGGTCTTCGGCAACACCGTCGTCGGACGCGTGACCGCCGTGCACCTTACGACGAGCGAGGTCGACCTCGTCACGAGCCCAGGCTTCCGCTGCACCGCCTACCTCGAGGGCGACGACCAGAACCACATCGTGCTCGTCAACGGCGTCGCCGCCAACTCCCTCGGCACGGCCAAGGCGCGCGTGAGCGTGATTCCCCGTGACTACTCCATGCCCGCCGGCCAGCCGGCCCGCGTCTTCACGACCGGCATGGGCGGCGTCTTCCCCAGTCGCCTGATGCTCGGCTACCTCGATGGCGGCACCTACGCCACGCAGGTCGGCAATTTCAAGGAGAGCCTGCTCATTCCCTCGCGCGACCTGTATAACCTGCAGGAAGTTTCCGTCCTCGTCCCCTTGCATCAGAATCCGGGAGAAGCCCTGATGCAAGGAGACCAATTCCAGTGACCATGGGCTGGGCGTGGCTGATCCTGGTGCTTGCGACCTATCCTTGGCTCCTCGGGGCTGACCTCGCCTCCGATACGCTGGCTTCCTCTTCGTTGGTGTTCTTCGTCACGGGAACCTGCCTGATCGCGCCTTGTCGCCGCCTGCGCCGATGGCAGGCGGTCCTGTTCGCCGCCAGCTTGGGCTTCCTTTTCGAAGCGCGTAGGCCCATCCCGGATGGCATCGTCGCTTTCGCCCTCGTCGCGGTGGCGATCTTCCTTTCCTCCAACCGACAGCACCTGCGGACGACCCCCGGCATGCTTCGAGCGGCGGCCGCCATCAACATCATCGCCTGCCTGGTCTGGTTCGTATCCGCGGCCTACGCCGCTCCGGTCGCCGGCGCCGACCTCGCCTGGCAGCTCATCCTGCAGCTCATCGTCGCCGGCGTCGTCGGCACGATAGGCCTGATCCCCATCGCCTTGACGCAGAACGCCGCCATGGATCGTTTCGGCGTTCCGCCAGCCCCGGAGACGCCATGAAGGAATCATCTGACACCCGGGTCCTGCCTTCCACTCCGGTCGAGCGACTCCGCCTCTACGGAGTATTCTTCTTCTTCGCCGCCGGCTTCCTCTACGTGGTCGGCGGGCTCGCCTTCCGCCAGTTGGTGCAGTCGAGCGACCTTAAGGAGCAGTCGGACACCCAGAGCCGTCGCGTCGTCCTGCGTCCGCCGGCCCGCGGGCGCATCTACGACCGCAACGGCTTCCCGCTCGTCGACAACCGCGCCCGCTGGAGCGTCAAGGCTGACCTCGCCGCCTTGCAGAAGGAGTTCCGCGCCGAGTACCTCCGGCTGCTGGCCGCCGAGAAGGCACGTGAAGCCGTCCAGGTCGATCGCGAGAAGCTGATGGAAGACGCCCGCGTGCGCGTCCTGCAAGGCTGGCTCAACAAGGTGTGGTTCGTCATCGATGAGACCAACCGCAGCTCGAAGGACCGCAAGCCGGCCAAGCTTGCTCCCGTCACCGCGCCCGGCGAACGCCAGGTCAACATCGAAGACCTGCGCAAGCACCTGAGGGAGCGGCGCGCGTTGCCCTTCACGTTGGTATCCGACCTCGCCTTCCCGGGCACAGGCCAGGCCCTGACGGCCGACGACGGGACCAAGTCCGTGGCTCGGTTCATCGAGCAGTTCCCGGTCGAAGGCCCCATCCGCCTCGAGTCCGACATCGTCCGCACCTATCCTTTCGGCGCCATGGCCGCCCACGTGCTCGGTTACGTCAAGGACACCGACGAACTTCCCGACAACGTCGACGACATCTCGGAGATCCGCCTCGAGTCGATGCAGAAGCTGCACTACACGGGAAAGACCGGCGCGGCGGGCATCGAGCTGAGCTATAACCATGTCCTGAGCGGACTCAGCGGGTGGGAACTCTGGTCCAAGACGTCCTCGGGCTATAACCAGACGCGGTTGAAGTACAGCGAGCCGCAACAAGGCAGCAACGTGCCCTTGTCGCTTGATTACCGCATCCAACTGGCCGCCGAAAGCGCCCTTTCGAAGGTCAAAGACCCCCAAGGCAAGCTGCTTCCTGCGGCAGCCGTGATGCTCGATGTCCATAGCGGCGAGATCCTGGCGCTGGCCAGCCAGCCCTCCTTCGACCCCAACCGGCTGGCGGACCGAGTGTCGGCCAATTACTACGAAGAGATCGAGAAGTCCGGAGGCTGGCTCAATCGAGCCACCCAAGGACTCTATGCTCCCGGCTCGACCTTCAAGGTGATCACGGCCACGGCCGGCATGCGCAAGAAGGTCATCGACTGGGATGACATCCTTGAGTGCGGCCCTTCCTACCGGGTCGGCAACCGCGACTTCCCCGAACACGAACCGGCTGGTTTCGGCGAGGTGAACCTCGACAAGATGCTGGCGATCTCCTGCAACGTCTGGAACTACCAGGTCGCTCTCCGCACCGGCATCGAAGCCCTCGCCGCCGAATCACGTCGCTTCGGTCTCGACACGCCGTTGCTGCAGACCGTCAGCGATGTCGAAAGCGGACGCCAGCCGATGACCGAACTTCCCTATGCGGCGAACCGCGGGCTTGTCGTGCCGGACCGCGAATACAAGCTTCGCATCGGCGCCGGCGCCTGGAACGACGGCGATACCGCGAACATGTCCATCGGCCAGGGCTACCTGCTGACCACCCCCCTGCACATGGCCTGCGTCGCCGCCTCGATCGCCCGCGGGCAGACCCGCACCACGCCGTCCATCATCCATGACGTGCGCCGCGACGGTCATCATGTCGGCTCCGAGCCGATCGGCCTGACTCAGGCGCAGTTCGAGGCGCTGCGCGGCGGGATGGTGCGTTGCGTGGAGGAAGGTACCGCCCGTGTCGCCCGCATCCCCGGCTTGGTTTACGCAGGGAAGACCGGCACCGCCGAATACTTCAAGAAGGGCGAGAAGGCCCACCTCGCCTGGATGATCGGCTTCGCTCCGGCGAACGACCCTGTCGTCGCCTTCGCGGTGCTCGTCGAAGGACAGCTCGACACCAACACGTGGGGCGGCAAGACCGCCGGTCCGGTGGCCAAGGAGATGTTGGAGACATGGTGGCCGATCGCGGTGAAGGCCAACCAGGAAGAGAAGGCCGAAGGCTCCCGCTAGTCCCTGATCAGCACCCGGGTGCCTATCGGGACCTTGTCGAAGAGTCGGATCACGTCCGCATCGGAAAGAAGTACGCAGCCATGGCTGTTGGGGCGTCCGAGCTTGTCCGCCTGATTGGTGCCATGGATATACACGAAGCGGCGTCGCGTATCGACGACCCTGCCCTCGGCGTCGGTGCCTTGATTGATGCCGGCCTCAAGTCCTTCGAGCCAGAGGATGCGCGAGGTGATCAGATTGTCTTCCGGCGAGGGCCAATCCGCGGCGAGCTTGCCGGTAGGCTGACGGGCCTTGAACACCATGCCCGGAACGGCGCCGTCGCCGATCTTCTCGCCGACCTGATGCATTCCCGTGGGGGTCTGCAGGGAATCCTGGACGCACCCCCGGCCAGCCCGGGCGGTGCTGATGACGTAGGCCTCGCACTGCGCACCCTTGAAAAGCCATAGTTTTTGCTGGTCAATCGACACAACGATGCAATCTTCCGCAGAAGGCAGCCCAAGCCCTTCAAGGCGCTCGGACACCTCCTTCTTCAAACCTAACTCGAACTCAGAACATGGCATATCGTATCGGCATCGTGGGCGTGACAGGCGCGGTGGGTCAAGAACTGCTGGCGCTCATGGCCAAGCGGAACTTCCCCGTGGCCGAACTCCGCCCTCTCGCCTCGGCCCGCTCGGCCGGTTCCAAGGTCAGCTACGGCGGCAAGGAATGGACCGTCCAGGAAGCCAAGCCGGAGGCCTTCGAAGGCCTTGATTTCGCCATCTTCAGCGCCGGAGGCTCCATCTCCCTCGCACTCGCCCCGGAAGCCGTCAAGCGCGGCTGCATCGTCATCGATAACAGCTCCGCTTACCGCATGTATCCGGACGTCCCCCTCGTCATCCCGGAGATCAACGCCCACCACCTTGCCAACCACAAGGGCATCATCGCCAACCCAAACTGCTCGACGGCGATCGCGCTGATGGGCCTCTACCCGCTTCACCAAGCCTTCGGACTCAAGCGTTTCTTCGCTTCGACCTATCAGGCTGTTTCCGGCACCGGCGCCGAAGCCATGCGCGAACTCGACGCCCAAGCCCGCGCCTGGGCCAAGGGCGAGACCCTCGCCCCGAAGATCTACCCGCACACGATCAACTTCAACCTCATCCCCCAGGTCGATTCGTTCCTCGAGGACGGTTACACCAAGGAAGCGATGAAGATGCTCAACGAAGGTCGCAAGATCATGGACCTGCCCGGGCTGAAGGTCACCACCACCTGCGTCCGCGTCCCGGTCTTCCGCGCCCATTCGATCGCCATCAGCGCCGAGTTCGAGAAGCCTGTCGACATCGCCGTGGCCCGCAAGGCCATCAGCGCCTTCGCCGGCGCCGAGCTTTGCGACGATCCTGCCAACAAGAAGTACCCGATGCCGCTCGACTACGCCGGCAAGGAGAAGTGCGGCGTCGGCCGCCTGCGCAAGGATACCCTCTTCAACAACGGCATCTCCCTCTGGGTCTCCGGCGATCAGCTCTGGAAGGGCGCCGCGCTCAACGCGATCCAGATCGCCGAAGCGCTGCACGCCCAGGGTCGCCTGGCTAGCAAGTAATCCGTCCATGGCCCGGAGCAACGATCGCGCCCCGCGCCACGCCGACCTCCATCGGCCCATCCGTCTGTTCGACGAGGCCGACATCCCGGCCCTCCTCAAGGACGTCAAGGATCCGCTGATCCTGGTCCTCGACGGCGTCCAGGATCCGCATAACCTCGGCGCATGCCTCCGTAACGCCGAATGCGCCGGCTGCGCGTTCGTGGTCATCACCCGCAAGAACTCCGCCCCGGTCACCGACACGGTCCGCAAGGTCGCCGTCGGCGCCGCGGAGTCGCTGCCGATCGTCCAGGCTAACAACCTTCGCAACGCGCTCGTCAAGTTGAAGGACGCGGGAGTCTGGATCGCAGGCACCTCCGACCACAAGGCCAGCCAGTCGCTCTACTCCGCCAAGCTGAACGGTCCGCTGGCCATCGTGCTCGGCGCCGAAGGCGACGGCATCCGCCACCTGACCGCCGAGACCTGCGACTTCCTCCTGCGCATCCCGATGCTCGGCCAGGTGCCCTGTCTCAACGTATCCGTCTCCGCCGGAGTATGCCTCTTCGAGGCCGTCCGTCAGCGCGGCCATCGCTGAGGTTCAATTTTTCTTTACCCCTTCCTTGGGGCGTGTCGTAATCGACGCGTTCGGCAGGCCAGATAGCTCAATGGTAGAGCAGTTGACTTTTAATCAATTGGTTCCGGGTTCGAGTCCCGGTCTGGCCACTCCGAACACCCTGTTTGCCCCGCCCGGAAACTCTCTGCCGATTTAAGTGCATTTGCTCTTGAAATCCTGCCCGCGTCTTGCACTCATTCACATCCCGCTGTCTGGCTGGATAGCTCAATGGTAGAGCAGTTGACTCTTAATCAATTGGTTCGGGGTTCAAGTCCCCGTCCAGCCACCAGCGGGAAACCTTTTCAAGCACGACGCCGTTCGCCCTGCAGGCGACGGTAGCGTTCGGCCATGTAGGCCGCATGGCAGGGCCGGCAATAGCTATGATAGCTGCCCGAGGCTCGCAGCCAGTGGAACATCTGCACGGGCAGTTCCTGGTCGCACTGGGCGCAAGACCGGGTCGACTCCGCGCGGCGAGCGCCCCTCAGGGCCGAGCGACGCCGGGCGGCGGCGCCCAGGCAAGGCCGGCAGAACGGATGGATCGCGGCCGTACCTTCGAGCCGGTGGAACATGTCCATGGGCTTGGTCTTCCGGCAGCACCGACACTTCTTCTTGGAGCTTTCTTTCATGGCTCCTCGAGCAAGGACCTGCCACGGCTCCAATCAACGGCAAGGGCCTGGGGTGTATCGCTGAGGCCTTACCCTTATTCTACGGTCACGGACTTAGCCAAGTTGCGAGGCTGGTCGATCGGGCAGCCACGAAGACGGGCCACATGATAGGACAGGAGCTGCAACGCGACGGCCGCGGGGATCGTGGCGACCAAGGGGTCGCAGTCGGGAATGCGGATCACTTCGTCGGCGATCGCGGCTTCGGGGCCGCCCTCGGTGACGACGGCGATGATGCGCGCGCCGCGGGCCTTGCACTCCTCGGCGTTGCCCAGGGTCTTGTCGACGACCGGCGAGCGATTGGCGAGGACGACGACGGGCATGCCGGGCGTCAGCAAGGCGATGGGGCCGTGCTTGAGTTCGGCGGCATGATATCCCTCGGCGTGGATGTAGGAGATCTCCTTGAGCTTGAGCGCCCCTTCGAGGGCCACCGGATACATCGGGCCGCGCCCGAGGAAGAAGGCATGCTCCTGTTTGACCATGCTTTCGGCAACCTTGGCGATGGCGGCGTCCTGCTTGAGGACGGATTCGATGAGCTCAGGCAGGCGCGCGATCTCGGAGGCCAAGGTAAGCCCGCGTTCACGGGACATCCGACGCCCGCGGCCGAGCTTCAAGGCCATCAGCAAAAGCACGGCGACCTGGCCGGTGAAGGCCTTGGTCGAGGCGACGGAGATCTCAGGGCCGGCGTGAAGGTAGACGCCTCGGCCGGTCTCGCGGGCGATGGTCGAACCGACGACGTTGACGAGCCCCATGACCATGGCGCCCTTCTCCTTGGCTTCGCGTACCGCGGCCAGCGTGTCGGCGGTCTCGCCGGACTGGGAGATGGCGACCACGAGGTCGCGACCGTCGACCAAGGGATTACGATAACGGAACTCGGCCGCCTGCTGGACTTCGGCCGGGATGGCCGCCAGGTCCTCGAAAGCGAAGTCGCCGACCATGCCGGCATGCAGCGATGTGCCGCAGCCGACCATGACGATGCGCTGAAGCTCGGCCAGGTCGCGGGCGGTGGCGCCCATGCCGGAAAGGACCGCGGTCCCGTTGAGAAGGTCGAGCCGACCACGGAGGGCGTTCCGGACGGATTCGGGCTGCTCATGGATCTCCTTGAGCATGAAATGCGCGTAGCCGCCCTTCTCGACGGCCCCGGCCTCGAACTCGAGTTCGGCGACGTCACGGTCCATCGGGGCGTGGTCGAGGTCGGTGATGTCTACGGTGTCGGCGGTGACCAGCGCGACGTCGCCATCGTCGAGATAGATGACGCGCCGGGTGTGCGAGATCAGCGCCGACGGATCGGAAGCCACGAGGCATTCGCCTTCGCCGACCCCGATGACGAGGGGGCTGCCCTTGCGAGCCACGACGATGCGGCCGGGTTCGTCCGCCGAGATGACGGCGATGCCATAGGCGCCTTCGACCTGCCGGAGGGCGCTGATGACGGCCTTGCGAAGGTCGCCTTTGTAATACTCGCCGACCAGACGGGCGACCGCTTCGGTGTCGGTCTCGGAGGAAAAGACATGCCCCTTGGCCTCCAGCTTGGCGCGGATGACGCGGTAGTTCTCGATGATCCCGTTATGGACCAGACGGATCCGGCCGCTGGCGTCCGCATGAGGGTGCGCATTGGCCTCGGTGGGAGCGCCATGGGTCGCCCATCGCGTATGGGCGATGCCGACGGTGCAACGGGACTGAAGGGGCTCGGACCAATCGGCACGGACCCTGTCGGCGAGACGAGCGACCTTGCCGACCGCGCGCAAGGTCAGGAGCGTCTTGCCATCCTGGACGGAGATGCCCGCGGAATCATATCCTCGATATTCCAGACGTCGAAGTCCCCCGAGGAGGACAGGGGTGGCCGCGGAGCGACCGACATAGCCGATGATGCCGCACATGTTCAGGAAAGGATGTCCTTGTCGACGATGGCGCCGGGCAAGGTGGACGTCTTGGGCCAGAGCTTACGGCCGGGATAGAGGGAGGTATGGATGCCGGTATGGACGGCGTCGCCGACGATGGCGCCGAGCTTGCGCCGCCCGGTGTCGACCATGCGGCCTTCGACGGGGCTGCGGTGAGTACCCCCGTCATGACGGAGGTTGGAGGTGATCGTGCCCGCCCCGAAATTGACCTTCTCGCCGAGGATCGAGTCGCCGAGGTAAGACAGGTGGCCGACGTTCGTGCCTGACAGGAGGATCGAATTCTTGATCTCGACGGCCTGGCCGACGTGACACTTGTCGCCGATCGAGGTCGAGCCGCGGATATAACAGTTCGGACCCACTTGCAGTTGTCGCCGATGATGACATCGCCCTCGATGACGACCCCGGGGAGGATCTTGGTGCCCTTGCCGACCTGCAGTCGTCCGTCGACATAGAGCGAGGCATGCGCCCCGGACTCCATGGCGTAGGATTTCCGCGCCGTCATGGCCTCGACGTTGGCCCGGAGCAAATCCCAGGCGAAATCGATCGCGAAAGATTGGGTGACGCGAAGTCCCCGCGTGCCTCCTTGACGTCGGGCGAGGACCGCCCCGCCTTCATGGACCATCGAGGAATAAGAAGCATCCGCCACGAACGTGGCGAGTTCAGCCGGGGCGAACCAGGCGACGGGATTGACCTCCACGTCGGCCGCCGGGCCCGAGGCCTCCGTCAGGCCCGCCGCGATGAGGGCCGCCTGCTGATGCCGGCGCAGGGAAACATTGGCCAGGGGGAATTCGGCCAGGGGGCGCGTAAGGGTCAACGGATGACACCCTGGCGTATCCTTGGCGGCGACAATCTGGAAGGTGGCCATCTTAGAGTTTCGCGAAGTCGGCCTCGACCGCCTGACGGAATGATAGGGACCAACGATCGACTTCGGCCTGATCCTGATGTTCGACGAGGATGCGAAGCTTGTTCTCGGTGCCGGAATAACGGATGAGATGACGGCCGGCGTTGCCAAAGCTGGCATCCGCCTTGCGGATCTCCTCCTGCAGGGCGTTGAGCTGCACCAGAGGGACACGGGACTTCACCTTTAGGTTCACCAGCGACTGCGGGTACTCGCGCATGCCGGACGCAAGGTCGGCCAGCGTGGCGCCTTTCTTGCGCATGAAGCGCAAGACTTGGAGGGCGCTGAGGATGCCGTCACCGGTGGAGGCGTAGTCGGCGAAGATGAGGTGCCCCGAGTTTTCGCCGCCGAAGGAGTAGCCGCCCTTTCGGAGGGCCTCGATGACGTGCCGGTCACTTACCGCCGTCGTCACGACGCCGATGCCGGCTTTGCGCATGGCTTCATGGAGACCGAGGTTAGACATCACCGTACAGACCATCGTGTCGCCCGAAAGCTTCCCCTCCTCCTTCAGCGCCAGCGCGCACATCGCCAGGATCCGATCGCCCGAGACGGTCGCACCACTGGCGTCGGAGAAGATCACGCGATCGGCGTCGCCGTCCAGCGAGATGCCGACATCCGCGCCCTGCTCCTTCACGATCTTTCCGGCGAATTCGGGATACAATGCGCCGACACCGGCGTTGATGTTGATGCCGTCCGGTTCGACGCCGAGCTTGACGACCTTGGCCCCGAGTTCCTTGAAGATAAGCGGAGCCAGCAGGTAGCCTGCGCCGTGGCCGCAATCGACGACGATCTTCATGCCGTCGAGGTAGGCGTTACCGAGGCTCTGCTTGGCGAACTCGATGTAACGTCCGCGGGCGTCATCGATGCGGTAGGCCTTGCCTATCTTGTCTCCGGTGACGCCGTTGGCCTTGACGTCGTACAGGACCTCCTGCTCGACGAGGGCTTCGAGTTCGTCCGAAAGCTTATACCCGTCCGGCCCGAAGATCTTCAGTCCGTTGTCTTCGTAAGGATTATGAGAAGCCGTCAGCATGATGCCTGCTCCGCAACCCATCGACTTCGTGAGATGCGCGACGGCCGGCGTCGGCATCGGCCCCACCAGGAAGACGTCCATGCCGCTCGACACCAGGCCGCTCGTCAACGCCGTCTCGAGCATGTAACCCGAGATGCGCGTGTCTTTGCCGATGATGACGCGGTTATGATTGGCGCCGCTGGAACGGAGGACCCTGGAGATCGCCTGACCGATCCGCAATGCGATCTCAGGCGTGATCGGATATTCGTTCGCCTTCCCGCGGATCCCGTCCGTGCCGAATAGCTTCGTCGTCATATCGTTATTGGGGCATTTACTTGACTTTCGGCAAGCCCAAATGACTGAAATCCATCTTTTATGATAGATATGAGCAAAACAATCATAAAAACAGGTAGGGTGATAAATAACATCGAGATAGGGACTCCGAGTGACGGCACATACGACCGAAAGAATTCGAGCGAGCGAATCGGAGGACTTGGCATCGTGTAAAAGAGCGGAAATGAGATGAGGGTTGGTCCTCATCTGGGATTCGCCGTTCGACAGGAACCCGCGGCGGAAGTTGAGTGTCCCTACCCCATGCGTCTCAGCGGATCTATTTCATTGGCGCTCTTCCTGGCATCGCGCGCTTTGTCGGCTGACGCCATCGTGGATTTCAATCGCGAGGTGCGCCCCATCCTGTCGGATCGTTGTTACGGTTGCCATGGACCCGACGCGAACAAAGGACGAAAGGCCGGGCTGCGGCTGGACGAACTCGCGGGCGCGACGAAGAAGCTCAAGAGCGGGGATGTCGCGATCGTCCCGGGCGACCTCGGGAAGAGCGTGATGGCCAAGCGTATCGCCTCCAACGACCCCGAAGAGATCATGCCGCCGCCTGAGCTGCATCGACCTCTCTCGGGCGTTGAAAAAGACATCCTTAACCGTTGGATCAAGCAGGGTGCGAAGTATGACCCGCATTGGGCATTCGTCACCCCGCGCGCCTATCCGGCGCCCGCCATGGCCGACGCAGGATGGGTGAAGGATCCGCTCGACGCCTTCATCTTCGCCAAGGCCTCGCAGGCGGGGCTCAGGCCTACCGCGGCAGCCGACCGCACCACCCTGCTAAGACGCGTCTCCTTCGCGCTGAACGGGCTGCCTCCGACCAACGCGGAGGTCGATGCCTTCCTCGCGGACAAGTCTAAGGACGCATACGAGAAGCGCGTCGACGCCATGCTCGCCTCTCCGCGCTTCGGAGAGCACCTGGCTGTCGGGTGGATGGATCTTTCCCGCTACGCCGACACCTGGGGTTACACCGGGGACAAGCCGATGTTCGCCTGGCCTTGGCGCGACTGGGTGCTGAAGGCCTTCAATGACAACAAGCCCTACGACCAGTTCCTGACCGAGCAGCTGGCAGGCGACCTGCTGCCTGACCCTACGCAAGACCAGCGGGTGGCCACGGCTTACAATCGCCTTCATCGCATGACCTTCGAAGGGGGGTCGATCGCCGAGGAGTTCCGCCAGGATGGCATCAACGACCGCGTCATCACGGCCAGCTACGGCTTCATGGGACTGACCATGGAATGCTCGCGATGCCATGACCATAAGTACGACCCGATCTCGCAGCACGACTACTACTCGATGGCGGCGATGTTCGGTGACCAGGACGAGAACGGCCTGCTGTCCTATCACGGCGAAGTTCCTCCGCCCTTCGTGCGTCTTTATAAATCCGAAGCCGACCGACGGATGGAGAAGACCCTGCAGGCCGCGGTCAGCGAGGCCGAAAATGCCCTGGCCAAGGTTCCGCCGGCCCAAGCAGGTTCGACCATGACGGTGCCTGCGCCGGCCGCCCACTTCCCGCTGGATGCCTTCACCAAGACCGGAGTCGACGACGCGGTCGCCGCCCGCAAGCCGGCCAAGTTCGAACGTCGGGGCTCGCCGGAAGACCTCCAGCTCGTTCCCGGCGTGAAGGGGAATGCGGTGAAGTTCGACGGCGATGCGGGCTTGATCCTTCCGGAGTTCAGGCAGCTCGGTCGTTTCGACGCTTTCACCTTCTCCGCCTTCCTGCGCCTGGGCGAGAAGAACGCCCGAGCCACGGTCGTCCATTCCACCGGCTTCTACACCGGAGACGGCGATGCCACGGGAGTCGAACTGCTCGTCGACCACGGAAAGCTTCGCTGGAGCATGATCCACCTGTGGCCTAACAGCGCCGCATCCGTCGAGACCGACGCCGAACTGCCGGTCGGAACATGGCAACGCGTGACCGTCACCTACGACGGCTCCTCGAAGGCCGCCGGTCTTCACGTCTATCTCGACGGCCGTGAAGCGAAGACGACCGTCGTCCGCGACACATTGCACGCGAAACCGCGGGACAACTCGCTCGAGATCGGCTCACGTTCACGCGACGCCGGCTTTCGCAATGGTTCCCTCGACGAAATCCAGCTCTGGCGGACGGCCCTGACGGCCGCCGAAGTGGCGACGCTCCACGGCATCGACATCTCTACCCTGCCCCCCTCCGCCTTGGCCGAGCATGCTCGCCTTCGCGCCGATCCTGCCTACGCCCAGGCTTGGGCCCGCCTGCAGGATGCCCGGAGAGCCCTGGCCGCGCATCAGGAATCGTCTCCGGCGCTGTTCGCGATGGAGCACTCCGACCTGGCTCCGAAGAGCTACGTGCTGACCCGCGGCGAATACGATAAGCCCGACCTCTCCAAGCCATGTGAACCCGGGGTGCCGACCCGTATCCACCCTTGGGATGAGTCCCTGCCGAAGAACCGTCTGGGGCTGGCCAGGTGGCTTACGGATCCGAAACACCCGCTCACCTCGCGCGTGATCGTCAACCGACTCTGGGCTCAGGTCTTTGGTGCGGGGCTCGTCGCGACCAGCGAAAACCTGGGCATGCAGGGAGACCTGCCTTCCCATCCGGAGCTTCTTGATACGTTGGCCGTGGATTTCGTGCGAAGCGGATGGAATACCAAGGCGATGCTTCGCCGTTTCGTCCTGAGTTCCACGTTCCGACAGTCATCGACGCCGACGGCCGAGGCGCGCGAAAAGGATCCTTCGAACAAGTTGCTCGCGCGAGGTCCGGTCCTGCGACTCACGGCCGAGATGGTCCGCGACCAGGCCCTGCTCGCCGCTGGCACGCTCGTCGAGAAAGTGGGCGGGGAAAGCGTCCAGGAATCAGCGAACCGTCGCAGCCTCTATACCTACCGGAAGCGGACCGCCCCACCTGACAACATGCTGATTTTCGACGCAGGCTCGCGGGAAGTATGCCAACCTAAGCGCCTGAACACGAACACGCCCCTCCAGGCGTTGGTGCTTTTGAATAACCCTGGCTTCGTCGAAGCCGCCAAAAGCCTCGCCATCAAGGCAAGCAAAGCCTCGTCCGACCCTTCGACCCAGATCGTCGCAGCCTTCCGTCATGTGTGCACGCGCGAGCCGCGTCCGTCCGAGCTCTCCGCCCTGAAGGAACTCTATGCGAACCAGAAGGCCGAACCTCCGCAGTTCGCTCCGCCGGCGCAACCTGCTTCGAAGACGGATGCCAAGCCTGACCCGAAGACCCAGAAGAAGCCGGCATCCGAGACTACGCCGGCTCTTCCGAAGATGCCCGCCGACCCTTCCCTCGCCGCACTCACCCTTGTCTGCTCGACGATCCTGGCGAGCGACGCCGCCGTCACCTCCCGCTGAACATGGAACCGTCCAAGCCTTCATACGACAGCCTGATGCGCCATACGCGTCGGCACTTCCTCGGCACCTCCGCCCTCGGTCTCGGCGCCTTGGCCATGCGCGGGATCATCGGCGACGCCCAGGCTGCGCCGCTTCCGAAAGGAACCCACTTCCCGGCCAAGGCAAAGCGGGTCATCTACCTCTTCCAGGCCGGCGGCCCTTCGCAGTTCGAGACACTCGACCCGAAGCCTCTCCTCCGCGAGAAGCACACCCAACCGCTGCCCGATTCCGTGCGTCAAGGCCAGCGCCTGACCGGTATGAGCGGGTACCAGGCGACCCTCCCGCTCGCCGGTTCGTTCGTCGACTTCAAGAAATACGGCCGGAGCGGCGTGGAATACAGCGACCTGCTCAGCCATACGGGCGAAGTCGCCGACGACCTCTGCGTGATCCGCACGATGCACACCGAGGCGATCAACCACGACCCCGCCATCACGTTCTTCTGCTCCGGCAATCAGGTGGCCGGCCGCCCTTCGATGGGCGCCTGGGCTTCCTACGGACTCGGGAGCATGAACGAGAACCTGCCGGCGTTCATCGTGCTGGTCTCACAAGACGCCACCAAGGACCAGCCGCTCTATTCCCGGCTCTGGGGTTCCGGCTTCCTGCCGTCCGAACACCAAGGCGTGCAGTTCAAGGCCGGAAAGGAGCCGGTGCTCTTCCTGACCAACCCCGAGGGGGTCTCGCCGCACGCCCGTCGGGGCATGCTCGATGCGTTGGGCAAACTGAACGCCGACCAGCGGGCAGCCGAGCTCGACCCGGAGGTCGACGCCCGCCTCGCGCAGGCCGAGATGGCTTACCGCATGCAGACGAGCGTGCCGGAGGTCGCCGACCTTTCGAACGAATCTCCCGCGACGCTCGCGATGTACGGCGACAGCGTGAAGACGCCCGGCTCCTTCGCCGCCAACTGCCTGCAAGCCCGCCGGTTGGTCGAGAAAGGCGTCCGCTTCGTGCAGCTCTTCCATCAGGGATGGGACCAGCACGGCGGACTACCCGGCGGCATCAAGCGCCAGTGCAAGCAGACCGACCAGGCTTCGGCCGCGCTCATCAAGGACCTCAAGCAACGCGGACTGCTTGATGACACCCTCGTGATCTGGGGCGGCGAATTCGGTCGCACCGCCTACAGCCAGGGAAAGATAACGAAGGACAGCTATGGTCGTGACCACCATCCGCGCTGCTTCAGCCTCTGGATGGCCGGCGGCGGCGTCAAAGGCGGCCACGTCCACGGCCAGACCGACGAGTTCGGCTACAATATCGTGAAAGACCCCGTGCATGTGCATGACCTGCACGCGACGATGCAGCACCTGCTCGGCGTCGACCATGAACGGCAGACCTTCAAGTTCCAGGGGCGCTACTACCGCCTGACGGACGTCGCCGGCAACGTGGTCAAAGCGGTGATTGCCTAGGCGGCCAGGCTGAGTCACTGGTGGAACCGATGTCCATCGCCACGCAGGCACTTGCTTCCGCCGTCGCTTCACGGTCTTTCCGGTTCTACCTGTCCGCGATCGTCCTGGGCACGCTGGCCATCCAGATCCAGAACGTGGCCGTCGCCTGGCAGGTCTTCCGGCTGACCAAGGACGAGGGCGCCAACGCGGCGTTGGCGCTCGGTGCCATCGGGCTGGCGGAAGTTATCCCGTTCGTCTGCGCGGTGCTCTTCGCGGGCCATGTCGCCGACACGAACAACCGCCGTCGCATCGCCATCGGGGCGCTCATGGCGATGATGACTCTGGGCCTGTCCCTTTTCCTGCCGCAGTTCCTGACCGCCCGTTGGGCCCAACTTTCGGTCATCTACGGAGTGATCGTCCTCGGGGGGCTGGCTCGCAGCTTCCTCACCACCGCTCGCCAGGCGCTCATCGCCGAGATTCTTCCGCGCGAGCTCATCCCCGGCGGCGTCCGCTGGCGGAATACGCTGTTCGAGCTGGCCTGCGTCATCGGTCCGGGTCTGGCCGGCCTGATGGTCTGGCTCGGCGAGAAGAACGGCCTGACGCATGCCGAGAACGTCGCGTATGCCGCGACGGCCCTCTGCTTCGCCGCTTCCTTGGCCTTGACGTTCGCCCTGCGGACCACGCAGACGCTGCAGACGCGTCGCCCGGAACCGGTCTTCACGAGCCTCCGTCACGGCATCGATTTCATGCTGAGCCAGCGCATCATGCTCGGCGCGTTCACGATGGACCTCTTCGCGGTGCTGCTTGGGGGCGCCGTGGCCTTGCTGCCGATCTTCGCCGACATACTCCACGTCGGCGCCTTCGGCTTCGGCATGCTCCGGGCCGCATCCTCGGTCGGCGCCGTGCTGATGTCGCTTTACCTCATCATCCGACCGCCGCTCGAAAACGCGGGACGTTCGCTGTACGGCTCTTTCGCGGTCTTCGGACTCAGCACCATCGGCTTCGCTCTCTCCGTCGCCATGACCTCGGCCTTGGGTCTCGGACTGCAGGCGGCCTTCGTCCTGTCGTTCTGCTTCCTCCTGGTCGCCGGAGCGGCCGACGCGGTCAACGTCATCATCCGTCAGACCATCCTGCAGACCAGCGTCCCGCCCGAGATGATGGGACGCGTCTCGGCGGTGACGGCGGTCTTCATCGGCTGTTCCAACGAACTGGGCATGGCCGAGTCCGGACTGGCCGCCCGACTGATGGGCACGGTCAACTCGGTCGTGTTCGGAGGGGTGGCGACCTTCGGCGTGATGGGCCTGACGCACTGGAAATTCCCCGAGATCTGGAAGCTGAAGAAAGTCGGCCAGGAGCCCGTTTCCTGACCCGCTTGGGCTTGTGTCGGTCGGCCTTGGTGTTTCATATCGAAACACCCCCATGAAGCTCCTCCGCCTCCTCCCCTGCCTGCTTGCCGTCAGCCTGCTCGACGCCGAACCCAAGAAGCCTGACTACGACTCACAGTACGTCCTCGGCCCGGACTCCCAGGAGAAAGAAGGCGTCCCCAAGGGCACGGTCACGGAATACGAGATGGCCGACTCGAAGGCCTTCCCTGGCTTCGGACGAAAGTGGGCGCTCTACGTGCCGAAGCAGTACGACCCGAGCAAGGAAGCCTGCCTGATGGTCTTCCAGGACGGTCTCGGCTACGCCGCCGCCAAGGGCCAGTGGCGCGTGCCGACGGTTTTCGATAACCTCATTGCCCAAGGCAAGATGCCGGTGACGGTCGCCCTCTTCATCAACCCTGGCTTCATCCCGGATCCCAAGAGGCCGAACGCCAAGGACGCCAAGGGCAAGCCTCTCGGCAAATCCAACCGCTCGTTCGAATACGACAGCGTGACCGACCTCTACCCGAAGTTCCTCGTCGAAGAGATGATCCCGCTCGCAGAATCCAAGGGCGTGAAGATCTCCAAGGACCCCCTTCGCCGTGGCATCGCCGGCTCATCCTCGGGAGGCATCTGCGCCTTCAACGCCGCCTGGCAGCGTCCGGAGTCCTTCAGCAAGGTCTTCACGACCATCGGCAGTTTCACCAACATCCGCGGCGTGCTCAGCAAGGGCGCCGAAAAAGGCGGCAACCTCTACCCTCAGATGATCATGGACTCCCCGAAGAAGAATATCCGCATCTTCTCGCAGGACGGCTCACATGACCTGACCAACGAGTTCGGCGTCTGGCCGGAAGCCAACAAAGCGATGGCCGAAGCCTGGAAGGCCAAGGGCTACGACTATCAGTTCATCCTCGGAGAAGGCACGCACAACGGACGCCACGGCGCCCAGCTCCTCCCCGAAGCGATGACCTGGCTCTGGCGCGACGTCCGCTAAGCCGATGCGCCTGCCGCTGCTCGTCCTCGGCTGCTTCGGCGCCCTCGCCGGGGCGGCGGAGCCGTCTTTCCAGCCCTTGCTGGACCCTCAGCTGACCCAGTGGGAGAAGTGGCTCGGCCCGGTCCATCGTGCCTACGACGTTCCCGGCTACGTCCGCGGAGCCAAGCCTAAGGACGACCCGGTGCTCGGCCTGAACAACGATCCGCTCAAGGTCTTCACGACCCGCCAGCTAGACGGAGAGACGGTGCTGCACATCACGGGTCAGGTCTTCGGCGCGCTCACGACGCTCAAGTCCTACGACAACTTCCACCTCCGCACCGAACAGCGCTGGGGCGACCGACGCTGGGAACCGCGCACGCAGACGGTCCGGGACAACGGCATCCTGATCTTCTGCGTCGGTGAACACGGCGCCCAGGCTAAGTTCTGGAAACGCAGCCAGGAACTCCAGGTGCAGGAGGGCGACATCGGGGACTATTGGCCGCTCGCCGGGGCGATGGCCGACATCCCCTACCGCACCGGCGACCCGGTCAGGAAGCGCGCCTACGATCCCGCGGCCAAGCCGATCGCGGCCGACAACCGCGTCTGGCATGGCACCGATTATCACGAGAAGCCGTTCGGCGAATGGAACACCATCGAATGCTTCGCCCTCAACGGCGACGCGGTCTTCCGGCTCAACGGTAAGACGGTCAACGTGATCCTCAACTCCCGCTATCGCGAGAAAGGCTCGACGGTGGACGTTCCGCTCAAGTCCGGCCAGATCCAGGTCCAATCCGAGGCGGCCGAGTGCGAATACCGTCGCCTTGAGATCCGTCCGCTGACGGCCTGGCCCGCCGTCGTGGCCAAGGACCTTCCTTCCCGATGAAACCATCCCCCATCCCCCTCTCGCTTCAGCTGCTCGTGGAAGCCCTGAACAAGGCGGACGGGAAGAACGTTCGCTTCGAGCTTCCTACCGCGACGCTCCTCAGCCCGCATGTCCACGTGACGGAGGTAGCCCGCATCGACAAGAAGTTCGTCGATTGCGGAGGGACGTTGCGCACGGACTCGAGCTGTCGCCTCCAAGTCCATCAGGCCGACGATACGGAGCACCGTATCACGGCGGCCAAGTTCGCCCAGATCCTCGCCAAGGGAGCGGGCGTGCTGGGTTCGCTGGGCTTGCCGGTCGAAGTCGAAACCGAAGCCCCCTATCTTTCGGTCTTTCCGGTCATCGCCACCCGGCTCGAAGATAAGCAGATCGTGCTTTCGCTTGGAATTCGCCACACAGCCTGCCTAGCCGAAGACGTCTGCTTCCCGGCCAACCTCCAGAACAAGTCCGCTTGCACGCCCGGTTCGGGCTGCTGCTGATTCCCTCGATGCTCCGAGCCCACGAACTACGCAAGGATTTCGGAGGGCTCACCGTCCTGCACCCGACCTCGGTCGAGTTCCGGCCAGGCGAAGTGCATGCGCTCATGGGGGAGAACGGCGCCGGCAAGTCGACCCTGATGAAGATCCTCGCCGGGCTTTATCCCCCGGACGGCGGCCACATCGAGTGGCGCGGAGCCAGGACGGACTTCGCCTCTCCGCATGACGCCCTGATGGCGGGCATCGCGATGATCCACCAGGAGCTGATGCCCATCCCCGACCTCACGGTCGCGGAGAATATCACGCTGGGGTCCGAACCCTGCGGCCGCTTCGGCCGGATTGACCGACGCGCCCAACTTGCCCGAGCGAGGAAGCTGCTCGACGAACTCGAAGCCGATATCGCCCCTCCGCGCCTCATGCGCACGCTGACGGTGGCTCAGACGCAGGTGGTCGAGATCGCCAAGGCGCTCGGACGCCAAGCGGACGTGATCCTGATGGATGAGCCGACCGCGGCCCTCTCCGACCATGAGGTCGGAGCTCTCTTCCGGGCCATCGCCCGGCTCAAGGCCCGCGGCGTCGCCATCGTCTATACGACCCATAAGATGGACGAGGTCTTTAAACTCGCCGACCGCATCTCCGTCCTGCGCGACGGACGCCTCGTCAGCACGGCCGCAGCCAACGAACTCGATCCTTCCAAGCTCATCAAGCTGATGGTCGGCCGAGAACTTGCCGACGTCTTTCCGGCACGGCTGGCGGCTTCCGACGAAGTCCTCCTCGCAGTCGAAGGGCTGACCCGTGAGCCGGCCTATCGAGATGTCAGTTTCCGGATCCGGCGGGGAGAAGTCCTGGCCCTGGCAGGCCTCATGGGTGCCGGCCGCACGGAGGTGGTCAGCGCGATCTACGGCTTGCAGCCCGCCTCAGGCGGACAGATTCGCCTCAAGGGACGCCAGATCTCCATCCGCAACCCGCAGGATGCCTTGGCCGCCGGTATCGGCATGGTCACCGAAGATCGCAAAGGCCTCGGACTGATCCCCGCCCTTGGTGTCGGCCAGAACATCACGCTCACAGCTTTGCGGGATTTCTGTCACGGCCAGATCTTGGATCACACGGCAGAGTCCGCTGCCATCGCAGCGCAGCTATCGGAGTTCGCCGTCAAGGCCAGCGATCCGGCTCAGCCGATCGCCCAGCTCAGCGGCGGCAACCAACAGAAGGCCTTGCTCGCCCGTTGCCTGCTGGGAGCGCCTGACCTCATCATCCTCGATGAGCCGACCCGCGGCATCGACATCGGCGCCAAGGCGGAGATCTACGCGCTCATCCAGAAGCTGGCTCGATCGGGCAAGGCCATCCTCCTGGTCTCGTCAGAGCTCCCCGAAGTCCTTTCCTTAGCCCACCGTATCGTCGTCCTGCGCCGCGGCTCAGTCGCGGCCACCCTGGATGCCATGACCACCGACCAGGAAACCGTGCTGCGGCACGCCATGCCCTTATAACGCCATGCTCTCCCTTGATCGCAACCTGCTCCACCGTTTCGGCCTCCTGCTGGTCATCCTCCTCGTCGGCACGGCCCTCTCTTTGTCCACCGACACCTTCCTGGGCATCGCCAACTTTACCAACGTCGCCCGCCAAGTATCCATCAATGGCATCCTGGCCGTCGGCGTGACGTTCGTCCTGCTCACCGGGGGCGTCGACCTTTCCTTGGGCTCGGTTGTCGCCTTGAGCGGCGTCGCCTGCGCGACCTTCGCCCATCCCGGCGACCACAGCGTACTCGTCCCGATCGCCGTGGGATTGCTCACCGGTGTCGCCTGCGGGCTGCTGAACGGCGTACTCGTCACGCGCGGCGGGGTCGCTCCGTTCATCGTGACGCTGGGCATGATGACCATCGCTCGCGGCTTGGCGCTGATCTTCAGCGGCGGACGGCCGGTCGCGAACATGTCGAACGAGCTGACCTCGCTGGCGGGCGATCTCTTCGGCATCCCGATCCCGGTCCTTTGCTTCACCGGGGTCGCGCTCGCGGCCTGGTTCTTCCTCCGCAACTTCCGCCTCGGGCGTCATATCTACGCCATCGGCGGCAACGAGCACGCCGCCCGCGCGGCCGGCGTGCCGGTGGAACGGGTGAAGCTTTTCGCCTACGGTCTGTGCGGACTTCTCACGGGCCTGGCGGGCGTGGTGCTCGCCGCCCGCATCACCACCGGCCAGCCCAACGCCGGCCAGGCCTACGAACTCGATGCCATCGCGGCCGTGGTCATCGGCGGCACGAGTCTCGCGGGCGGCGTGGGCACGATCACCGGAACCCTGCTAGGCGTACTGCTGATCGGCGTCATCAACAACGGCTTGGATTTAATGGGGGTTTCTTCGTATTACCAGGCCGTCATCAAGGGCGTGATCATCGTGGGTGCGGTTTGGCTCGACCGACGTCAGGCCCGTTCCTAAAAGTCGGGCATGCGCCTTACCCCTCGCACTGCCGCGGCGGCCATCCTGGCCGTCGGTACCCTCATCGTTTCCGGTTCGCTGCTCTCGGGCTGCAAGAAAGCCGAAGCCCGCAAGGAAGGCGAGATCCTCATCGGCTTCTCCTCCCGTGACCTTTCCGCGGAATATACCGCCAAGCTTTCGGAAGCCGTCGTCGATTACGCGAAGACGAAACCAGGCGTGAAGCTGGTCATGGTCGACGCGCAATCCGACGTTCAGAAACAGTTCAGTCAGGTCGAGAACTTCATCGCCCAGAAGGTCGACGCGATCATCCTCAATCCCTGCGAGCTCGAGGCCAGCACCCCCGCGGTCGATCGCATCAAGGCCGCCGGCATCCCGCTCGTGCTCGTCAATCAGGTCACGAAGTCCGTCGGCGACTCCTACATCGGCTCCAACGATTTCGAGGCCGGCCGCATCGCCATGGAAGCGATCGCGAAGAAGCTGAACGGCCAAGGCGGCGTCCTGATGCTGCATGGCATCATGGGGACCTCGGCCCAGCTCCAGCGCGAGGCCGGCGCCCGCGAGGTCTTCGCCAAATACCCCGGCCTGAAGCTGGTCGACCATCAGACGGCCTCCTGGGACCGCGCCAAGGCCATGGCCCTGACCGAGAACTGGATCCAGGCCCACAAGGGCAAGTTCTCGGCGATCTTCGCCCACAACGACGAGATGGCCATGGGCGCCCTGCTCGCCCTCGAACGCGCCGGCCTGAAGAAGGATGTCTACGTCATCGGGATCGACGCCATCGCCCAGGCTCTCGCCGCCGTGAAGGAAGGTCGCCTCGACGCGACGGTCTTCCAGGACGCCGTCGGCCAAGGCAAGGGTTCGGTCGACGCCGCCATCTTGCTCGCCAAGAAGCAGCCTTGCCCCAAGGAAACCATGATTCCCTTCAAACTCGTCACCCGCGACAACCTTTCCGAATTCCTCAAATAACATGAAGTCCCTGCTCTCCCTCCTCACCTTTGGCCTCCTCGCCGTGACCGCCGTCGCCGCCGATAAGCCCGATACGCGTCTCTTCGAGATGCGCGTCTACTACGCCAAGCCCGGCAAGCTCGACGCCCTGAACGCCCGCTTCCGCGACCACACGCTCGCCCTCTTCGCCAAACACGGCATGACGAGCCTCGGCTATTTCGTTCCGGTCGACAACAAGGAGAACAAGCTGGTCTACTTCCTCGCGTTCCCCGACCGCGCCGCCCACGACGCTTCCTGGAAGGCTTTCCAAGCCGACCCGGACTGGAAGGCCGCCGCCAAGGCTTCCGAAAAGGACGGCAAGTTGATCGACCACATCGAGAACGCCTTCCTGACCGCCACCGAATACTCCGCGCTCGCGCAGGCCAAGAACTACGGCGTCGGCGTCTTCGAACTACGCACCTACACCACCGAAGCCGGCCGCCTGCCCGACCTCAACGCCCGCTTCCGCGACCACACCCTCAAGCTCTTCGAGAAGCATGGCATGACCAACGTCTGCTACTGGAACCTCGCCGACGCCGAAAAGGGCGCCAAGAATTCCTATGTCGCCGGCAACACGCTGATCTACCTCCTCACCCACAAGTCCGTCGATGCCGCGAAGGCCAGCTTCGACGCTTTCCGCGCCGACCCGGTCTGGGTAGCCGCCAAGGAAGCCTCCGAGAAGAAGGCCGGCGGATCGCTGACCATCGCCCAGCCCAACGGCGTGAAGTCTGAGTTCCTCGTCCCGACAGACTACTCCCCGGTCAAATAAGCCGAGCCTTTCCAAAGGTGACGAAGCCCCTCGCTTGAGGGGCTTTTTGTTGGCAGGCCTTCTCATATTCGCACGCTCGCACCGATGACCCCTTTCGGCGGACGTAATCTCAAGCTCTGGTTCATGCTTTTCGTCGCCGTTCCATTGGTCGTCGGGGCTGCCGGGGCGGGCTTTCTCCATGCGCTCACCTGGGTGACCCGCTGCTTCCATGACCACCCTTGGCTACTGTACCTGCTGCCCGTCCTAGGCCTTCTGATGGTCTGGGTGTATGCCAACCCTGCCCGGGCTGCCAGCGGGGGCGTGAAGGCCCTTATCGCGCAGATTCGGACCCCCTCGGCCACCCTGCCCGCGACGATGGCGCCTGCCATCGTTGGCACGACCCTGATGTCCCACCTAGGAGGCGCCTCCGTCGGCCGAGAAGGCACGGCCCTCCAGATGGGCGGCGCCCTGGCCGACCAGTTCTCCCGCTGGGTGACGCTCGATGAAGACGAACACCGGACGCTGCTCCTCTGCGGGGTCTCGGCCGGCTTCGCCGCGGTCTTCGGCACGCCCATCGCCGCCGCCGTCTTCGCTCTCGAGTTCGTGCGGCTGCGCACCTGGCAGATCCTGCCATGCTTTTGCTCCGCCTTCCTCGCGGATCTGGTCGGGCGGAAGCTCTTCCATGCCACGCATGCGGACTACCGACTACCCGTCCCGGCGGAACTCTCCTTCAGCGGCCTGGGTTCGTCCCTGGCGCTCGGACTAGCGTGCGGACTGGTCGCGCGGCTCTATCTTTTCCTGCATCGTCGTAATAGCGCCGCAAAATCGATCCCGAACGCTTACGGTCGTATCCTCTTTGGAGGCGTGCTCTTCGTCTTACTGGTGCACTTCGGCAATCTCAGGGATTTCACGGGACTAGGATTGGACGTCATCGAATCATCCTTCATCGAACCCGTCTGGCCGACGGCTTTCGCCCTCAAATTCCTGCTTACCTTCCTCTGCGTCAGCTATGGCTTCCGCGGCGGCGAAGTGACCCCGCTCTTCTTCGTCGGCGTCACCCTTGGCAGCGCCGCGGCCGCATTGCTCAGCCTGCCTCTCAGCATCTGCGCAGCCCTTGGGTTCGTCGGCGTCTTCGCCGGCGTCGGCGCCGTCCCGCTCGCCTGCGCCGTGATGGCCAGCGAGCTCTTCGGGCTTTCGATCGGCGGCTACGCCCTGCTCACCTGCTCCATCAGCTGGGTGGTCGCCGGCCGCAAGGGACTGTATGACACGGACTAAGCCATGGCGACTGACACCCTTCTTATTGTTCGAACTTGGGCCAGCCCTCTGGCTTTGCTTTCGGCGTTTGCGCCTGGCTTCCTGACGGCTTCCCGGCACCGGGGGCAGTCGACCGTTTCAGATAGACGGTCGTGGTAGGCTTGCTGGGCCACACCTGAAAGAGGCTGACGTGGGGACCGATATTCAAGGCCCCCTCCTTGTATGTGATGCTCAAGGTGAGATGATCCGCGTCCGCCGCCTCGAGTCGCAACCGGACGTAAGGAGCAGGCTGAGCCGAGATGGAGTTTGCCGACTCGCTTGCATCGACCTTGGAAAGATCCATCGGACGAAGAACCGAGAGCGAATCGTTCGCGATCATGGACTTGCCCAACTTGTCCTTGATGATCGCGATGCGTTCATTCTCGAACTTCAACGCCTCGTAGCCGCCGACTCCGCTTGGGAAATGGAAATCCTTAAAGTAGGTGATTTCGATTTCACCAACCTGATCCTTACGTCCGTCGGCATGCACTAAGGTGAAATCAAACCTCCCTGCAAGTTTGGGGAGATCCAGCGCAGCCAGTACTGCCGGGAATAATGAGATTCCGACGAAGATGAGGACAAGTAACGTTCTCATCGGGGCAAGGAACATGGCAGGCGTGCCGTAGCTAACCTCAGACGGTGAAATCGAAGACCATCACGCGCTCGAGGTTCGGTACCACGACCTCCTTCACCCGCTCATGCTCGGGGTGCGGGAGGTAACGGTCACGGCTCTGCGGCGTGTCGAACGTCATCACGAAACCATGGGTGAAGCCGTCGTTCAGGCCCTCGTCGCTCTGGTAGACGCCATGCTGCATCGAAAGCAGCCCGGGGATCTTTCCGACCATGCCGCGCATCTCGGCGAAGCATCGATCTATCTGGGCCGGGGTGACGCCCTGCTTGAAGACGAAAGTTCCGTAGTGGTAGACCATTGAATCAGGGGGCAAGGAGACAGGGGGACGAGGTGACAAGAGCGCGAGACATGCCGGTCACTTCTGAGCAACCCAAGTGAGGGAGTTGAGGAGGAGCTGCCTGTAGGCCGGGTGGCCGTGCGATTTCTCGTCGTGACCGAGTGCGATGCAGACGACCTTGGTCCCGGGATACTTCACGGTCCAGACAGAGGGCAGGATCTTGGACTGACCGTCCTTGGGATTCTGACGAGGGATGGTGCCGAGGACCTCCGCGCCTTCGGGGCGGGTGAACTCGACGTTATAGCTCTCATCGTTGATCACGAAGGTCGCGGGGACGCCCTTCATGACGGGATGGTCGGGCTTGGTGACCGTGAAAGGGAAGTCGCTGTGGCCATGGCCACGGGCGCCGCCACAGACGAACTCGTCGTTATACTTGGTCTCCAGCGGCCAGTTATACCAGGTGGCCGCATGAAGGAGTACGATGCCCTTCCCCGCCGCCGCGAAGTCTCGAATGGCCTTCTGGAACTCCGGCGTGCCGAACTGGGCGTGGTTGCCGCTGAAGACGAACAGGTCGGCCTCCGGCAGCAGCGTCAGTGCTTCCTTCAGGTTCGGCGTCGAGGCGACGTCGTAACCGGCAGCCTTGGCCGTCTGGGCGTCGGTCCCGAGGAAGAACGCGGGGAAGTTATGCGAGCTGCCGGCGCCGGCGAACAATACGCGGAGCTGGCCTGCCTTGCGCGGACCGAACAGTTGGTCATACGCATGGGTGGTCTTCGGATTATCTGTGGGCAGCAGGTCGCTCGGCCCATCGTTGGGCTTCTTGCCGCCCTTGGGCGCAGGTGCGTTCTTGTCGGCCGGCGGGTTGGCCGGACCGCCGACTTCGACGGTGATGGCGGCGGTCGTCGGGGCGATTTCCTTGCCCGGACTCGTCAGGATGAGCTTGTCGATGATTTCGTCGCCTTCGACGGGAATCACCAAAGTTCGCACATGATGTCGCTTGAGGAGGCCGCGGGCGGTCTTCGAGCCAGGAATGTCCGCATCGTCGCCGAAGTAGTCAGCGAAGTGCTGTCCGCCTTGGAGGCTGACGGTCTGTTTGCGGCCGCTGAGGAAGACGATGTCGACGGTCATGGCGAGCCCGGGGTGGCCGCCCCAGCCACCAACGGCGCCGAGCATGTGGATGCGAGAAGCGGCCAAGCCGACGGGGATCTCAGCGCGGTCGACGAACGACTGGGAGTAGACCTTTCCGGGGCCGCCCTTGAGCACGAGGATGTTGTTGCCGCCCTTCATCGCGGTGGGATCGAGCACGACGAACGGCACGCCGTTGGCGTTGACCTGGCCGAAGCTCACGAAGGGAAGATTGTCCCCCTTGGCGGCCTTCGAGGCGTAGAGACCGCCACGGGAATCGGCATTGGCTACGGCGGAGAGATCGAGCAGGTGGAATCGTCCGACGACGGTGGCGACGCCCGAGGCCGCGGTGGAGCGGATGTAGGCGATCAGGTTGCGCAGGCCTTCGGGGCCGAGCGCCTCGAAGCCCTCGGGCATGAGCGAGGTCGCCACGCGCTGACGCGAGGCGATGTCGGCCACCTTGACCTCGATGACGATGCCCGCGGGCTGCTTGAGTTTCAGGACCGCGGTGTTCTCGCTCGCGATGAGCGCGGAATACAGGGTGCCGTCCTTGAGCTTGATGTTCCAGGTGCGGTGCTCGTCGTCGACCATGCGGCTCGGGTCGACGATGTGGACGAGCAGCTCGGCGGCAGGATGCGAACCGATGCCGGCGAGATTGGGTCCGAAGTCGTAGCCGACGTCGCCGAGGCGGTGGCAGGTGCTGCATACGCCGGCGAAGAGTTCCTTGCCCTTGGCGATGTCGCCTGGCTTCTCGACCTCAGGCCGGAGCTTGTTGATCAGGTCGTCCTTGGCCGGGCTCGTGCCGACGTTGAGCTTGGCGAAGACCGCGGCGGAACGCTTGGCGATCGCCTCGTCCGGGTGGCGGAGGAGCTGGGAAGACTGGAGCGTGGACAGCTGCATCGGCGAGAAGGCCTTCTCCTCCAAAGCGCCGAGCACGAGGCTGGCCCAATCCGGACGGGTCATCAGCCCGGCATAAGCCGCCTTGCGGACCGAACCTTCGCTGCGGATGAATCCGGCGAGCAAGGCCTTGCCCGCGGCATTCTCCCCGGTGGCGGCCAAAGCTTCGACGGCCGCAAGGGCGGCGGAATCATCGGCGCCCTTGGCGATCAGCGCGCCGACGGCAGGGACGATGGCTGCGTCATAGCGGCGGAGGCCGACAAGAGACTGCGCAGACTGAGCACGCACGGAGGCCGGCAACTTGGCGTCGGCCAGCTGAGGCAGCAGCGAGGACGCGACTGCGGCGAGCTCGGCGCGAAGTTCGTCGCCCTTGACCCAGTTGGCGGCGAGCGGCGCCGCCGAAGCGGCCAGTTCCCTGACGCTGAGGACGGCGGCCAGAGCCGACAGGCCTGCGGCATGGTCGGCCGGAGCAGGAGACTTGCTCAGCGCGAGTTCGCGTAGGACAACCTTGGCGACCTCGAGATTCTTCGCGCCAGCGGCGGACTTCAAGACCGCGAGTCGGGCGACTTCGTCCGAAGATGCGGCCAGACTGGCGGCCAACCCTCGGGCGAACTGAGAGGAAGCAGAACCTTCGGTGGCCATCATGGCTTGCAGGATGGTGCCGGGGTTGGCGGCGGCGGCGGCCGAGGCGGCGGCCTTCGACCATTCGTCGCTGAAGCCTGACTGGGCGCCAAGAAGGAGAATGCCTGAGGCGGCGTCAAGCGGAACGGCCCCCATCGCACGCAGGGCGGCAAGACGCACGCGGGCGTCAGGGTCGACAAGCGCCTTGCCATAGACCTCGGCTGGTAGCTTGGCATGCGACGATTCGGCGGCGAGGAAGGCGTTCTTGCGCACGGACACGTCGGCGTCCGCGCAAAGCTGACGGAGCAGTCCGTCCTCCAGTCGATCCAGACGCTGCAAAGCCCAGAGAGCGAGGATACGCGCCTCCGGACGGGCGTCGCTGCGGACCAATGTCGCCAAAGGGCCGACGGCCGAAGCCTGCAGGCCGGCATCGCGCTCCATCAGCACGCGCAGGGCGTTGAAACGGACGGTCTTGCTCGGATGCGAGAATGCGGCGAGCAGGCCGGCGACGTCGGCCTTGGACAGGTCAGGAATGGCGAACTTGGGAGCGGAGTCGTGCTGGATGCGGTAGACGCGACCGAAATAGTGCTCCCGGTCGGGACGGACGGAGGCGCCGGACTTGCTGTGCAGCGGGCCGCGGGTGTCATTGTGCGCGACGACGGGCGTATAGAAATCAAGGACGTACATCGCGCCGTCGGGGCCGACGCTCATGTCGACCGGGCAGAACCAATGATCCATCGAGCGAAGCCACTCCTTGTCTTCGAGGAGTAGGCTGCCTTCGTAGGCCGGACCATTGAGGGTCATCTTCTCATGGTGGATGATGTCGAGGATCGGCTCGGACATGAAGACCGTGCCGTCATACTCCTTCGGCCAGGCGCCACCCTCGTAGACCATCGCCCCGCAGGCGGAGGAATAATGGCCGACCTGGTCGATCTGCATCAAGGGGGCACGATCAGGCATGTCCTTGCGTACGACCGGGCGGCCGGGATTCACAGAAGCGAAGGCCTTGGCGGTCGTGCCGGGAGCCTTGGCCAGGATGGCTTCAGGCAGCACCACGTGCTGGATCGGATTACCGTTGGTCGCCTTGCCATGGAAAAGCTCCATGGTGCTGGTGACTTCGTTGCCGAAGCTGTTGCCACCCTGCGAGGCCACCTGCTCGATGGCGGAACCGTCGGGCTTGAACCGGAAGGTGCCGGAGGTGATGCGGGCCATGACCTCGTCGGTGGTGCCGCGCGTGGCGACGGCGCCGCCGCCGTTGGAGGCGTAGATCCAGCCGTCGGGGGCGACGATGAAATGGTTGGCGACGAAGTGCGTGTCGCCGGGGCGGAAGCCGCCGAATAGGACGACTTCCTTGTCGGCCTTGCCGTCTCCATCGGTGTCGCGGAGCCAGACGATCTTGTCCTGGGCGACGACGATGACGCCGTCGCGATAGAAGCAGAAGCCGGTGATCAGTTCCAGTCCTTCGTGGAAGATGACCTTCTTGTCGACGACGCCGTCGCCCTTGCTGTCGATGAGGATGCTGATCTTGTCCTGGGCCGGACGATCGTAGCTGCCTGGGACGAGCACGCCGCCTTCGCGCCAAGCCTCGGCGCTCAGCGGACGACGTCCGTTAGGATACTCCGGGGTCTCGGCGACCCACATGCGGCCTCGTTCGTCCCACTGGACCGCGATCGGCTTGTGGATGAGGGGCTCGTGGGCGACGACGCTGGCCTTGAAGCCGGGTTGCATCTGGAAGGCGGCGATGGCTTTCTCCGGTCGGCTCGGGCCGCCGGCGGGATAACGGAGGTCGGCCAGGTCCTTGGACCCGCAGAGTTCGTCGACGTTCTCACGACGGGCGGCCCAGGCGATGCCACGCTTGATGAAGGTGCGATAGCTGGCGTGGGCGAGCGTGGCGGCGTCACGCTGCAGGAAGACCGCCGAACGCACATGGTCGTTCGCGAAGACCCAGGCCTGCGGCTGGATGTCGAAGACGGAAGCCTTGTCGGCGACTTCGGAGATCTTCTTGCGCGTGCTGGTGACCTTCGAGGTGAACGAGGATGCCATCACGTCGATCTTCTCGTTGAGATCCAGCTCGAAGACGGTGTCGTCGGTGACGTCGAAAGTGGAAGCGTCCTTGGAGAGCGGGTGCGCATCCGTGCGGAGATTGAGCATCATCAGCGAGCGGAAGCGCCGGCTGTCCGGCGTCCAACCCGCGCCGAAAGTATCCTTGCCCCAGGAGGCGGACGGCCCGGCGATGGCGCCGCCGACCGACACGAAGCCGATTCCGCGATGGGAAAGGTCGGCGAGCGCGGCGCGATCGATCACTTCGTAAGGCAGGTAGTCCTTGCGGTACAGCAGGACGACTTCGTCCTTCTCGTGCGTCTTGGCGACGAGGTCACGCGGCTGGGCGGCCTCAGTGACGACGGCGCCGGAAGCAGCCAGCTCCGCCGAGAGCGACTTGAGCGCGGCGGGGTCATCCGAGACGAGGGTCACCTTGATCGGGGCGGCGCCAAGGGCGACCGTCGCGAAGACCAGGCATGCACGAAGGAGGGGGGCGATGCGGGGAAGCATGGCCCTATCAAAGTAAGGCTCCGGACACCTACAAGACTTAGCGGCACCTTGAGTCGCAACCCGACCCCTCTCAGATGCACATAAAGGGAGGATTTCAGCCCTCAGCCCGGAAATGCGACGGAGCGTGGCCGGTCGACTTCTTGAAGGCCGACGAAAAGCTGTTCCCGTTCGCGAAGCCGACCCTGCGGGCGATGACCGCCAGTTTGTCGTCCGACTCGCTGATGAGCCTGATCGCCTGCTGGATGCGCAGATGGGTCAGATGGTTCATCGGAGTGCGGCCGATCTCCTTCAGGCATAGCCTCCGGAGGTGTTCGAAGCTGAGTCCGGACGCCTTCGACAGCGACTTGGTGTCCCAACCGTGATCAAGGCGCCCATGGACCTCATCCCAAAGACGCTGCACGCGCGGGTCGCCCCTGAAGCTGCCGGCGAAGCTCCGGACATAATCATAGGCCAGTTCGATCCACTGGTGATTCCGGCGCGAAACTCCTGCGCCCTTCAGTTCGGCGATCAGGCCGGCGATGGCCGCCCGCAGCGGCTCGGCGTCGAAATCGGCCAGCACGGGCGAACTGGACCGGAAGATGGTATTGGAGCGGACGCCTCCGCCGAATCGGATCCAGCAAAAATCCCAACGCTTGCTTCGGCCGATGCGGAAAGAATTACGGATACCGGCGGGTTGCAGGCAGGCTTGGCCGGCCGAGATGGTCCGCCAGCGGCCGTCGACCCAGACCTGACCCTGGCCGGCAAGGCAGGCCATGAAGAAGGCTCCGCTCTGATTGGCGCGGACGACCTCATACGGTGCGAGCATCTCGGCCACGCCGAGGTGGGCGATCTCGAATAACCCCAACTCCTTGCAACGCACGCCGGAGAGGACCCACGGACGCTCATCCTTATAGTCGGCCGCGGCGACGATCTGGCGGCGGGAGTGCGGATTCTCGATGTCCGTCTCGGAATGACGGAGTTGCGTCTCGCTGTAATGTTTTAAATCGCTCTTGCGGGCCACGTCCTTTGCATAAGACCTATCCCGCAAGGAGCAACCCCCGACCACCCCTTCCCTTCTCAATATCATGCCCAACCCCTGGACCGGAAAAGGAAACCCTTACACCCGCACCGAAGTCATCGCCCGCCTCCGCGACACGATGTCCAAGGGCAAGCCGATCATCGCCGCCGGCGCCGGCACGGGCATCAGCGCAAAATTCATCGAACGCGGCGGCGCCGACCTCGTCATCGTCTACAACTCCGGCCGCTTCCGCATGGCCGGCCACGGCTCGACGGCCGGCATGATGGCCTACGGCGACGCCAACGCGGTCGCGATGGAGATCGGCGAATACGAGGTCCTGCCCGTCGTCGAGGAAATCCCCGTCATCTGCGGCGTGCACGCCACCGACCCGCGTCGCCGCATGTGGCATTGGCTCGGCAAGGTGAAGGACATGGGCTTCTCGGGCATCAACAACTTCCCGACCCACACGATCATCGACGGCAAGTTCCGGCAGATCCTCGAGGAAACCGGCATGAGCGTGAAGAAGGAATTCGAGACCGTCGCCCTCGCCCGCAAGATGGACCTGTTCACCATCGTCTACGTCGGTTCCCCCGAAGAATCCAAAGCCATGGCCGAAGCCGGGGCCGACGTCATCATCGCCCACGTAGGACCGACGGTCGGCGGCTCCATCGGCGTGACCAACGCCACGATGAGCCTGCCCGAAGCCGCCAAGATCACCCAAGGCATCATCGACGCCGCCAAGTCCGTCCGCAAGGACCTCATCTTCCTGAGCCACGGCGGCCCGATCAATACGCCCGAGGACGCCGCCTTCATCAACGAGCACACGGACACGGACGGATTCGTCGGCGCCTCCAGCCTCGAACGCATGGCGGTCGAGCAGTCCCTCACCGAGCTCACCCAGCGCTTCAAGCAGATCCCGGTGAAGCGGAAGTTCTTCTGAGCCCATGGCTACGATCGCAGTTCTCGGCACGCTTGATTCCAAGGGCGAAGAACATGCCTTCGTGGCCGCGCTCATCGCCCGGCAGGGCCACAAGCCGCTGCTGATCGACGTCGGTACCGGCGGCCCGGCCACGGTGCAGCCAGACATCACGCGTGAACAGGTGGCGGCCGCCATCGGCCTGGACCTAGCCGCGCTGATGGCCAGGAAGGACCGCGGGGCCTGCGTCGTCGCGATGACCCATGCGGCTCCCGCCCTGGTCTCAAAGCTGGCCTCCGACGGCCGCATCCACGGCATCATCTCCCTCGGCGGCGGCGGCGGCACCGCCATCGGGACGGCCGCGATGCGCGCCCTGCCCCTCGGCTTCCCGAAACTGATGGTCTCGACGCTGGCGGCCGGGAATGTCGCCCCTTATCTCGGCACCAAGGACATCACGATGATGCCGAGCATCGCCGACGTCGCGGGACTCAATCGCCTATCCCGGGCCATCTTCACCCGCGCCGCCGGCGCGATCTGCGGCATGGTCTCGGCCGAACCGGAAGTCGGCGCCGCCAAGCCCCTCATCGTCGCCAGCCAGTTCGGCAACACCACGACCTGCGTCACGGAAGCCAAGAAGGTGCTGGAGGGGGCGGGCTACGAAGTCCTCGTCTTCGCGGCCACGGGCACCGGCGGACGCATCATGGAATCGGTCATCGAGAGCGGCATCGTCTCGGGCGTCCTCGACATCACCACGACCGAATGGGCCGACGAACTTGTCGGCGGCAACCTGAACGCCGGACCGGAACGCATGGACGCCGCCGCCAAGGCCGACGTGCCGGTCGTCGTCGCCCCGGGATGCCTCGACATGGTGAACTTCGGCGAACGCGCCTCGGTCCCCGCGAAATTCGCGGGTCGTAATTTCTATATCCACAACCCGCAGATCACGCTGATGCGCACGACGGCCGAGGAGTGCCGCCGTCTCGGCGAGATCGTCGCGCGGAAGGCCAACGCCTACGCCGCAGGCACGGCCATCATGATCCCGCGCAAGGCGATCTCGGTCATCAGCGCCGCCGGCCAACCCTTCCATGACGCCGAAGCCGACGAAGCCCTTTTCTCGGCGCTCAAGACGAACGCGAAGGTGCCGGTGCAGGAATTCGACCTTGCGATCAACGACCAGGGGTTCGCCCAAGCCTGCGCCTATAAGCTGATCGAGCTCATCGGCTGTCGTTCGTGAGACTGCTGTTCCTCCTCATGGCGACCTTGCGTCTGGGCGCCGCCGAGCTGTTCGTCGCCCCCGATGGCGACGACGCCAACCAAGGCACGCTTGCCCGGCCGCTGGCCGGACTGATGAAGGCCCAGGCGCTGGCCAGGCCGGGGGACACGGTCTGGCTCCGCGGCGGCACCTACAAGTCGTCTGAGCGGCGAATCGCGCGACTTTACCGTATCTGGGCCTACGTGAATCTTTTCGACAAGAGCGGCGCGGACTCCGCTCCCATCACTTATGCCGCTTACAAGGACGAGAAGCCTGTCTTCGATTTCGCGGACGTCCGTCCGGCCGACGTCAGGATCAACGCCTTCCAGGTCACGGGCTCATGGTTGCGTTTCCGCGGCATCGAGATCGTCGGCACGCAGGTAAACTTCCTGGGCCATGGCCAATCCTGCAACGTCGAGAACCATGGCAGCCACAACATCTTCGAGCGGCTCTCGCTTCACGACAGCCAGGCCATCGGCATCTACGCCCTCGGCGGCTCGCATAACCTGTTCCTGAACTGCGACGCCTATCGCAACCACGACTACACCTCGGAGGACGGCAAGGGTGGCAACGTCGACGGCTTTGGCTGCCACCCCCGCGAAGGCGATATCGACAACGTCTTCCGAGGATGCCGCGCGTGGTTCAACAGCGACGACGGCTACGACTGCATCTCCTCCCGGGAAAGCGTGGTCTTCGATGACTGCTGGGCCATGTACAACGGATACTCGCCGGCCTTCAAATCCCTGGGCGACGGCAATGGCTTCAAGGCCGGGGGCTACGGCGCGGCCACCGGCGGGCAGCTGCCTGAAAAGGCGCCTCGCCATACCGTACGCGGATGCCTGGCCGTCCGCAACAAGGCCAATGGCTTCTACGCGAATCATCACCTCATCGGGGGGGACTGGTTTCGCAACAGTTCCTATCGGAATGCCTCTGATTTCAACTTCAGGATGCGCACCGCGGACAACACCTCCGAGATTCCAGGTTTCGGCCATGCCTTCTCCGGCAACCTGGGATTTGGTTCCAAGCATGGGATCTCCGAATTGGACACGAAGAAAAACCCTCCGGCTGCCGACGCCTTCTTCTTCGCCCATTCCGCAACGGAGTTCCTTTCGCTCGACGAAGCCCAGCTGACCGCCCCCAGGAAAGCTGACGGTTCCCTGCCGGACCTGACTTTCCTCGTCCCGAAGAATCCGGATATCCGTCAGCGCTTCGGCGCCACGAAGTAGGCCATCGAAGACCTGACGAGAGGCGGCATCGCATCCTTCATCCTTTATCTGCGGTCGAACATCTGTTGACCTCCCACCACGATGACAGTTCCTCAAGCCACGCGCCGGTGGGCCTATGCCGCGATGCTCTTCAACGTCGTCGCCTGGGGCATGTCTTGGGTCAACGTCCGTGCCGTGCTGCCCGAGGTCGGCTCCGGACAGCTCGGAGCCCTTCGCTACCTGATCGCCTCCTCGGTGATGCTCCCGGTCTGGCTGCTTCGCGGCCGTCCCCTGCCCGACCGGGCCGACTGGCCCAAGGTCGCCTCCCTTGGCCTCTTCGGCTTCTGTCTTTATAACCTCGGCATCAACTACGGTGAACGGACCGTGAACGCCGGCACGGGCTCGATGCTGATCTCCTGCATACCCGTTCTCGTCATCCTGATCGGCGTGCTGAGTGGACGCGAAAAAGTCGGCCTGCGCGCATGGCTCGGCATCGGCCTCTCCATGGCCGGCGTCATCTTCACGGCCGCCGGCTCCGAGACTGGCCTGACCTTCAACCTGGGTTCGCTGCTGATCCTCGCCGCAGCCCTCTGCGCGGCCATCCAGACTCTTATCAGCAAATCCCTCACCCGTCGCTACGCAGCGGTCGACGTGACCACCTGGGCCATCTGGCTAGGCACATTGGGGCTCCTGCCTTTCTCCCATGACCTTCCCGGAGCGATTTCGCGCCTGTCAGCGATGGGCTGGGTCCACCTGCTCTTCCTCGGAGTCGTCCCCGCAGCCCTTTGCTACACGATCTGGTCATGGGTGCTGGTCACCCTGCCGATCACGACGGTGATGAGCGCAGTCTATGCCATCCCCCTCTTCTCGGTCCTCTTCGGCTGGCTGCTCCTCGGCGAACATCCTTCCCTTATGACCATGTTCGGCGGCGCCATCACGCTCGCCGGGGTGGCCTGGGTTCAGTCGCTGACGCGCAAGGAGCAATCCTGAGGCAGGGACGTCGCGTGATGCCGCTCCTCCGCCCAGGATTACTTTCCTAACTCAGCCGCCGACCAAGGCGCCGTCCGACCTTCGGTCGCTGCGCGCACGGCCTTGACTTGGTCAGGCGTCACCGCCGGCGCCTTGTTGCCGAAAGCATTGCGAACGTAGGTCAGGACATCGGCGAGCTGCTGATCGTCCAAGCCCATGGGAGGCATGGGCACGAGGCCGTAATCCTTGGCTTGGACCTTGGTCGGACCGGCCAGACCATGCATGGTGATACGAATCAGGGTCTGGGCGTCGCCAGCGACCCACTCGCTCTTCGCCAAAGGCGGATAGACACCGGTCAGACCCTGGGCCGAGGCTTGATGGCAATTCAGGCAGAGGGCTTCGTAGATGGCCTGGCCCGGTGAGATGACGGCCGGGCCGCTGCTGGAGACCTTCTTGAGATAAGCGGCCTGAGTCGCAGGCAGTTCGGCCGAGAGTTTTCCGGCGGTCGGCAAAAGATGACGCACGGTCTGACGTAAGGCGTAATCAAGGAACTTGTCCGTCGGTTGGTCCACCGCCGCCAAGGCGGTGCGCAGGGAAGCCTGTCCGCCGACATGGCTGAGGGCGACGATGGCCTCGAGACGAACACGCGGTTGCGCATCGGCGACAGCCTTGGCCAAGCGCATCTGAGCGTCGGGCAACCGGGCCGACCATTCGCCGACGACACGGGCGGCATAGGCGCGGATCCGGAAATCGGCCGAGGACTGCAGTCGGTCGAGCAAGGCCGGACGAATGGCTCCATGCGACTGGAGCACGCCCATGGCTTCGAGGAACTGAGCTTCGGGACGATCCTTGGCAAGGAACGCATCGGCCGCGGCGACCACCTTGTCCGTCGGACGATAGAATAAAAGACGACGCGCCTGATAACGCGTCCAGCGCTCGGGAGAACCAAGCTGCGCGAACAGTTCGCCTTCGGTCATGGAGATCAGGTCCGGCTGCTTAACGGTCGGCAACCCCTTGGCGGCGATACGCCAGATACGTCCATGCGAACGATCGCGACGGGGGTCGGCGTAGCTGGCCTGGTAATGCCCGATCACGGCATTGAACCAGTCGCAGGCATAGAGGGCGCCATCCGGGCCGACCGAGACGTCGACGGGGCGGAAGGCCTTGCTGCTCGAGACGACGGGACTGACGATCCGCTCGGTCTTGAAGCCGGAACCATCGTCGACGAAGCGATGCAGGTCCAGGGTGTTGCCGTAATATCCGCCGATCAGGGCGGCTCCTTGGAGCTCGACGGGCATCGCCTTGGTGCCGATGATTTCGACCGAATTGGACTTCAGCGGGGAATCGAAGAGCGAGTGCGTGCCGGCGTATTCGTCGGGGGTCTCGATCGCGCCCAGGCCAGGCAGGCTGTAGTAACCGGCCACGCGGTCGCCGCTCTTATGGAACGGCTGGAAATAATCGTCGAAGGCGACGCCCCAGCAGTTGTGGCCGGCCTTGCCGTACTGGAAGAACGACTGGAGCCGCTGGTTCTTGAGGTCGTAACGCATCAGGCCCGACTTAGGCAGGCGGACGATGCCGCGAGGTGTCTCGACCCGGGTGATCGCATGTAGACCTTGGCTCATCCAGAGCGTGCCGTCGGGGCCATGGCAGATCGAATTGACCAGCTGGTGCGTATCACCGACCCCGAAACCGGACATGAGGACCTCGGTCTTATCTGCTTTGCCGTCGCCGTCGGTGTCGGTCAGCTTGATGAGGCGATCGAAATCGCAGACGAGGATGGAAGTGTTGCCGGCTTCGTCGGTCAGAGGTTCGACGCCTTGCACCATCGTCAGGCCTTCGGCGAAACGCACGGCCTTGTCGGCCTTGCCGTCGCCGTCGGTATCTTCAAGGCGGAGGATGTAGTCGCGCGGCTTCACGCCCGGAACCGCCTGGGGATAGGTCGGGGAGCAGCAGACGTATAGGCGCCCCTTCGCATCCCAAGCCATCTGGGTGGGCTTGGCCAATCCGAGCAGTTCGTCGGCGAACAGATTGACCTCGAAGCCTTCGGCCACCTTGAAGGTAGCCTGCTCTTCGGCGGCGGTCATCACCTTCTCCGTGCTGACGACCGGCCCGGCCTGAGGCGCCGGCGGGACTGACTTCTCACCGCGGGCCAAAGACTGGATATGCCTGTCCCAGGATGACACCAGCGGCTTATACGCCTCGAAGTTCTCCTTCAACGACGGCGCCGGGCCGAAGCCCTTGCCGTAGTTCTGCGAGATACGGTCACCATAAACGAAGGACCAGTTGGCCGGACGCCAGCAATCCGCCCAGAGACGGTTCTTCTCCACGATGGCCGGTCGCAGCTTCGCCGACAATTCGAGGTTATCAGGCAAACCGAGAGCAAAGGCCGTCTCCTGCCCGACCGTCTCGAGTCCTTTGGGGGAAAGATGCAGGCCGTCGGTCGACGGCTCCCCTTGGGTGACCTCGGTCAGATTGACGTAGGGCAATCCACGAAGCTTGGCGATCTCGGCGACCGCGGCGGCATAGTCGGCCAGATCCTTGCGACGGGCCGCGGTCGTCAGGTCAGGCGGACGACGGGAAGGCATGAAGCCGGCCGGCGAAAGCAGGACGATGCGAGGAGTGTGGCGGGAGAGATCATCGAGCAGGCGATGATAGTCGGCCTTGAACCGGGCCAAGCCTGCCTGCCCTTCGAGGGCCTCCGCCTGGCCGAACTGCAGGATGAGCGTCGTCGCGCCGGCTGACTCGAGCTGACCCTTCCAAGGGCCGAAGTTCAGGTCACGCCACTGTTCGTGCACGGTGTCGGCCTCCCATGCCATGGAACGGAAGACGGGGTTTTTCTCGGCGAACGCCGCGGCGATACGCGATTCGATCTCCCCGGATTTCGCCTCTCGCACGAAGTTTTCCTGACCGATGAAAACGACGACCTCGTCCTGGTTCAGGTCGAACTTCCCCTCCTGGAAAGGTGCGGGAGGAACCCAGCTCGACTTCACTTCGCCGAAACGGCTGAGCACCGCCTCCTTGGTCGTGACCGGCAGGTCGTTGAGCGGGTCGAGGACGATGTTGCGGAAGTAGACCTGCGCCTTGTTCTTGCCGTGGATCTGCAGGCCGATGAGCCCGTAGGCGTCATCGATCGACGGGTCGGTCTCGGTGTAATCGAGCGTCGCCTTGCCGTTCAGGAAGATCGTGATGCGCGGACCTTCGGCGCGAACTTCGTAGGTGTTCCAATCGCCGGTCTTCTCCAGCGTCTTGATCTCGGCCTCGTCCTTGACGCCATAGGCGCCCACGCCGAAGCCGGCCCGGGCCAGGAAGCGCTTGCGGCGGGATTCGTCATAAAGGCAACCCGTGTGTCCGGCGCCGATGTCGGCCTGATAGCCGGACATCTCGTTGGGCGGATTGGTCATGCGTTGGCTGCGAAACTGGACGCCGCTGTTCACGAATCCTTCCGTACCGACGAGCTTGTACTCGAGCTTGAGGCGGAAGTTGTAGTAACTGCGCTTGGTGGTCAGGAACTCGTTGCGCGGATTGCCCTGCAGCGAGCCGCCGACGATCTCGCCGTTCTCGACGCGCCAGACCTTGGGGTCGCCTTCCCAGCCGGCGAGCGTCTTGCCGTCGAACAGCGTCGTCGGCGCGGCGACAAGGTGGCAGAGGGCGAGGAACAGCCAAAGCGAAGAGGTCAGTCGAGACATGGGTTTACGTGTTAGGCAATCCGCCCGAGGGTTTGTTCCAACCCCAAATGAAAACGTTCGCCGCATGATGAACGTCAGCCAGGGTCGGGACTACGTAACGCCCAGTTCACGACGTAGTCGTGCCCCTGCCCGCAGGCCACCATTCGGCGGGCTGTAGACACAAAAGGCCGGAGGTATTTCGACCTCCGGCCCTCATGACCTCATATCCTCGTGCTCAGGCCAGACCCAGATGCTTCAACGCCTCGGGGGTCGGGCCGGCGAAATCGACCGACGGGACGTTGCCCACGTAGCCGACGTCCTTCATCCCCTGCGGGGTGGTGTAATACCCGCCTGCGGCGAGCGAGCGGAAACGGCCGAAGAACTGCTGCTGCGCCTTGAATTCTTTCTTCACCGGGGTCTTGCCGCAGATGTCGTCGGCGATCCGGCACTTCTGGGCTTCGTCGAGCTCCGTGAACTTCTTCTGGAAACGACGGCCGGCTTCGGCGTCGATCCAATCGAGGCCGGAGACGATCACGGGCTTGTCGGCGGCGCAGTTCTCATACGGGGCGCTGATCCATTCGTCGATGAAGTCCTGGACGCCCAGCTGGGAGGCCAGCTTGTCGGTCGCAGGATTGTCCGGAGGAAGGATGAGGTCGATCAGGGCGATGGCGGCGACGCGCTGGGCAGGCGTCAGGGTGAGCGGCCAGAGCTCCCCGGCGACATAGGTCTTGTTCAGCACCGGGTCGGTGCCGATGATCTTGCCCGCGCCTTCGATCGCCTTGGCGCCCGGTTCCTTGGGGGCGCCGAGGAGCTTGTCGGTGACGGCGGCTGCCGCGACGACGGCGCCCATCCACTTGAGGGCGGCGCGACGGTCGATGCGGTTGGCGGGTTCGGCAGGAGTATGTTCCATGTTCGTAAGTTCAGAGGTTACCCTTACGCATCTCTTCGATGAGATGGTCGCTGGCGCGCCAGGCGAGGGCCATGATGGTGAGGGTCGGGTTCTTGTCCGCGTTGCTGCAGAAAGCGGAGCCGTCGTTCAGCAGCAGGTTGGGAACTTCCCAGCACTGGTTCCAGCGGTTGGTGACGGACTTGGCCTTGTCTTCGCCCATGAGCGCGCCGCCGACTTCGTGGATGATCGAGCCGGGGGCTTCGATGGCCTCCTCCTTGGTCTTGCTCAGCTTGCTCGGCTTGCCGCCGATGGTCTCGATGATCATGTGGAAGGTCTGCTCCATATGCTGGGCCTGCTTGAGCTCGTGGTCCGACCACTTCCAGTGGAAGCGCAGGACGGGGATGCCCCACTTGTCCTTGGTCGTCGGGTCGATCTCGCAGAAGGAATCCTTGTTCGGGATCATCTCGCCACGGCCGGAGAAGCCGATGCCAGCGCCATACTTCTGACGCACCTCCTCCTTGTAGCTCTTGCCGTAGCCGGGGCTCGCGCCGCCGGTACCCATGCCGGGCATGCGCCGGCCGGTGCCGAACTCGATGTGGTAGCCACGGGCGAAGCCGAGCTTGCTGGCGTCCTTGTACAGCCACCAGGGGATGTAGACGTGATTGCCGGCGCCTTCTTCGTTGTGGACGGGAAGATTCTCGAAAGCCGGTACGCTGCCGCTGAGTCGGCCGCCGACGGTGTCCATGATGTACTTGCCGACGAGGCCGGAGCCGTTGGCGATGCCGTTCGGGAAGCGGTTGGACTTCGAGTTCAGCATGATGCGGGCGGTCTCGCCCGAACTTGCGGCGAGGATGACCGCGCGGGCCTTCACGGCACGTTCCTGTCCGCTGGCCTTGTCGATGTAGATCACGCCGTTGGCCTTGCCGTCGGCTCCGAGCGTGACCTCGCGGGCATGGGCGTTGCAAAGGATGTCAAGATTCCCGGTCGCGAGCGCCGGAGGCAGGTGGACGGTGGTCGACTGGTAGTTGGCCTTGATCGCGCAGCCGCGACCGCAGTCCGTGGCCCAGAAGCAGGCCGCTCGCTCCTGCATGGCCTTGGCGAGGATCTTCTGCGCCTTGGGATTGCCCGGATGGAGGCGCGGCGGGAAGTTGACATGGTCCTGGCGCGTCGAAAGCACGGCGCGATGGATCGGGATCACGGGCAGTCCGTGCTTGGCGATGTGCTTCTTGACGAAGAGTTCGCCGGCGCGGGCCTTCGGCGGAGGAAGCAACGTGCCGTTCGGCGAGTCAGGCGTGTTCTCGAGGCCTTCGTTGGAACCGTAGACGCCGACGAGCATCTCGACCTTGTCGTAATAAGGGGCGACATCGTCGTAGCTGATCGGCCAGTCGAAGCCGAGACCGTCCCGGGAGTAAGGCTTGAAGTCGTAAGGTCCGTTGCGGAGCGAGATACGACCCCAGTGGTTGGTACGACCGCCCAGCATGCGCGGGCGCCACCACTTGAAATGCGTCTTCGGATCCTCGGAGGCCTGGGTGTAAGGCTCGTTCGGGACTTCCCACCCGCCGTCGACCGTAGCGTCGGCGAAGCCGAAAGGCTTCTGCCGCGTGCTCATGCCGCGCAAGGGCATCTGGCTCGGGATCTGGAACATCGGGGTCTCGGTGACGGGGTCGTAATTACGTCCGGCCTCGAGCATGAGGACCTTCACGCCGTTCATGGTGAGCGTGTAGGCGGACTGACCGCCGCCTGCGCCGGAACCGACGACGATGACGTCGTAGATGGGCTGCAGGTCTTTTTCGGAGATGATGGCCATGGAGTGGGTGGAGTGAGAATTACTTGATAGCGCGGAATTGCCAGGCTTCGTCGAAGAAGCCGGCCTCCTCGACCTTGCCCGGATTCTGGGTGTCGGGCGCGGTGTTCAGGTCGACGACGGCCCAATCCGGCAGCTTCGCGATCTGGCGGGCGTTGTTGAGATAGTCGTACTCGCGATAGGTGAAGCCGCTGTTGATCACGACGTACTTCTGCGGGTTGAGCGGGTTAGGATAGACGAGGATCGGCGCATGGTCGCCGGCGGCGTAGGTCCTGCCGTTCACGATCAGCTTTTCGGCCGTCCAGGTGATGGGGAGCTTGGCGACGATCTTGGCGAGCACGGCGTTGCTGGAGGGGTCGCCCCAGAGGATCAGGTTGCCCTTGGCGATATCCTCGTCCTTGACCTGCGCATCGGTCTTCATCGGAGCGACGCCGCGGAACTGGCGACGCCATTCGAAGACGGCGCGGTCCATCTCGGACTTCACCCAGCCGCCGACCTTGGCGTTGAGCGGCTGGCCGGTGGGCGCGACGAAGGTGAAGGCGTCCATGAAGGCGTCGTCGACGGGGCCGGAGAGTCCGTGCTTCTTGGCCAGGATGGCCTCATCCGGACCGGCCGAAAGGGACCACTTGCCGTTCACGCGGGCGAACTTGGCGGTCCAGGAACGCTCGGAGGTAGCCCGGACGGCTTCGACGTCCTGACCGTCGATCTTCACCAAGGTCTTCTCGCGCACGGACTGCGGCGCGAAGCCGGCAGGCATGTCGAGGGTCAAGGCCGTGACGTTCTTCGTCGTGACCACGACATTGCGGTCATCGACGACCTTGGCGTCGACCCGGGCGGCCTGCCAATGGTTCTCGAGGCGGTCGACCTGAACCCAATGCATGCGATTGTAGCGGAGGAAGTAGGTCACGAAGCTGACTTCCTTCGGCATGCGGTTGCGGCCGGCGGCCGCGATGATGTCGAGGCGGCGCTCGACTTCGGCGAAGGCCTCAGGATGGAACTTGTGGGCGGTCTTCGGGCCGATGATGTGCGTCAGCTCGATATACTCCTTGGCGAGGAAGCGCGCCATGATGTCGGCCGCCTGCTTCTGCCCGTCGATCTCGCCGCTGTAGGCGATGGTCGGGGCATTGGTGAAATTGGCGGCGACGTCGGTCGCGTTATACCAAGACCAGAGCGTCTTCTGCCAGGAAGGGATACGGTTCACTTCCTCGGACTGGAAGACCTTCAGGAACTCCGGAGTCTCGGAGAAACCGGCGCCCGGGCTGATCGCGCACCAGCGGTCGGTGTAATGCGCGCCGAACTGCCAGACCGCGGCGCCGCCCATCGAGAACCCGCGGATGAAAAGACGATCGTCATCGATGTTGTAGCTCTTGCGGGCGTGGGCGTAGGCCTCCCAGAGGTCGACCTCGCCGGCGAACTTGTTGGCGCAGCAGTAGCGGCCGTAGAGATGGAGCACCAGGCGGTTGGTCGCGGGGATCTGGCCGACGTTGGCGCGGCGATCCTTGAGGAAGGCGAGTTCGCTGAGCGTCTCGCCGCGACCGTGGCACCAGAAATCGAGGCGGGACGGCGAGCCGGAGTAGTTGTCTGGGATGACCATGCCATAAGGCTGGACGGAGCCGTCGATCTTCGAACGGTAGCCGCGTACGACGAGTCCGGTCTGGCGCGCCCACGGAGTCTCGCCCTTAAGGAAAGAAGCCGCGCGGGACTTGCCTTCGGCGATGAGGTCATGTGCGACCTTGAATTCGCCCTTGTTGAAATACTCGTTGTACTTGCCGGCCCAATCGACCGCCTTGTGGTAGATTTCCAGGTCCGGCAGGAATTCCTCGAGACGAGGGTTCTTCGCCTGCGCCTTGGCCGCGACGTCGATCGCGGAGCGCAACTCCGTAAGTTCCTTGGTCAGCGCGACCTTCTCGGCCTCAGGCAGGGCCACGGCCTTGTCGGTCGGAGGGATGGGGCGGACAGCCGTCGGGATATTGTCCTTCGGACCGTCGGCCAAAGCCGTGACGGCAAGAAGAGAAAGCAACAGAAGGGAGCGCATGGGAGTAATAAAGTAAGAAGGACCTAGGGCAGGCCTTTGCGGGGTGCCCTAGGTCTAGACTACGACCCTCCCGACCGACAAGTGTTCCTTCTAGCCAGATAACGACACGAATAGGTCCAGGAGGCCATTTTACTCGCCTCCGCCCTTCCCCTTCCTCACATCTCCGGGCAATGGCCCTACTCAGTCTCCTCGACGTCTATGTCAGCTTCGGCGGCCCTCCCGTCCTGGACCACCTGAACCTCCAGATCGAGGAAGGCGAGCGCGTCTGCCTGCTCGGTCGCAATGGCGCCGGCAAGACCACCCTCATGCGCATCGCCGCCGGCGAATCCGCCCCCGATACGGGTACGGTCACGATCCCCGACGGCGTCTGTATCGCCCGACTGACCCAGGAGATCCCCGAGAGCCTTCCCGGCAACGTCCGCGACATCGTGACCTCCGGACTTCGTGACGACGATCATTCCGAAGACTGGGAAAAAGACCTTCGCGTCGACGACCTGATCGCCCGGCTCGGACTCCCCGAAGACCGCGCCTTCGACGCCCTTTCCGGCGGACTCAAGCGCCGTTGCCTCCTCGCGAAAGCGTTGGCCGCCAAACCCGGACTGCTCCTCCTCGACGAGCCGACCAACCACATGGACCTCGATTCGATCCTGTGGATGGAGGAGTTCCTGCTGGAACAGAAGATCCCCCTGCTCTTCGTGACGCACGACCGTGCCTTCCTGCGCCGTATGGCGAACCGCATCATCGAGCTCGACCGCGGCAAGCTGGCCAGCTGGTCCTGCGACTACGACACCGATCTCGTCCGCAAGGAAGAACTCTTCGTCGCCGAAGAACGCCAACGCGCCGCCTTCGACAAGAAGCTCGGCCAGGAAGAAGCCTGGTCACGCCGCAGCCCGGGCGCCCGCCGCACGAAGTCCAACGCCCGCATGGAAGCGCTGGTCAAGATGCGCGCCCAGCGCGGCGCGATGCGGACCGCCACCGGCTCCGCAAAGATGGAGATCAGCGAAGCCGAACGCTCCGGCGTCCGCGTCGTCGAAGCGGAGAACATCGCCTTCGCGTACCCGGGCGGCTCGCCGCTGATCCGCGATTTCAGCCTCGTCCTCAACCGCGGCGACAAGGTCGGCCTCATCGGCCCGAACGGCGCGGGTAAGACCACTTTGGTCAAGATGCTCCTCGGCCAGCTCGCCCCGACCTCCGGCAACCTGAAGTTCGGCACGAAGATGGAAGTGGTCTACTTCGACCAGATGCGCGACCAGATCGACGACAACAAGACCGTCGCCGAGAACCTTGCGGGCGACGGCGACACGGTCTTGGTGCAAGGGCGCTCGCGCCATGTCATCAGTTACCTGCAGGACTTCCTGTTCGACCCTTCCCGGGCCCGTTCCAAGGCCAAGGTGCTCTCCGGCGGCGAGCGCAACCGCCTCCTGCTCGCCCGCCTCTTCACCAAGCCGGCCAACGTGCTGGTCCTCGACGAACCGACCAACGACCTCGACGCCGAGACCCTCGACGTGCTCGAGGACATCCTCGTCGATTACGACGGCACGTTGATCATGGTCTCCCACGACCGCGCCTTCCTGGACAATGTCGTCACGAGCACGCTCGTCTTCGAAGGCGACGGCGTCGTCACCGAACACGCTGGCGGCTACACCGACTGGCGCAACGAACTCGCCCGCATCGCCGTGGCCAAACGGACCGCCGCGATCGGCAACGCGCCCAGGCCGGCCGCTCAGGCCAAAGCCGCGGCCTCCACGGCCGGAGCTAAGTTGAACAACAAGGAGCGCAAGGAACTCGAGACCTTGCCCGGCAAGATCGAGCAGCTCGAAGCCGAACAGGCACAGCTCAGCGTACAGCTCGGCGACCCCGAGATCTATAAAGACGGTGGCGCCAAGGCCGCCGGACTTCAGAAGCGTCTCCACGCCGCCGAAGCTGAGCATTCCGAGGCCTTGGCCCGCTGGATGGACCTCGACGCCCGCAAAGACGCCTGAAGTCAGCGCGAGCCCAGAAGTGGCATCCCTCGTGACGATAGTGCCGATATTCGGATAATAGATGCAGTTATCGGCGATTGCCTAGCGCCGATGAGGGCGCAGCATCATTCATATTAACCCTATAAACACGGGTTGATATAACTAAAGGCGCCTTGAACATCACCCCTTCAGACCGAGGGCAACCTTGTGCCGATTCATCTCGGCAGACCTTCCTCAGGCCGTCGTGCGCCCATCTCAGACAACCGTGAAACGGCCTCGTAACGTCCTGCTGGCACTAGGCTGGTACGATCACCGCCTACTTCAAGGTATCGCTACGTATGCCTCCGAACACCGCTGGCACCTTTCCTCCCAAAGCATCATCCACGAGAAGGTGATACCCTGGGGATGGGAAGGCGATGGCATCCTGGCCTGGCTGGGTGCAGGCGACGATTTGGCCGACTTCGTCCGCAAGGCCGACAAGCCGACCGTCGATTTCTCCCTCCGGCGACGCGACACGCCGTTCGCCCACGTGGTCCAGGATCACGCGAAGACCGGTGAAATCGTCGCGGAACACTTCATCGAACGCGGGATGACGCGTTTCGCCTTCTTCAGCGACACGGAGAACTGGTCGCAGGTCGAACGCGGCGAAGCCTTCGCGGAAGCCCTGCGTCGCCGCGGTCTCGGCTGCGAGAAGCTCCGCTGGCAGGCGATCGGCAGGCGAGGCTCGGACCAAGACGAATGGCAGCGTCGACGCAGCTGGCTGATGACCCGCCTGAAGGAGTCTCCGAAGCCTCTGGCCGTCTTCGCCGCGAACGGCACCCTGGCGGTCGAACTGCGCGAACTCTGCGAAGAAGCCGGCCTGCATGTCCCCACCCAGGTCGCGATCGTCGGCATCGACGATTACCTGCTTTCGGTCGGCGCCATCAAGAAATACGTCTCCGGCGTGGACACCAATCTCGAGGAACAAGGCTACCGCGGCGCCGAACTGCTCGACCGCCTGATGCGGGGCGAAGCTCGCCCGCCCGAACCGGTGCGCATCCAGCCCGCCGGCGTCATCACCCGCATGAGCAGCGACATCCTTGCGACGGGTCATGACGGCGTGATCCGCGCCTTGCACCACATCGCGGACGCCTTCGCCGGGCCGCTCGGAGTCAAGGAGCTGGCCGCGATCGCGCACATGTCCGAACGCGGCCTGCGCCAGGCCTTCGTGAAGCACGTCGGGTGCACCCCCGGCGACCGCCTGCGGACGGTCCGCATCGATTCGGCGAAGCGCCTGCTCGCCGGTTCGTCCGAGAAGATCGAAGCGATCGCCCATCGCTGCGGATACCCCAACCTCAACTCCTTCTTCGCGGCCTTCCGTCGCACGGAAAACATGACCCCCGCGGAATACCGGCGCATCATGCGTTTCCGGAGCTGATCCTTCACCCCACGAACATGACGATGCACCGACTCCTCCTCACGCTCGCCCTCCTCGGAAGTCTGCCGCTCGGCCAGGCCAAAGACGTCCAGCCGGAAACACCGCGCATCCCGTCCGCCATCTTCGACGTCAAGGACTTCGGTCTCGTCGGCGACGGCGCGACGGACGACACCAAGGCCGTCCAGAAGGCCATCGACAAGGCCGCGACCCAGGGCGGAGGGACCGTCAAGTTCTCCAAGGGCAACGTCCTGTGCGGTCCGTTGAAGCTCTGCAGCCACCTGCGCCTGCAGATCGAGGCAGGCGTGACGCTGACCATGCTCCCGCTCGCGCGCTATCCGGGCGGCAACCGTGAGCCCGCCGACTTCATCGGAGCCAAGGGACTCACCGACCTGGCCGTGACCGGCGCCGGCACCATCGAAGGCCAAGGGTCCGACTGGTGGCCGTCGGCGAAGGACAAGACGAAGAAGCGGCCTCGCATGATCGGGCTCCATGACTGCGAACGCATCCTGATCGAAGGCGTGACGCTGCGTAACTCGCCGATGTTCCACATCGCCATCCGCGGCAAGGAAGTGACGGTCTCGAAAGTCACCGTCCGGGCGCCTTCCTCCAAGGACCCTGTCAACCCCAGCCACAACACCGACGCCTGCGACGTCAGCGGCCATAACATCCTGGTGGCCGATTGCGACATCAGCGTCGGCGACGACAATTACACCTGCGGCAAGGACACGTCGAACGTCCTGATCCGCAACTGCCGTTACAGCATGGGCCACGGGGTCTCCATCGGCAGCTACACCGAAGGCGGGGTCTCCAATTTCACCGTCCGCGACTGCGTGTTCGAGGGGACCGAATGTGGCATCCGCATCAAGTCTGACCGTGACCGAGGCGGCCACCTGAGCCACATCACCTACGAGAACCTGAAGATGACCGACGTCGGGATGCCCATCCTGATCTACGGAACGTACGGCGAGAAGGACAAGCGCTACCGCGACCTCACCAAGCTGACGGCTGAGGCCGCCGCCACCTACCCCGCCGTGCCCTTGACCAAGACCACCCCGGTCTATGAGGACATCACCTTCCGCAACATCTCCGCGACCACGGCCAAAGGCGGTCGCGCCGGCCTGGTCTGGGGCCTGCCAGAAGCTCCCGTAGGCCACCTCGTCATGGAAAACGTGACGATCAAGTCGGACCTCCCTTTCGGCCTTTTCAACGTCAAGCAGGCCGATCTCAAGAACGTGAAGATCGTCACCCCTGGCGGCGAGAACAAGCTGGCGACCACCGGGACCAAAGTCTCGCTGAACAAGTAAAATTCCGACAGGCCGCCAAACGGCTTGTCAAAACAGCCAAGCCTTGGACGATGAGTCCGTGAAAAGGAAACTGCAGCATGCATTGGCCTGGGCGGCCTTGGTCGCCTGGCTGTCTGCTTCGGGACTCTCCTGGGACCTCCTTCAGCTCACCGCCTACGTCAACATGTCGGCCACCAACGCCAGGACGATGGATGGCGCCGCCGCCTTGGCCAAGACCCTGGAGGACGCGCCCTGCCCGCTCTGCATGGCTGCCCGCGAAGGCCGCGAAAATTCCGACCGATCTCCGGCCCAGAAGGATGAACTGTCCAAGGTGAAAACCAAGGCGGAGACGACGGCCGAACTTACGCTCGTCGGCTCGTCCGAATTTTCCGGCGACCTCCGCTTCTCGCGTCCCTCCGGGGAAGTGGCGGTGAAACTTAGCCAGGAAGTCCCGGTCCCGCCCCCGCGAGCCTGAGCCTGCGTCGGTGCGGACAAGGTCCGCCTCGTGGCTCTCCTTCCATCAAGTCGCGCCCATCGGCGCGCCTCTTCCGGTCGTCGTGGACTTGCCACACCGACGTCGACCGGAAACCAAACACCCAACACCATGAATCTTCAGAAAACCTTCCTCTTCGCGGCTTTCGTCGCGCTCTCCGGAGCCTCGGCTTCGGCCTGCTCCACCTGCGGGTGCTCGTTCAACTCCGACTGGGAGACCCAAGGCCTAGCCTCAGGATCCGGGTTCCGTTACGACCTGCGCTACGACACGTTCACCCAGAACCAGGTCCGCAACGGCACCGAGGTCGCGAATCCTTGGCCCGCCGCCGGCCATGAACAGGAACTGTTCACCCGGAACCGCATCCTGACCGCCGGCATCGATTACAGCCCGTCCGCCAACTGGGGTCTCAACCTGCAGGTGCCGTTCATCGAACGCGCCCACGCGACCAACGGCGTCACCGGCCCTGGCACCGACGACGGCACCTCCAGCGCCCGAGGCCTGGGCGACATCCGTCTCATCGCCCGCTATCAAGGCTTCACCTCGGCCCATGACGTCGGCCTGCAGGTCGGACTGAAGCTGCCGACGGGCGGATTCCACCAGACGTTCGACGGCGGGACGATCGCAGGAGACCCTCTCGATCGCGGACTGCAACTCGGCACGGGTACCATCGACCTGCTCGCGGGGGCCTTCCGCTTCGGGCAGCTAGGGACGCAGTGGGATTACTTCGCCCAGGTCATGGCGCAAGTCCCGCTGGATAGTCGCGAAGATTACCGGCCCGGGAAGTCCCTCAACCTCAACCTAGGTTTCCGCTACCTGGGCATGGGGAACGTCATCCCGCAGGTCCAGTTCAACGGCAAGGTCTCCGGGCGGGATTCCGGTGACGCCGCTTCGCCCGATGACAGCGGAGGCCGTACGCTCTACGTCAGTCCTGGCGTCACCTTCCCGGTCATCGCAGGGATGCGGGGCTACGTGTTCTGGCAAGTGCCTGTCTATCAGGACCTCAACGGATACCAGCTGGCCCCGAAGTCCATCCTTACGCTGGGGGCGCGTTACGAGTACTGAAATCGCCCGGACAAAGCACCCTCAAGGCCGCCCATCCGGGCGGCCTTTTCTTTGCCCCCTGCCTTATTCCGGCAAGGCGTGGATCGTGTTGGTAACCTGTCCGCGCAGTTCGGCGCCATCGGCGGACTTCACCTCGTACTTGAGCTGCATCTGCATGGCGGGACGGAGGTCGGGGATCTCCAGGAACACGGAACGACGGTCGGCGGAAAGCGTGGCGGCCTTCACCACCAGCGGGTCGTGCTTGCGCTCGGACATCTGAGCCTTGCTGAACTGCAGCTTACCGTCGTTGCCGAGTTCGGTGGCGGCGACCTTGGCGGCCAAGGTGGAGACGTCCGGCGAACCGTAGGCCGAGGACCAGACGTAGTTCCAGAGCTCGACGTTCCAGTTACCCGCATCGGCCGCGGCCTTGGCTTCGAGTTCGCAGGTGAAATCTATCTTGATGCCCTTCTTCGAGGCGGCGAGGCCGATGGGCATGCGCGTCGCCGCGCCGGTGTAACGCACGCGCTGGAAGCAGCCGTTCTGGGTGGCCGTCGTCTGCCAGCCACGCAGGCCGGTGACGTAAAGCTGGCCGTCCTTGGGATTGAAACGGGCGCGCATGGCGCCGCTGGCGAAGTCGACGTTGAAGCGCGCCACGCCGCCCTGCATCTGCGGCTGACCGCGGAAGGCGACCTCCTGGGGCAGGACGCCGAAGAGCGAGCAGGTGCCGTAGCTGAGGTGCAGGAGACGGTCCTTCCAAGGGCCGAACTTGTCGGAAGTCACCCAGACCTGGCCGCCGCTGGAGTTGTCGACCTCCTTCGGGAACCAGCAGAGCGGACGGTCGTAGTCGGTCGGCTCGGTCGCGCGATGGGCGAGCGGCGGCACGCCGTAGAAGCCGCCCTGCTTGACCCAGTTCAGTCGGCACATCGGAGTCCAGGTGCCTTCGTTGTCGCCGGTGGTGATCTGGCCGGTCGGACTGATGGCGATGCCGTTCGGAGCACGGAAACCCGTGGCGACGACCTCGAACTTCCTGCCATCCGGAGAGACCTTGAAAAGAGAGCCATGGTGGTCGCAGATCTCGTCGAAACCGCGGCCGCCCTTGCGGACCGGACCAGCCTTGATGAAATAGAAATTGCCGGCGGGGTCGGTCTGCAGGTCGAAGACGAACTCGTGGAAGTTCTTCGTGACCATCACGTCGAAATTGAAGGCTTCATAGGTGTCGCACTCGCCATCACCGTCGGTGTCGCGCAGCTTCCAGATGCCGTCTCGGCACGTGACATAGATCTCCCCGTTCACGACCTTGAGGCCGAGGGGATGGTACAGGCCGACAGCGAATCGACGCCAGGTCACCTTCGCCAGTTTGTCGTCGATGCCGGAGGCGATGAAGACGTCGCCATGGAAGGTGCAGATGACGGCGCGTCCGTCGGGCAGGAAATCGAAGCCAGACGTGAACATCTGGGCCTTCCAGGGGTTGGTCACGGGCAGTTTGACGTCATCGACGACATAAGCTTCGCCAGCCTTGTCGGAAAGCTTGCCGGCGGTCTCGACGGTCTCAGGCCAGAGAGTCTTGGCGGCCTTCAGCAAACGGGAAGGTTCGACGCTCTCGACGGACTTGGGCGGAAGAAGCACGCCGACCGCAAGATAGGCGACTCGGACCACGACAGGCTCCTTCGCGCCAGCGACGCGGGCGACGACATGCCCGTCGAGAGTCTCCACCTTCGTCGCGCCGAACGCGACGATGCGGGAAGCGTCGGAAGCCTTGCCCAGCATGACGGTGAGCCCCTTGGACGACGGCGCGACCTCCAGCGTACGGATGACGCAGGGAGACTCGCCGACCCCGACCGAGGCGGTCTCGTCGACGGAGACGCCGGCAACTTCCCAACGGACGACGACTTGGCGCCCGTCGTTATGGAATCCCTTGAAACGCGCAAGTCCGGCAGGCAGGGGGCCGAAGCCCTTGCGCGGAGCAAGCGAGGCGGCATCAGCGCCGGGCATGAAACCGGCGAAATCATCGGTGACGAAAAGCACCTCTCCGAGCGCGGTCGGATAATCGCCGCGCGACATGAGGTTCATCTCGGTGGTGAACCGTCCGGACCAGGCGCCGATCGGACGACACAGGTCGAGGTCGTAGGCGATGGCCTTCGTCCCGTCCGCGCCGAGGCGGATAGCCATCCCTTTCAGGCCCGTCGAATCGATGGAACCATCCTTCTGCTTGCCGACGCCGACGGTACCGAGGATCCAAGGCCCCTGCGCTTCCGCGACCGGGGCGGCGACGGCGGCTTTCTTTGCCGCCTTATTCGACTGGGCGAAGACCAGACCGACGGAGAGAAACAGGGCGACGAAGGACGAGCGCATGGGAAAGGAATATGAATAGGGCCAGGGCTAGGTCCTGGGCTACATATTTTAATAACAAAAAGGCCGGAGTCCGCAGACCCCGGCCTTCATCGACCACCTTGGCCTCTGCTCAGAGGCTTCGCAGGTAGGCGGCGATGTCGGCCACACCCTGCTCCGTCAGGCCCATCTGGGCCGGGGTGAACATCAGCGAACGGTCTAGATGCTTCTCTTCCTTGATGCGTGCGCGGGGAATGGACTGCACGAGGCCGCCCATGGACTTCATCATCAGAGGGTCTCCGGAGGAAAGCACCATGCCGGTGATGACCATGCCGTCGTCGAGGACCACGCGCGTGCCTTCGAAGCCGTGCGAGATGCTCGCGGAAGGCTGCGAGATGTTAAGAACGAGCGTCTCGAGCGACTGCTGCTTGGCGTAGCTCGTGAGGTCCGGGCCGAAGTCGATGCCCTTGCCGTCGAACTTATGACATGCCTGGCAGACGGCCGCGGCTGCCCTGCCCTTGACGGCGTCGCCTTTCAGGGCGGCGATGACCTCAGGGGCAGCCAGAGGCTTGGAGCCGGCCGGCTCAGGCGGCAGGTCGGAGCCGACGAGCTTGGCGGCCGAAGCATCGCCGCCATGGGCCTTCACGATCGCATCCACGTCGAAGGCCTTCCAGATGCCGGCTTTGCGATTACCGACCCACCACTTGGCCAGGTCGGCCTGGGCGAAGGTCTTGTTCAACGAAAGCTCGACCATCGTGCCGGCGGCCTCGGCGCTGCGCGTGAAGGCGAGCGTGGTGAGGTCGCGCTTGAGCTCGACCTCGTTTAGCTTGCCGGAGAGCAGACGGGCACGGACGTCGCGCACGGCGGCGGCGGGGTGCAGGCGCCACGTAAGCCAGGCATAGGCCGGAGACCATTCGAGAGCCGGCTTGGCCATGACCTTGGCGATGGCGGCATGGACTTCGGCTTCTCGGTCCGTCGAACCCAGGCCGACGGCCTCGAGGTAGGAACGGTCCTGTCCGTCGAACTGCTGGGCGATCGTCACGAGCAGGCCCACCGCGGCGTCGGTCTTGAAGTCACGCAGGGCGATGGCGACCTCGCGACGGACGGCGGGCGACTTGTCTTTGGCCATGGATTCGCACAGGGCGAAGACGTCACGCTCGGCCGCACGCAGGGCGCGGAAAGCCACCAGACGACGGGTATCGTCGGCGGAGGCAAGTTCCTTGCGGGCGAGCGCCACGCCCTTGTCGCCGAGCTGGGCGAGCAACCAGACGGCACGGGAAGCGACGTAAGGATTGGCATCGGCCAGCAGCGCGGCGACATCGTCGACGACCTTGTCACCGGCGGCCTTGAGGCGATTGAAGCCTCCGGCGCGGACGTTCGGCGAAGGACTGCGCAGCGACGCGATCTGGCCGGCGACCGTGGAGAGGTCGATCTTCGGGATGACCGACTTGAAACCCTTGGGAGCGATGCGGTAGATGGTGCCGGTGAACCGATTGTCGCGGGTCGCATGGCCGCCCACGCCCGGATCGAACCAATCGGCGACATAGATGGCCCCATCGGGACCGATGCAGACATCGGACGGACGGAACATCGTCTTCAGCGCTCCGGTGGCCTTGCCGCCGAGGAAGTCCGAACCTGCCCACTCCTTCTCCTTGTTGGAGGTCATGAAGTCGAAGCGTTCGAGCTTCATCCCGGCACCGTCGGGCTTAGGGAAATAACCGAAGACGACGTTCTTGCCCGCCTCGCAGGCGAGGAGCAGCCCGTTCCACTTCGGGTCGAGGGCGCCGTTCTCATAGAACGCCACGCCGGTGGGAGAGCCGCCGCCGTAGACGTCGCCGGCCGGCATGGTGCCGGGGTCTTCCTGACGCCATTCGGCGACGGGGGTCTCCTGACCGGGGCGACGATCGGCACCCCAGGAGCGCTGTCCGTCGGCGGAAGCGAAGCCGGCGTTGCCGCCTTCCATGACCAGGGTCACGCGGCAGGCGGGCGGATCGTCGTTGTCGCTCTGGTACATGTCGCCGAACGAGTTGATCGACTGCTCGAAGCTGTTGCGGTAGTTATGACCGACGATGCGGGCGTTGGTGCCGTCGCCGTTCATGCGCACGGAGAAACCACCGACCCAGACGTTCCCGTCGTCGCTGCGAAGTCCGGCGACCTGCTGGCTGTCGACGGCCTGCTTCGTCCACTCTCCATGGTTATACGGGCTGCCGATGCGGAAGGTCTTGCCCGACCTGTCGGTGAACTGTGCACAGGTATTGCCCTGGTTGAAGTTCCACTTGCCGTCCGGACCGAAGGTCGCGCTGTGCAGGGAGTGGTCATGGTTGCGGCCGTTGAAACCGGTCAGGAGCACCTCGCGCTTATCGACCTTGGGGTCGAAGACGCCGTCGCCGTTGACGTCGGTATAGACGATCAGGTCCGGGGGCTGCGAGACCACGATCTTGCCGTCGATATGGGCAACGCCGAGCGGCGAGATGAGATTGGTATCCTGGACGAAGACCGTGGACTTGTCAGCCTTGCCGGCGCCGGTCGTGTCTTCCAGGACGACGATGCGGTCTCCTTCCGGACGGCGACCCTTCTTGCCGCGGTAGTTGACGCCTTCGGCGACGTACATGCGGCCACGCTCGTCGAAGTCGATGTTGGTCGGATTGAAGAGCTGCGGCGAAGTGGCCCAGACGGTGACCTCGAAACCTTCCGGCACGGTGAAGAGCTCGGCCGGGACCAGCGTGGGACCCGCCTCGAAGTCGACGGGCTTGTATTTCTCCGGACGGGTCGTGAAGACCGCGAACTTGACGTCGGCCGCGCTGGGCTTGCCGCCGCGGATGGCGCCGCCGTCGTCGATGGCAACCTTGGCGCGGAAGGCCTTGGCAGGACCGGGCAGCTGATAGGCGATGAATGAGTTGGCGTGCGTGCCGATGCCACGGGCGTACTCCTTGCCGGCCACCTTGAGCGGCTTTCCTTCGTAGTTCTTGCCGACGCGGGTCGTGCCGGTCGATTCGGCCTCCTTCCACTTCAGCTTAGTCAGGTCGACCACCGTGCCGTCCTCCAAGACGACCTCGGGCTCGATCCAGTCGGACCAATCGCAGGCATTGGCTCCAAGGTCGGAAACGAGGAGATACAGCTCCTTGGCTCCCTTCAGTTCGGCCGTGAAATCGACAAGACGCTGCTTGTCCTTGGCCAGCATGACGGGCGATTCAGCGACGGGCTTGATGTCGGCGGCTCGGGCGGCTTGGGCGAGAGCCAGCAACGACAGCAGGGTGACATAGGACTTTAGGAATGCAGGACGCATGGGGGTATCCATAGATAGACAATGCATCAGGCCGCTGGTTCAACCCCAAAGCCGTCGTTTAGGTTTGCGAAAGGGTGAGCCTCGCAATCATCAGGGCATGTCCGACCCCGACATCCATGCCGGTACCCCGGGGAAGCTCGCTTGGAAGTTCCTGCGGACGGCCTTGCTCGCCTATGCGCTCGCCTGCCTCCTGGCCGCCTGCGCCTCCACGAAGCTGATCTATCACCCCGTGGTCCGGACGACGGAGGAAGTCGCCATGAACGGCCAGGCTGAGGGCATGGTTCGCTGGACCGACGGCTCCGGCCGTCAAATCGGCATGAAGCGACTGGCCGACGGGGGGGATGCGGACGGCATCGTACTGATCCTGCATGGCAACGGCGGCAACGCCACGGCCTGCGCCTGGTATGCGACCCTCATCCAGCGTCATGCGAAGTTCGATTGCTACGCGCTGGAATACCCGGGCTATGAAGACCGACCAGGAGAACCAAGCCGCACCTCGCTCCTGAACGCCGCACAGGAGGCGTTGGCCTCCATCGACGAGAAGAAGCCGATCTATATCGTGGGCGAATCGCTGGGCAGCGGCGTAGCCACGTTCCTCGCCGGAGAGAGACCCGGACGCGTCGCCGGCCTCATGCTCCTTTCGCCCTTCCAATCCCTCGGCGACGTCGCGCAGGCGCACTTTCCTTGGTTACCCGCCCGCTGGCTGATCCGTGACAACGATTTCACCTCGGCGGAATACCTGCGGCTTTACCGCGGGCCGGTGGGCGTCCTCATCGACGGGCAAGACGAGGTCGTACCGCCCGGCTGCGGCCGCGCGCTCTACGACGGTTACGCCGGGCCGAAGAGACTCTGGGAGAACCCGCAAGGACATCATCTTCAGCCCGACCGATCGCACGATGAATTCTGGGGAAGCGTGGTCGAATTCTGGCAGACCGAACTCAAATCGCCGAAGAAGTGACCGTTGGGCATAAATCGGGACTGACGGCTTTACATCCCGGTGACTGCCAACACGTTTCAGGAACCTCGGGCACCCCGCCCTGTCCTACCCCTTTCCGATGTCTTTCCGGTATCTCTTTGGCCCGCTTTTCCTCGCCCTCTCGGCCTCCGCCGCAGAGATGGCCGCCCCCCCTACGGCCGCCCAAATCGAATTCTTCGAAAAAGAGGTCCGACCGGTCCTCGCCGACAACTGCTACAAGTGCCACGGACCGAAGAAGCAGAAATCCGGACTTCGTCTCGATTCTCGCGAACTGATCCTCAAAGGCGGGGAGGTCGGTCAGGTGGCCGTCCCCGGCAAACCGGAAAAGAGCCGGCTCATCCTGTCCATCAACCATGTGAAGGCGAAGGACGTCGAACCGATGCCCAACGCCGATGACAAGATCCCCGATAAGGCCATCGCCGCGCTGACCGAATGGGTTCGCCAAGGCCTTCCCTGGCCTGCCGAGGCTTCGCCGCTCGCCCACGACCCGGTCAACCACTGGGCCTTCAAGACCGTCGCCGCCCCGGCGCCGCCCGTGCTCGCTCCTTCGGATGAGGCCAAGGTCCGGCAGCCCCTCGATCGCTTCGTCGCCGCCAAGCTCAGGTCGGCCGGACTGGATTTCAACCCCGAGGCCCCGCGCGAAGTCATCATCCGTCGTCTCACGCTCGCCCTCTGGGGCTTCAACCCTTCGGCCGAGGAGATCTCCGCCTACGTCGCCGACAAGGATCCGCAGGCCACGGAGAAACTCGTCGACCGCCTGCTCGCCGCTCCGGCCTTCGGCGAGCGCTGGGCCCGCCATTGGCTCGACGTCGCCCGTTACTCCGACACGAAAGGCTACGTCTTCCAGGAGGAACGTCGCTACCCTTACGCCTACACCTACCGCGACTGGGTGGTGAACGCGTTCAACCAGGACCTGCCTTACGACCAGTTCCTGCGGCTGCAGATCGCGGCCGACCAGATCGCCAAGGACCCGGAGAACAACCGCGACCTCGCCGCCCTCGGTTTCCTGACCCTGGGACGCCGCTTCCTGAACAGCGTGCCGGACATCATCGACGACCGCATCGATGTCGTGATGCGCGGCACGCAGGGCCTCACGATGGCCTGCGCCCGCTGCCACGACCACAAGTTCGACCCCCTGCCAACGGCGGAATATTATTCGCTCTACGCGATCTTCAACTCGAGCCAGGAGCCGAAGGAGCTTCCCGCGTTGAAGCCCTTCGCCCGCACGAAAGACACCGAAGAATTCGAGGCGGAGCTCGCCGGTCGGCAGAAGAAGCTCGATGAGTTCATCGAGAGCCGCCGCGAACTGTCGTTCACGCCGGCCAAGACCGCCGACTACCTCGCGCTGATGCTCCGGGCCGCGAAGGAACCCAACTTCAACTACACGCAGGAAGCCAAGCGCACCAACCTCTATCCGACGGTCCTCAACGGCTGGCAACACGTGCTGGCCAAGAAGCTCAACGACAAGGACGCGGTCTGGGGCGGATGGTACCAGCTCAAGGACGTGCCCAACGAACAGTTCGCCGCCAAGCTCGGCGCCCTCCTGGCCCAGCCGGAACAGTTCAAGGATCCGGTCCTCCGCACCTACATCCAGAAGAAGGCTCCCAAGACCTTCGTCGAACTGACCGCGGTCTACGGCGCCCTGCTTTCCGAAGCTCGCACGCCGGACAAGGACGGCGTGCCGGTGTGGAAACCCTGGCGAGACCTCGCCAAGGCCACGAACGGCCCCGAAGCCGTCACCGCGGAATCCCTCATCCCCACCTACAACGTCGCCGACCGCAACACGCGCAACAACCTCGAGATCCAGGTCGTCGGCTTCAAGGCGACGAGTCCCAAGAGCCCTCCTCACGCGATGGCGCTGCTGGACAAGCCCAAGGCCGTCCAAGGCGTGGTCTTCATCCGCGGCAGCGCTTCCCGTCCCGGCAAGATCGTGCCACGCCAGTTCCCGGCCGTGCTCACCGGCGGCAAGGCCAAGGAGTTCACCGAAGGCAGTGGCCGGCTCGACATGGCCAACGCCATCGCCAGCAAGTCGAATCCGCTCACGGCCCGCGTCATGGCCAACCGTATCTGGACCGAGCTCATCGGCCGCAGTCTCGTCGAGACCCCCAGCGACTACGGCGTCCGTACGGCGCCGCCCAAGAATCCGGAACTCCTCGAGCACCTTGCCTCGACGTTCATGAAAGACGGATGGTCGATGAAGAAGCTGATCCGCTCGATCGTCCTCTCGCGTACCTTCCTCCAGACCGCCGACGTCACCAAGGACGGCCTGGCCAAGGATCCCGACGACGACCTCTGCTGGCGCGCCCAACGCCGGCGCCTCGACTTCGAGGCCATGCGCGACAGCATGCTGCGCGTCGCCGGCCGGCTCGACGCCTCCAAGGTCGGCGGACAGCCCTTCGACCTGGTGACGAACTTCTCGGAACCGCGCCGCACGATCTACGGACACATCGACCGACAGAATCTTCCGGCATTCTTCCGTACGTTCGACTTCGCCAACCCAGACTACCATGTCCCGAAGCGCAACCAGACCACCACGCCGCAGCAGGCGCTCTGGATGCTCAATAACCCCTTCGGCCGCAATCAGGCCGACACGCTGGCCGCCAAGGCGGCCGCACTGCCGACCGGCGAAGCCAAGGTGACCTCGCTCTACCTCGCCATTCTGGGTCGCGCTCCGAGCAGGCAGGAGCTCACCCTCGGCATCGAGTATCTGAGCGAAGCCGAACAGGCCCCCGCCCCTGCCCGCTGGACGAATGGCTACGGCGGCTGGAACGCCACCACTAAAGCCGTGTCCTTCACGGAGATGAAGGTCCAGACCAAGGAACGCATCGCCCCGACCGCCGACCCGGCCGACAAGCAGTTCGCCCACACCTTCCTGACCGCCAAGGGCGGCCATCCCGGCGACAAGACCGACGGCACCGCCGTCATCCGGCGCTGGACCGCTGGCAGCGCCGGCAAGTATCGCATCGAGGGAACGCTCGCCGTCGCCAGCAAGGCCAGCGACGGCGTCCGCGCCCGCATCGTCACCGCCCGCAAGGGCATCCTCGCCGAAGTGGTGACCAAGGGAGGCGCGTCCGCTTCCGTCGACCTCGCCGAAGTCGACCTGGCCGCCGGCGAGAGCATCGACTTCATCGCCGACAACTACATCGGCTCCAACAGCGACAGCTTCGCCTGGTCCCCGGTCATCAAGGACGCGAAGACCGGCGAAGTCCTGACGTCCGCCGCGGGCGAATTCGGCAAGAAGCCCGAACGCCAGTCCGCCCTCTCCTCGTTCGCCCAGGTCCTCCTCACCAGCAACGAATTCATCTTCGCCGACTAATGCACCATCTCGACCCGCTCTCCCTCGGCTCCCGCCGCGAATTCCTCCGCCGTGTCGGCATGGGGCTCGGCGGCGTGGCCATGGCCTCGCTGCTCCAGCAGGAACTCCGCGGCGGCGAGATCAAGATCGACCCGCTCCACCCGCTCGCCGCCCGCAAGCCTCCGCTCCCGGCGAAGGCCAAGCGCGTGATCCATATCTTCGCCAACGGCGGCGCCTCGCAGGTCGACACCTTCGACCGCAAGGTGGCGCTGGACAAGTATCACGGCCAGAAGCTTCCCGGCGACTACATCGCGACCGAACGCAAGACCGGCGCCGCGTTCCGCTCGCCCTTCACCTGGAAGCGTTATGGCAAGAGCGGCCTCGAGGTGAGCGAGCTCTTCGAGAAGACCGCGCAGCACGCCGACGACCTCTGCGTGATCCGATCGATGAAGGCCGACGTGCCCAACCATGAGCCCTCACTGCTGCTGATGAACTGCGGCGAATCCCGTCAGGTGCGACCCTCGATGGGCTCCTGGGTCACCTACGGGCTCGGTACCGAGAACGAGAACCTGCCGGGCTTCATGACGCTCTGCCCCGGCGGCTTCCCCATCCAGGAGACCCAGAACTGGCAGTGCGGCTTCCTGCCCGGCGTCTACCAGGGCAACTACGTCGACACCTCCAAGCGCAGCGTGGAAGAGCTCATCGAGAACATCCGCAACTTCGGCCTCTCTCGTCCCGCGCAGCGCAAGCAGCTCGACCTGCTGGCGAAGCTCAACGCCGCCCACCAATCGACGCGCCCCCAGGACGCCGCCCTCGAGGCCCGTGCGCAGTCCTTCGAGATGGCCTATCGCATGCAGCTCGAGGCGACCGACGCCTTCGACATCGGCCGCGAATCCGAGAAGACCCGCGAGATGTACGGCGACACGACCCTCGGCCGCCAGTTCCTCATCGCCCGCCGCCTCGCCGAGCGCGGCGTCCGCTTCATCCAGCTGTGGCATGGCGCCGGCCAGCCGTGGGACAGCCACGATGACCTGGAAAAGAACCATAAGCGCCTCGCGATGGAAGCCGACCAGCCCATCGCCGCGCTCCTGACCGACCTCAAGCGCCTTGGCATGCTCGACGAGACCCTCGTCATCTGGGGCGGCGAATTCGGACGCACCCCGACCGTCGAACTGCCCACCCCGGGCTCCAACGCCGGCAAGATCAACGGACGCGACCACAACAACCACGGCTTCACCATGTGGATGGCCGGCGGCGGCGTGAAGGCCGGCACGGTCTACGGCGAGACCGACGAGTTCGGCTTCAAGTCGGTGAAGGACGTCGTGCACGTCCATGACCTCCATGCGACGATCCTCCGGCTCCTCGGCTTCAACCACGAGGAGTTCACCTTCCGCAGCTCCGGCCGCGACTATCGCCTGACCGACCTCTACGGCAACGTCGTCCAACCGCTGATCGCCTGATGCGACGCCTCGCCTTCCTGCTGTGCCTCGCCGTCATCTCGGCCGGGGCGACCGAGACCAAGGTCATCAAAGACGTCCCTTACAAGGATGACGTCGTCTCGCTGACTCCCTATGAACAGGAGCGCTGCAAACTCGACCTGACCGTACCCGTCGGCGCGAAGGGTTTCGCGACCTACGTCTGGTTCTACGGCGGCGGGATGAAGAACGGAGGCAAGGACCTGCGCTCGGAATATTGCGCCGAGATCCGCGAAAGCCTGGCCCAGGGAGGCGTCGCGGTCGTCACGCCTGACTACCGCCTCAGCCCGAAGGCGAAATACCCGGCCTACGTCGACGACGCCGCCGCCGCCTTCGCCTGGACGGTGAAGCATATCGCCGAACAGGGCGGCGATCCGCATAAGGTCTTCATCGGCGGTCATTCCGCCGGGGCCACGCTCGCCCTGCTCGTCGGCATGGATCCGGATCGCCTGAAGCCCCATGGCCTGAGCCTCGGCTCCGTCGCCGGCATCGCCCAGGTCAGCGCCCAGGTGCTCACCCACTACACGATCCGCGAAGAACGCGGCCAGCCTCGCTACGCGATCACCTGCGACGAAGCCGCCCCGGCCTTCTACATCCGCAAGGCCCTGCCTCCCATCCTCACGATCTACGCCCAGAACGACATGCTGAGCCGGGCCGAGGAAAACCAGTTCTTCGTCACCACCCTCAAGGCCGCGGGACATGCCGAGAACTACTCCCTTCGCGTCGACGACCGCGACCATGCCTCCGTCGGCCATCGCATTCGCGACCTCGACGACCCTGCCCGCCTCGCGATCCTGAACTTCATCGCGAAGCAGTCCGCGAACCGCTGAACGCAGACGCCTCCTGCCGACCCCTTGTCCGACCGAGACGGACATGGCACACCCCGCCCCACTGACGCCCATTGGCCTGTGCTATCGCCTAACCGCTAACCGCGAGCCACAAACCGCTAACACCTCCTTCGTCCCATGCTTCTCCGCCTCTTCCTGCTCTGCTTGCTCGCGTTGCGCCTTCCGGCGGCGGAGAACTACGATGTCGTCGTCTATGGCGGCACCGCCGCCGGCGTCATCGCGGCCGTCCAAGCCAAGAAGATGGGGAAGTCTGTGGTCATCGTCGGACCAGACAAGCACCTCGGCGGCCTCAGCAGCGGCGGCCTCGGCTTCACCGACTCGGGCGACAAGTCGGTGATCGGCGGCCTGTCGCGCAACTTCTACCACCGGGTCTGGCAATACTACCAGAAGCCCGAGACCTGGGTGCACCAGAAGCGCGAGGCGTTCGGCAACAAAGGCCAGGGCACCGTGGCGATGGACCAAGCCGACCGGACGATGTGGATTTTTGAGCCCAGCGTCGCCGAGAAGGTCTTCGAGGATTACGTGAAGGAATTCTCGATTCCCGTCCTGCGCGACCAGTGGCTCGACCGCGCCAACGGCGTCCGTCTGGCCGACGGACGCATCGCCGAGATCACGATGCTCTCAGGAAGGTCGTTTGCGGGGAAGATGTTCATCGATGCGACCTACGAAGGCGACCTGATGGCCGCCGCGGGGGTCAGCTACCACGTCGGCCGCGAGGCGAACGCGACCTACGGCGAAAAGCACAACGGGTCCCAGGTAGGCGTCCTCCATCATCGCCACCACTTCGGCGTGCTGAAGACGCCGATCGACCCTTACGTCATCCCCGGCGACCCTAAGAGCGGCATCATCGCCCGCGTCTCCCCGGAGAAGCCGGCGCCGAAGGGCGAAGCCGACCACCGTGTGCAGGCTTATTGCTTCCGCATGTGCCTCACGGACGTCCCCGAGAACCGCGTCCCCTTCACGGCGCCGGAAGGCTACGACCCGAAGCAGTACGAAGTCCTTGCCCGAGCCTATGCCGCCGGCTGGAAGGAGACCTTCGGCAAGTTCGACCTGATCCCGAACGGCAAGACCGACACCAACAACCACGGCGGCTTCTCCTTCGACAACATCGGCTACAACTACGACTACCCCGAGGCGAGCTATGCGCGCCGCAAGGAGATCATCAAGGAACACGAGACCTACCAGAAGGGACTGCTCTACTTCATCTGCACCGACCCGCGCGTACCGGCCGACGTCCGCGAGAAGATGAACACCTGGGGCCTGCCCAAGGACGAATTCAAGGACAACGGCAACTGGTCTCACCAGATCTACGTCCGCGAAGCCCGCCGGATGGTCGGCGCCTTCGTGATGACCGAGAACGAACTCACCAAGGTACGGCCGACCCCGGACTCCGTCGGCATGGGTTCCTACATGATCGATTCGCACAACACCCAGCGTTACGTCACGCCGGAAGGATACGTGCAGAACGAAGGTGATATCGGCGTATCTCCCCGCGGGCCCTATCAGATCGCGTACGGTGCGCTGGTCCCGAAGAAAGGCCAGGCCGCCAACCTGCTCGTGCCGGTGGCCTGCAGCGCCTCCCATATCGCCTACGGCTCCATCCGCATGGAGCCCGTCTTCATGATTCTCGGCCAGTCGGCCGCCACCGCCGCCTCCCTTGCGATCGACGGCCACCTCGCGGTCCAGGACGTCCCCTACGCCGAACTGAAGGCTCGCCTCGTGGCGGACGGGCAGGTGCTCAGCAAACATGTCGACCTTTCCAAATACCCCGCCGAGGAAGACGACCATGCCGCCGTCAAGCGTCCTCCCGGCATCACCGTCGACGACGCCGACGCCAAGCTGACCGGCGACTGGATCGAAAGCCAGGCCGGCAAGGGCTTCTTCGGCGAAGGCTACCGCCACGACGGCAAGGGCGCCAAGGGCCCGATGTCGGCGACCTTCTCGACCAAGCTGCCGAAGGCCGGCAAGTACGAAGTCTTCCTCTCGATCATCCCCAACGCCAACCGGGCGACCAACGCCAAGGTTGTCGTCCATCATGCGCATGGTATCGCGGAGATCCGGGTGAACCTTGCCTTACCCTCCCCGAACGGCCTTCGCTCGCTCGGAACGTTCGAATTCGAAGACACCGCCGGCGTCGTCATCAGCAACGAGGGCGCGGACGGGTATGTCGTCATCGATGCGGTCAATTGGCAGGCACGTTAAGACCACCTTCAGAAATCCGTTGAAACTCAGGCCCCGGGGGGTTGTCTAAACCCCATCACCATGCGTGCCCTGCCGCTCGTCGCCCCTCTGCTTGCCGCCGGCCTCCTCGGCGCCGCCGATTCCGCCGATACCGTCCGCTTCAACCGCGACATCCGTCCGATCATGTCGGACACATGCTTCCACTGCCACGGCTTCGACCCCAAGTCGCGCAAAGGCGGGCTGCGCCTCGACCTCCGCGAAGAGGCCTTGAAAGCCGGCAAGAGCGGCGCGCTCGCCATCGTCCCCGGCAAGCCCGACGAAAGCGAAGTGATCAAACGTCTTTTCACCAAGGAGGAAGACGACCTCATGCCGAGCAAGGAGTCGCACAAGACGCTCACCTCGGCGCAGAAGGAATTGTTCCGCCGCTGGATCGCCCAAGGCGCGGTCTACGAACCTCATTGGGCTTACAAGCCGCTCGAGGCGCCGCCCCTGCCGGCGATGTCCGAGGCCGACAAGAATCCGATCGACGCCTTCATCGGCGCGAAACTCGCCGAGAAGAAGATCGCGCCCTCCCCGGAAGCGACCAAGGAGCGCCTTCTCCGGCGGGTCTCGCTGGACCTGACCGGCCTGCCGCCCACGCCCGAAGAGATGGCCGCCTTCCTGGCCGACCGCTCGCCGGCCGCTTACGAGAAACAGGTCGACCGTCTCCTGAACTCCGTCCGCTTCGGCGAACGCATGGCCGTATGGTGGCTGGACGTGGCCCGTTTCGCCGACACGGTCGGTTACCACGGCGACCAGAATCAGCGCATCTTCCCTTACCGGGATTACGTGATCAAGGCCTTCAACGACAACAAGCCCTTCGACGTCTTCACCCGGGAGCAGCTCGCCGGCGACCTGCTCCCGAATCCGACCGAAGAACAGCTCGTCGCGAGCGGCTATAATCGCCTGAACATGATGACCCGCGAAGGCGGCGCCCAGGCGAAGGAATACCTGGCGAAATACGGCGCCGAACGCGTCCGCGCGGTCTCCAACGCCTGGCTGGGCAGCACCTTCGGCTGCGCCGAATGCCATGACCATAAGTTCGACCCCATCAAGTCGGCCGACTTCTACTCGCTGCAGGCCTTCTTCGCCGACGTGAAGCAGTGGGGCGTCTACGCCGATTATGCCTACACGCCCGAACCGGAACTCAAGGGCGTAGGCAACGACCACCCCTTCTACCCCGAAGTCCGCACCAAGAACGCCTACCTCACGAAGAAAGACGCCCAGTTTCGCGCCGAGCTTGCTACGTTCTACCAAAGCGTGGCGACCGAGACGAAAGACGCCGCCGATTTCGCCGCCTGGCAGCAGGAAGTCTCAGCCTTTCTCGCGGAACACCCGAATGGCCTGATCTCCCCGGGCGGCAAGTTCCTCTTCAAGCCCGCGGCCGCCGCCGCACCGGCCAAGATGGCCGCCAAGACGCAGGAGAAGAACACCGACGCCAAGGTCGCCGCGAAGACAGCCGCCGTCCCCACGCCGGTCGCTTTCGCCGCGGACACGGCCTTCAAGATGCCGAAAGGGGTAGCCAAGGGCGATGACTTCGCGCTCACCCTCGACGCCGTCAGCTCGCCGGTGGCCTCGGTCCGCGTCGACCTGCCGAAAGGCTCCCTGCCCGCCGGGGCTTCCGCCAACATCAACGCACGCTTCGGGATCGTCGACGCCAAGGGCAAGGAGCGGGGCGTCGCCTTCCATCTCGCCGACGCCTCCCACCGGGAGCCTCGCTACAACAGCACCGTAGAATACACCGACATCAACGCCGGCTGGTCCCTGAAGATGCCGGACGCCGACGTCCATGCGGTCTGGCTGCTCGACATGCCTGTGCGCCTCAAGCCGGACGAAAAGTTCGTGATCCACTTCGAGAGCAACGCCGCGCTCACGCTGAAGGCTTCGGTCTCGCCGCTCTCCCATCATGACCCGCTCAAGGTGACCGCCCCGGAAAGCCTGGCCGCGGCCAAGGAGACCCGACCGACGGCCGCGAACATCGGCGCCTACCTTGCCTCCCGTGGCGTCGACCGTCCCCGCCTCGAGAAGATCCGCGCGCTCAACAGCTCCATCCGCAGGCAACATGACGGCTACGCCTGGTCGATGGTCACCCAGTCCGCCAAGCCCCTCACGGTGCGCGTCCTCCCGCGCGGCAACTTCCTCGACGAGACCGGACCGGTCGTCCTCCCCGCCACCCCCTCCTTCCTGCCTGGCCTGCGCACCAGTACCGAACAGAAACGCCTGACCCGGCTCGACCTGGCCAATTGGATCACCTCCAAGGACAACCCGATCACCGCCCGCACGGTGATGAATCGCCTCTGGCAGATCTTCCACGGCACCGGGCTCAGCGCCGGGCTCGACGACCTCGGCTCGCAAGGCGAACTCCCGTCCCATCCCGAGCTGCTGGAATGGCTCTCCCTCGAATTTCGCGACAAGGGCTGGAACATGAAGAGGATGATCCGCCTGATGGTCACGAGCCGAACCTACCGACAGAGCAGCAGCCTCCGGCCGGAGCTCAAGGAGATCGACCCCAACAACCGCCTGCTTGCTTCCCAGAATCCTCGTCGTCTCGACGCCGAATTCGTCCGCGACAACGCCCTCTTCGTCTCCGGACTGCTCAATATCGAGGATGTCGGCGGCCCGAGCGTGAAGCCCTACCAGCCTGCCGGCTACTACGAGCCGATCCAGTTCCCGAACCGCACCTACGTCGCGAGCCCGGACTCCGACCAGTGGCGCCGCGGGCTCTACATGCACTGGCAGCGCATGTACCTGCACCCGATGCTGATCAACTTCGACGCGCCCGCCCGCGACGAATGCACCGCCCTCCGCAGCTACAGCAACACGCCGCAGCAGGCCCTGACGCTCCTCAACGACCCCACCTTCGTCGAAGCCGCCCGCGCGATGGCCGCGCGGCTGCTCCGCCTGCCTGCGGGCGCCGATCGCCTCAGCCAGGGCTTCCGGCTCGCCATGGGGCGCGACATCCGCGCCGCCGAGCGTCCGTCGCTCGAGAAACTGATCTCGGAGCAGACGGCCTATTACAGATCCAACCCCGCCGAAGCCGCCAAGCTGCTGAAGGTCGGTTTCAGTCCGCCGCCCGAAGGCGACCCGGCGGAGCTGTCGGCCTGGACCCAGGCCTGCCGCGTCATCCTGAATTCCCACGAAGCGATCACCCGCTACTAAGCCCATGCGCCCTTACGACCCCATCGCCCACGCCCTGTCGATCAACCGTCGGAGCTTCCTGACCAAGAGCGCCTACGGGCTGGGCAGCGCGGCCTTCGCGATGCTCGCCGCCAAGTCCGGCTTCGGCGACCTCCGCGCCGCCGCCTTCTCCAACGGCGTCCTCCGCGAACCCCACCTGCCGGTGAAGGCCAAGCGCGTCATCTTCCTCTGCATGGCGGGCGGCCCTCCCCACCTCGAGCTCTTCGACAACAAGCCGGTCCTTAAGAGCCTGCACGGCCAGCCTTTCCCCGAATCCTTCACGAAGGGCAAGCAGATCGCCCAGCTTCAGAACACCGTGCTCAAGGCCCGCGGCGGTTCGTTCGAATTCAAGAAGTGGGGCAAGGCCGGCACCGAGATCACCGACATCTTCCCGCACATCGGTTCCGTCGCCGACGAACTCTGCGTCGTCCGCTCGCTGAAGACCGAACAGATCAACCACGACACGGCGCACGCCTTCTTCAACACCGGCTCGATCATCAAGGGCCGCCCGAGCATGGGCTCGTGGCTGCTCTACGGGCTCGGCGCCGAGACGGAGAACCTCCCGGGCTACATCGTGCTGACTTCCGCCGGTCGCACCGGCCAGCAGCCGATCTCCTCGCGCCAGTGGTCCAGCGGCGTCCTGCCCAGCAAATACCAAGGCATCCAGTTCCAGTCCAAAGGCGAGGCGGTCCACTACATCGGCAATCCCGAAGGCGTCTGCCAGAGCACCCAGCGCCAGGTGATCGACGAGATCCGCCGCCTCAACGGTCAGCTCGCCGAAGAGACCGTGGACCCCGAGATCGCCACGCGCGTCGCGCAATACGAGATGGCCTTCAAGATGCAGTCGAGCGTGCCCGAGCTCCTCGACTTCAAGAACGAGTCCGCCAAGACCATCGAAGCCTACGGCATCAAGGAGGTCGGCGACGGCTCCTTCGCCTCCAACTGCCTCATGGCCCGCCGCCTGGCCGAACGCGGCGTCAGCATGATCCAGCTCTACCATCGCGCCTGGGACCTTCACGTCAACCTCGACAACGGGATGAAGATGGGCGCCGAAGACGTCGACAAGGCCACCGGAGCGCTGATCCGCGACCTGAAGGAACGCGGCATGCTCGATGACACGCTGATCCTCTGGGGCGGAGAATTCGGCCGCACCCCGATGGGCCAAGGCACGGGCCGCGACCACCAGATCGCCGGCTACTCGGTCTTCCTCGCCGGCGGCGGCGTCAAGGCCGGCACGACCTACGGAGCGACCGATGAGCTCGGCTACAACGCCGTGGAAAACGTCGTCGACGTGCATGACCTCCACGCCACCATGCTCGCCCTGATGGGCATCGACCACCATCGCCTGAACGTGAAATACCAAGGCCTCGACGTGCGCCTGACCGGCATCGCCGGCAACGTGGTCAAGGGCATCATGGCCTGAGCGTTAAACGACACTTATACGCCGTTTAAATACGGCGTTTAGACTTCAATGGGCGTGGTGAAATCATAAGTTCACCCCATGCCCCTCCATCGCCTCACCCTGACGGCCATCTTCGTGGCCTCCTCCCTCGTCAACGCCTTGGCCGCCGACGCGATCGCGCCGACCGCGAAGACCGAACTCTTCAACGGCAAGGACACCGCCGGCTGGACCGCCTTCCCGGTCGAGACCTCCAAGGACACCTGGTCTGTCAAGGACGGCCTGCTCGTCTGCGCCGGCAAGCCCAACGGCTTCCTCCGCACGGAGAAGAGCTACAAGCAGTATCGTTTCACCGTCGAATGGCGCTTCGTGAAGGCCGGCAACACGGGCGTGATCGTCCACATGACCCCGCCCGACGCGGTCTGGCCGAAGAGCATCGAATGCCAAGGCATGCATGACCGCCAGGGCGACTTCTACTTCTGGAACGGCGCCACGGTGAAGGACGGCACCGAACTCAAGGACAAGAAGACCGGCAAGGTCCGCGGCTACCGCATCGGCCGACCCGGCGAAAGCCTCGAGAAGCCGGTCGGCGAATGGAACACGTTCACGACGGTCTGCGACGGCAACACCGTCACGATCCTCGTCAACGGCAAGGAAACCAACAAGGCGACCGGCGCCAATCTCTCGGAAGGCTTCATCGGCCTCCAGGTCGAAGGCGCCACCTTCGAGGTGAAGCGCTGCACGCTCGAGCCTCTCTGACCTGACCCCGCCCCCTTTCCCTTGAATTTCATGCGTCACCTTACCGCCCTCCTCGCCCTTGCGGCTTCCGCCCTGTTCGCGGATTCCCCGCCCGCCGGCTTCACTCCGCTGTTCAACGGCAAGGACCTTGCCGGCTGGCATGGGTACAACCCGCACTCCGTCGCCAAGCTGACCGGCGAAAAGAAGGACGCGATGCTCGCCAAGATGCGCGACGAATTCCCGCAGCACTGGTCCGTCAAGGACGGCGAGCTCTTCAACCCTGGCACCGGCGCCTACGCGACGACCGACAAGGAGTACGGCGACATCGAACTGCTGCTGGAATACAACATGGCCCCGCTGGGAGACTCCGGCGTCTACCTCCGCGCCTGCCCGCAGGTGCAGATCTGGGATCCGGCCAACCCCAAGGAGCTCAAGAACGGAGCGAACCTCGGCTCCGGCGCCCTCTGGAACAACAGCAAGGGCGCCCCAGGCAAGGATCCGCTCGTCCTCGCCGACAAGGCCCCCGGCGAGTGGAACACGATGCGCATCCTGATGGTCGGTTCCCGCGTCAGCGTCTGGCTCAACGGCAAGCAGACCGTCGACCACGCCATCCTCGAGAACTACTACGACCGCAAGTCCGCCATCCCGGCCAAAGGCCCGATCTGCCTGCAGACCCACGGCGCCTCGATCCGCTGGCGCAACCTCTGGATCCGCGAGATCGGCGGCGAAGAAGCCAACAGGATCCTGGCGTCGCACGGCGACGCCGGCTTCAAGTCCATCTTCAACGGCAAGGACCTCACCGACTGGCGCGGCGCGACCGACCAGTACGAAGTCGTCGACGGCGCGATCTACTGCAAGCCGAAGAAAGGCGGCAACCTGTACCACAAGGACGACCTGAAGGACTTCGCCGTCCGCTCGGAGATCAAGCTGCCCCCGGGCGGCAATAACGGCTTCTGCATCCGCTACCCCGGGCAAGGCGACACCGCCTACGTCGGCATGTGCGAGATCCAGGTGCTGGACGACAACTATGAGAAAGTAAAAGGACCTATCGACCCTCGCCAGGCCCACGGCTCGGCCTACGGGATGGTCGCAGCCCAGCGCGGCTACCAACGACCGCTTGGCGAATGGAACTTCGAGGAAGTCACCGTCGTAGGTTCGACCATCAAGGTGGAGCTCAACGGCTACCTGATCCTCGATTGCGACCTCTCCAAGGTCGACCTAGCCACGGTCATGGGCAAGAAGGCCCACCCCGGCAAAGACAACACGCACGGCTACTTCGGCTTCGCCGGGCACAACGATCCGGTAGGCTTCCGCAACCTGTCGGTGAAGACGATCGAAGCCAAGTAAGCCATCCGACATCGGCCGTCAAAACCCCTCGAAAGAGGGGTTTTTTGTCAACTGCACGTTGCTATGGATGACACGAGCTCTTTAATGTCCATCTCCGCAACCCCATGCGCGCTTTTAGCCCCTTCTTCGCCGCCGTCCTAGCCATCGCCTCCCTCGATGCCGTCGAGCGCGTCCAGTTCAACCGCGATATCCGTCCGATCTTTTCCGACACTTGCTTCGCCTGCCACGGCCCCGACGAGAACAAGGTGAAGGGCAAGCTCCGGCTCGACTCCCTCGACGCAGCTCGCAAGGGCGGCAAATCCGGCGAGCCGGCGATCGTCCCGGGTCACCCCGAGAAGAGCGAGGCGATGAAGCGCCTGCTGACGAGCGACACCGACGAACACATGCCGCCGGCGGAGTTCCATAAGGTCCTTACGAAGGACCAGATCGCCCTCGTCGAACGCTGGATCAAGGAAGGCGCCGAGTACCAAGGCCATTGGGCCTTCCAGACGCCGGTCAAACCTCCCGTACCGGCCATCCCTGCCGGCGGCAACGCCATCGACGGTTTCCTAGCCCAGGGGCTCGCCGCCAAGGGACTCAAAGCCAACGGCGAAGCCCCGAAGCCCACCCTGCTCCGTCGCGCCGCCCTCGACCTGACCGGCCTGCCCCCGTCCGAAGCCGACCTCCAGGCCTTCCTCGCCGACGATTCTCCGGAAGCCTGGTCCAAGGCGCTCGACCGGCTTCTGGCCTCCCCCCACTACGGCGAGAACATGGCGATGCAGTGGCTCGACTTCGCCCGCTACGCCGACTCGAACGGCTTCCAGAGCGACACCCAACGCACGATGTGGCCCTACCGCGACTGGGTGATCAAGGCCTTCAACGACAACAAGCCATTCGACGCCTTCACGGTCGAGCAGCTTGCCGGCGACCTGCTTCCGAACGCCACGCGCGACCAGATCGTGGCCACGGCCTTCCACCGCAACCATCGCCTGAACGGCGAGGGAGGCCGCATCGTCGAGGAGTGCTTCGCCGAGAACGTCATCGATCGCATCGAGACGACGGGTTCCACCTGGATGGCGCTGACGATGAATTGCTGCCGCTGCCACGACCACAAATACGACCCGATCACGCAGAAGGAGTTCTACCAGTTCTTCGCGTACTTCAATTCGATCGAGGAATCCGGCGTGCTCGGCGACTTCGGCGGCGCCGGCACGACCCGACGCGGCGGCAACACGCCGCCGGTCCTCTCCTTGCCTACCGACGAACAGCAGAAGCAGATCGATGCCACCGCCGCCGCGCTCGCCGCCGCCGAGGCGGCACTCAAGGCCATCCCGACCTCGCAGCCTGACGTCTTCGCCAAGTGGCTCGAACGCCAGCGTACGACCTATTCGAAAGAAGGTTCGGCCTGGAACCCGCTCGCCGACGAGAAGATCTCCGCCAAGGAAAAAGCCGTCTTCAAGCGGCTCGACGACGGTTCCTGGCTCGTCTCCGGGGGCGTCGCCGCTAAGGAGACCTACGTGATCGAAGCGACTCCGGCCGCCGGCCTGCTCACGGCCCTTCGCCTCGAGGCCCTGCCCGACGAATCGCTCCCCTCCAAGAGCCTCGGACGCGCCCCGAACGGCAATTTCGTGCTCAGCGCCTTCGAGGTCGGCCTGCGCACGCCGGACGGCCAGACGGCGAACCTGCCGCTGGTCAAGGCCGAGGCCGACTATGACCAGCCCGGATGGAGCATCGCCAAGCTCGCCCCGGCCCCGATGGCGAAAGGCAAGCCGAAGCGTACCGACAACACCAAGGCCGGCTGGGCCATCGGCGGCAACATGCCCGAAAACCGGGTACCCCGTCAGGCGATTTTCACGGTCGCCCCGACGACCATCCCTGCCGGCGCCAAGCTCGTCCTCACGCTCCGGCATGACGCCGTCTCGGGCCACAGCATCGGCCGTTTCCGCCTGAACATCTCCGGTCAGGACGCGAAGATGCTTTCCCTGAAGTCCGATCCCGCGACGGAAAACGCCCGCCGACTGCTGGCCAAGCCGGCCGACCAGCTGACCAAGGCCGACCTCAAGACGCTTGAGAAACTCTTCGCCAACAGCCCCGAACACCCTCGTGCCCAGGCTGCCGCCAAGGTCGCCGCGGCGAAGATGGCGCATGACGCCGCCGTCGCCGCACCGATCAACGTCATGGTGATGAAGGAGAAGGAAGCGCCCCGCGACGCGTTCGTGCTGCTGCGCGGCGAATACGACAAGATCGGCCCGAAGGTGGAGCGCAAGCTGCCCGCCGTCCTGCCGCCGATGCCCGCCGGCGAACCGAACAACCGCCTCGGCTTCGCCCGCTGGCTCGTCAGCGGCCAGCACCCGCTCACCGGCCGCGTCTGGGTCAACCGGGCCTGGGAACGTTTCTTCGGCATCGGCCTCGTGAAGACTTCGGAGAACTTCGGCTCCCAGGCGGAATGGCCGAGCAACCCTGCCCTGCTCGACTGGCTCGCCGTCGAATTCGTCGATCGCAAGTGGGACATGAAGGCGATGCACAAGCTGATCATGAGCAGCGCCGCTTACCGCCGCAGCGCCGCGGTCACGTCCGAGATGCTGGAGAAAGACCCCGATAACCGCCTGCTGGCCCGTGGCCCCCGTTTCCGTCTCCCCGCCGAAGTCATCCGCGACCAAGCTCTCTGGACTGCCGGCCTGCTCGTCGACAAGCAAGGCGGTCCGAGCGTGAAGCCCTACATGCCCGAAGCGGTCTGGGACGAGACCAGCGTCTACGGCGACATGCGCAATTATAAGTCCGATACCGGCGAGGGCCTCTGGCGCCGCTCCCTCTACACGATCTGGAAACGCACCGCGGCGCCGCCCACGATGCTGCTGTTCGATTCAGCCGGCCGCGAGGTCTGCACGGTGAAGCGCTCCCGTTCCAATACGCCGATGCAGGCGCTCTCGCTGCTCAACGAAGTCACGTTCGTCGAGGCCGCCCGCAAGCTCGCCGAACAGTCGCTGCGTCAGCCCGGCGACAATGACGCCAAGCTCGCCTGGACCTTCCGCAAGGTGGTCCGTCGCGACGCCACTCCGGCGGAACTCTCGGTCCTGCGCAAGGGCCTCGACAAGCGTCTCGCGACCTACGCGGCCGACGCCACCCTCGCGCCGAAGCTGCTCGCGCAAGGCTTGAGCCCGGCCGCGACTGACCTCGATCGCAACCAATTGGCCGCCTGGACGGCGACCGCCAACATCCTCCTCAATCTCGACGAAACCGTCACCCGCGAATGAGCTGCAACGACCGCCAATTCCTCGGACTCGACCAGGCCACGCAGATGGCCTTGTCCCGTCGCACTTTCATCAAGGGTTCCGCCGGCGGCATCGGCCTCGCCGCGCTGGGCTCGCTCATCGGGACGCCGGCCTTCGCCGCCAATCCGGGCCTGGGTTTCCCGAACTTCAAACCGAAGGCGAAACGCATCATCTACCTGTTCCAGTCGGGCGCGCCGTCTCAGATGGACCTCTTCGACCCGAAGCCGCAGCTGGAAGCGATGCGGGGCAAGGATCTCCCGGAATCGATCCGCAAGGGCCAGCGCCTGACGACGATGACCTCCGGTCAGAAGTCCTTCCCGGTCGCCCCGACGATCTTCAAGTTCAAGCAGCACGGCCAGTCGGGCAACTGGTTCAGCGAACTGATCCCCAACATCGCCTCGAAGTCCGACGAATGGTGCGTCGTCCGCGCGATGCACACGGAAGCCATCAACCACGACCCGGCCATCACGTTCATGCAGACGGGGAGTCAGCTGGCCGGCCGTCCGAGCATCGGCGCCTGGTCCGCCTACGGACTAGGCAGCGAGAACGCCGACCTGCCTGCCTACGTGGTGATGACGTCCTTCGGCAGCGGCCGTCCCGACGATCAGCCGCTCTATGACCGACTCTGGGGCGCCGGTTTCCTCCCGTCGAAACTCCAAGGCGTGAAGCTCCGCAACAAGGGCGAACGCGTGCTCTACCTCAAGGACCCCGAAGGCATCCCTCGCGAAGTCCGCCGCGAGCAGCTCGACGAGATCGCGGCGCTCAACAACCAGCGCCACGGCGTGCTGGGCGACCCCGAGATCCAGACCCGCATCTCGCAATACGAGATGGCCTTCCGCATGCAGACGAGCGTGCCCGACCTGCTCGATCTTTCCAAGGAACCGCAGCACGTCCTCGACCTCTACGGCCCCGACGTGAAACGCCCGGGCTCCTACGCCTCGAACTGCCTCCTGGCCCGCCGCCTCTGCGAACGTGACGTCCGCTTCGTGCAGCTCTTCCACATGGGCTGGGATCACCACGGCGGCCTGCCCAAGGCCATCAAAGGCCAGTGCAATGACACCGACCAGGCCACGGCCGGCCTGCTCACCGACCTCAAGCAGCGCGGCCTGCTCGACGACACCCTCGTCGTCTGGGGCGGCGAATTCGGCCGCACGACCTACTCGCAAGGCACGCTCAGCGAGACCAATTACGGCCGCGACCACCACCCTCGGTGTTTTACGGTCCTGATGGCCGGCGCCGGCGTCAACAAGGGCACCACCTTCGGCGAGACCGACGACTTCAGCGACAACATCGTCAAGGACGGCGTCCACGTGCACGACCGCAACGCGACCATCCTGCACTGGAGGGGCGTCGACCACACCCGCCGGACCTCCCGCTACCAAGGCCGCGACTTCCGCCTCACCGACATCCACGGCGAAGTCGTGAAGAAGCTGCTTGCTTAGCTATCGGTCTCGCGGCCTGAGGCTGTTCACTTCCCCACCTGCTCCCGATAGAGCACCTTGAAGGGATTCTCGGCCGGGCCCGGCGCGTTCTCGTTCACCATCAGCGGCCGGCATTCCTTCCACCAGGCGTCATGCTTGGCGATGAGTTCGGCGACTACTTCAGGGTGCTGCGCGGCGACATCGGTGGTCTCGCCATAGTCAACGCTAAGGTCGAAAAGCTGCCAATGCGGCGGCGTCTGCCTGAAGTCCGCCGGCGATAGCGGCGCCTTCTTGCCGGGTGCCTTGGCATTGGAGCCCTTGGCGGCGGCCTTGGTGACCGGGTTCAGCGGAATGACCGATGAGACAAGGTGCCAGCGGGCGGTCCGCACGCTGGTCTCGGCATACTTTCCGACCTCGGGATCGACGCCTTTCACCATGTTTCCCCAGCGGCCGACATGCGTGAAAAGAGTCCGGTCCGGCCAGGCGACATCCTGCCCGGGCTTGGCGGTCAGCAACGGCACGAGGCTGCGGCCTTCGATCTGCGACTTCATGCGCTCGTCCGCCGGAGTCCCCGTCAGTTCCAGGATCGTGGGCGCGAAATCGATGTGCGCCGCGAGCGCCTTGACGTCGGCGGGATGGAAACGGCCCGGCCAGCGCCAGAAAGACATCGCCCGGATCCCTCCCATGAAAGGCGTGCCCTTCGGTCCGCGCATGCCGGCGTTGAAGACCTTCACGCCGGCGGTGCCGCCGTTGTCGTTCATGAAGATGACCAAGGTGTCCTGCGCGACACCCATGGACTCGATCCTGGCCATGAGCTGGCCGACGTTCTGATCGAGGTTATGGATCATGCCGAAGAAATTCTCCACGTCGGACCCGAGGCCCTTTCCTTCGTACAAGGCGGCGTCCTCGGGACGCGCGTTGTACGGCGCATGCGGCACGTTGGTCGCGATATACGCGTAGAAAGGATGCTTGGCGGCGACCTCTCCTTCGATCCACCGGATCGCCTGCGCAAAGAACATGTCGGTGCAGTATCCGGTGGTCTTCTCGAATTTTCCGTTATGCAGGAGGGTCGGTCCGAAATAGGTGTTCCCCGGGACATCGCCGCAGCTGCCCGGATAGCTCTGGCCGATGCCGCCTGCCCCATGGATGTAGACTTCGTCGAAGCCGCGCTTGTTCGGCTGATACTCGGGCTCGTCGCCGAGGTGCCATTTCCCGAAGATGCCCGTATGGTAGCCGGCGCGCTGCAACTGCTGGGGCAGCGTCACGGCGTCTAGGGCCATGCGTTCGCGTTCCAGGATGGTATGCGTGACGCCGTTCTTGAACTCATGACGGCCGGTGAGCAGCGCGCTGCGGGTCGGCGAACAGGTCGGCGAAACCTGGAAATCGGCGAAGCGGACGCTCTGGGAACGAAGCTGGTCCAGGTTCGGCGTCTTCAACACGGGGTTACCATGGGCGCTCAGGTCTCCGTAGCCTTGGTCGTCGCTGAGGATGAAGAGGATGTTTGGCCGGTCGACGGCCACGACGGCCATCGAAGCCGAGAGACAGGCGAACAGCATCGAAAGACGCAGGGGCATGCCGATGAAACTGGCGCCCGGCCGACCGCTCGCAACCCGTCAGATGCTCGACAGGACGAAAATAGGCGGCTCAATCAGGGCATGCGGCGGCCACCCCTCCTCCTTCTCCTGATCGCGCACCTCGGTGCGACCGTGGCGCTCCAGGGGGCGGGTGCCGACCTCTATCGCATCCAGTGCTCGGCCTGTCACGGACCCGAAGGCAAAGGAATCCCAGGCGTCTTCCCTCCGCTCGCCGGTTCGGACTTCCTGCGCGACCATCGGACCCAGGCCTTGCGTGCTCCGATGGAAGGCGTCCAGGAACCGCTGACCGTCAACGGCGTGACCTATCACGCCCAGATGCCGGGCGTGGCCCTGAAGGACGAACAGATGGTCGAGCTGTTCGATTTCATCTTCACGGCATGGGATAACCGTCTGCCCAAGACCAGCCTCGAAGAAATCCGCGTGGCGCGCGCGGGCAGCCATTTCCCGACCTTCGAGCAGCTGGTCGACTCGATGTGCCCCCGCACCCTGCCCGCCGCGCCCGCAGGCTGGAACCTACGCGTCGCCCTGCCCTTGGGCTTCAATCCCGTCCGGGCCATCGCCCACCCCGACGGCCGGCATGTCCTGCTCCTGGCTGCCAACGGCGACGTATGGCAATGGGACCAGGCCGCCGCCGAACCGGTCAGGCTCTTCGCCGGCTCCGACTACGTCGACGCCAAGCTGGGCGGCCAGGCCTGCCTCGGCCTCGCCGTCGATCGCGAACGTCGGCTCTACGTCGTCTGCAACCAATGCGACAAGACCCGCGTCCCGGTCTCCAATGAGGTCACGATCTTCCGCGCGCGACCGCAGGCCGACGGCGCATGGAGCCGGCCGACCCCTTGGTTGCGCACGTCCTACCCATTCGGCGTCGGCCCGTACAACCACGGCGTATCGCACATCGAACAAGGACCCGACGGCCTGCTCTACGTCAGCAGCGGCGCCCGCACCGACGGCAACGAGCCCGGACAGTCCGACAACTATTACAAAGGCGGCGAGGTGCCGCTCACCGCGACGCTTTGGCGGCTCGACCCGGCCTCCGACGATCCGAAGGTCGAGATCTACGCCCGCGGCCTGCGCAACACCTTCCATTTCACCTGGGACCGTGAAGGCCGGCTGCTCGGCGTCGAGAACGGCCCGGACGCCGACGCGCCGGAGGAACTGAACGTCATCCGCCAAGGCGCCCACTACGGCTTCCCGTACCAGTTCTCCGACTGGGACCGTAAGCCCTATCCGCACACGCCGGACGCGCCTGCCGGCAGCCGCTTCGTCCGTCCCATCCGCAACCTCGGCCCCGACGCGCTCGGCGCCGATGGGGCCACGTCGACCTTCACGCCGCACTCCTCGCCGGCGGCGATCGTGGAACTGGGCGACGACTGGCCGGCTCCGCTCGGCGGGCAGCTCATCGTGGCCCGCTTCGGCAACCTCATCTCGGCCTCGTCCGGCTACGACCTCCTCCGCCTGAAGGTCGACCACCGGACGGGTACGGCCGAGACCCACACGCTAATCGCCCCGCTCGGACGGCCCATCGCCCTGCTCAGGCTTCCGGGACATCGGCTGCTCATCGTCGAATACACGCGCGGCACGACGCTCGGGGCCGGCCTCAGTACGCCGGGCAGGCTGCTGATCCTCGAGCCGAAGTGATCAGGCCGTCTTCGTCAGGCGGAACGAGCGGTAACTCATCTCTCCGCTGACCGCGTCGCGATAAATCCGCGACCCCTTGACGCCGGCGAAATCCAACGCCAACCCATGCAGGAAGCTTGGCAACGCCTGCTTCACCATGGCGGCATACCGAGGTGTGTTAAGTTCCATCCCACGGATGACCTCGGGATTGATCAGACGCATGTCGTCTAGGCGCATCCGGGAATGCTTCGCCAAGGCCGAGACCCATTCTTCCACCCCGTTGCGATAACGAAGGTCGGCATGGCAGAACCTGCCGCCGGGCTTGAGCACGCGGGCGACCTCATCGACGAAGCCGGGGAAATCGGGATAGCAATGCGAGGCTTCCACATTGATCACGACGTCGAAACTGGCGTCAGGGAAAGGCAGCTTCTGGGCATCGCCCTGCTGAAAACGGAGCCCGGCGGCCTGATGACGAGCCTGACAATGTCGGATGGCCTCGGGATTCAGGTCGAGGCCGACGTATTCCTTCGGCTGATAGATCCGGGCGAAATAGGAAGCGCCACCCCCATGTCCGCAACTGACCTCGAGCACGCGGAGCCCGCTCAGGTCGACGCCTCCCCGGACGTGCTCATACAGCTGGATGTTAGGTCGGTTAGGTTCGTCGGCCTGCGAAAGCGCGAGTGATCGCGCCTCGGCATCCTCGAAAGCATAGTTGAGGAAGTCGATGCCCTGCGCCCGGACACGTCGCGTGAAGAACGGATACCACCAGGCCCAAAGCCGCTGACGGAGCTTGGGGCGGACGAGGATCTCCTCGATGAGTCCCATCAGGACCAGACCCCCTGCTCGACCAAGGCCTTGGTCGCCGCGGCGGACCAACCTCGATTGGCCACCGGATTCGCCGGACTCGGGTGCGGCACCCTGGCGTACTTGACCAACAGTCCGTCCAAGGCTTCACGAGCCCGCGTCTCGGCATAACCGCCGACGCCGACGACGGTGCTGACGCCGAGCGCCTCGACCATGACGCGCAGGAGCTTGTCGCATTCCTCGTTCACGGGTGCCATGACCTCGGCGGGCAATTCCTCCGGGATGACGTTACGCCCCTGCTTGGTGTTCTCGAGGAAGAGCAACGGACAGTAATTGTGGACGAGATGATCGGTGAAGAATACCTCAGCCTTGCCGAAGCGCTCTTGGAACAATCCCCAGAGACGGCGGCCGCTGACCTCGGAACGGTGGCAGGCGAAGCCGGCGACCTTCTTGCCGGGATGCTCCTTGTCGGGTCGCCCCACCGGCATCTCCAGCCCCATCCAGTCGCGAACGGCGGCGATCTCTCCGAAGGGCACTCCGGTCTGCGCCATGCCGAAGGGGCCGGGATTCATGCCCAAGAAGAGCACCTTCTTCGGGCCGGAGGCGGCATAACGACGCAAGTAGGCCTCATGGGACGCCCAGGCATAGTCCAACGGCTGATAGACGAAGTCGGCCGGCGCGGGAAACGAACGGCCCGCCAGGGCTTTCCGTAACGCGATCGTCGCTCGGATGACTGGTTCGGCGGACATGCCTGAAGACAAGCATCCGTCGCCGCCGGGTCGAGCCGTAAGCCGACGCCGGAAGCGAGATTTCCCCTTGCGCTTCCCCCCGCAGGATAAAAAGTCCGAATCCCTACCGACGTGAGCAAACCGCAGCCTTGGACTACCAAAGACGCCGAAGAGTACTACGGCTTCAAACGATGGGGAGGTAACAACTTCTCCGTGGACCCTCAGGGCCACCTCTGCGTGCACCCGAAAGGCGACCATCGCAAGATCCGCATCACGGACATCGTCAAGGAAGTCGAAGCCTCCGGCCTGAAGCCCCCGCTCACGATCCGCGTCCAGGATCTGCTCCGGAACCGCGTCACGCAGATCAACGAAGCCTTCCGCAACGCGATCAAGGAAGAGGAGTACGACGGTCGTTACCGCGGCGTCTTCCCGATCAAGGTCAACCAGCTCCGCGAGGTGGTCGAGGAGATCCTCGACGCCGGAGAAGAATATGAGTTCGGCCTCGAAGCCGGCTCCAAGCCCGAGCTGATCATCGCGCTCGCCCTCCTCGAGAACCGCAAGGCCCTCCTGATCTGCAACGGCTACAAGGACGAGGAATACATCGAGCTCGCGCTCATGGGCCGCCGTCTCGGCAAGCAGACGATCATCGTCGTCGAACAGCTCTCCGAGATCGACGCCATCATCCGCATCGCCCGCCGCATGGGCGTGCAGCCCCACATCGGCCTGCGCGTCAAGCTCACCACCGCCGGCGAAGGCAAGTGGGCGGACAGCACCGGCGAGAACGCCAAGTTCGGCCTGACGGCCTCCGAGATCGTCGAGGTCGCCCAGCGCCTCTCCAAGGCGAAGATGAAGGACGCCCTGCGCCTCGTCCACTTCCACATCGGCTCCCAGGTCCCGAACATCGGCACGATCAAGAAGGCCGTGGTCGAGGCCACCCGCTTCTACTGCGAACTGAAGCGCATGGGCTTCCCGATGGGCCTCCTCGACGTCGGCGGCGGCCTGGGCATCGACTACGACGGCAGCCGCTCGGCCTACGAGTCTTCCATGAACTACAGCATGGAAGTCTACGCCCGCGACGTCGTCGCCAACATCAAGCAGATCTGCGAAGAGAGCAAGGTGGAGCTCCCCGACATCGTGTCGGAATCCGGCCGCGCGCTCGTCGCCCCCCACTCGATCCTGATCTTCGAGGCGGTCGACCGCATCACCCGTGACGACGGCAAGGTCGACACCTCCAAGGGCAAGGCCCACCAGCTGATCCGCGAGCTCGAATCCATCCGCAAGAACAAGCGCAAGTTCGATCCGCTGGAGCGCTACCACGACGCGAAGGAAAAGCGCGAGGAGGCCCATGCCCGCTTCAGCCTCGGCAACCTTCGCCTCGAGGAACGCGCCGCCGCCGACCGTCTCTTCTGGGACATCTGCCGCCAGATCCGCGAAGACCTCAAGGATTCCGCCGACGTCCCGGACGAACTCGCCCGCCTCGACTCGATGCTGGCCGAACAGTACGTCTGCAACTTCTCGGTCTTCCAGTCGCTGCTCGACCACTGGGCCCTCGACCAGCTCTTCCCGATCGCCCCGATCCACCGCCTCAACGAACGCCCGTCGGTCCAGGCGACGCTCGTCGACATCACGTGCGACTCCGACGGCAAGGTCGACGACTTCATCGACCTCGAGGACGTCCGCAAGACGCTCGCCCTCCATCCGCTCAAGGAAGGCCAGCCTTACTACGTCGGCGCCTTCATGGTCGGCGCCTACCAGGACATCATGGGCGACCTCCACAATCTCTTCGGTCGCGTCAACGAAGCCCACGTCTTCCTCGAAGACGACGAAGCCGACGGCTTCTACATCGAGGAAAGCATCCCCGGCTACTCGGTCGAACGCATCCTGGGCATGATCCAGTACAACGCCGAAGACCTCTGCCGCATGCTCAAGCGCCAGGTGGACCGCGCGACGAAGGCCGATTCGGTCCGCCCCCGCGAAGGCGTCGCGATGGTCGACCTCTACGAACGCCTCATCCGCGGCCGCACCTATCTGATCCCGCAACGCGAAGAGCTCAGGTCGAAGAAGGCCGCGAAGAAGAAGTAAGCACGGCCTTGCCGCGCAGGGCTAGGGCCGGAGTCAGGGCCAGTAAAACACGAACCCGACTAAGTCCGGCTCTTTTATTGGGTCAAATACTCCCCTTGCCCGCTTGCCGACGTGCCGGCGCGCCCCCTTCTGGCCGTCAGGCCAGGATGAGCTTCAGGCGCTTCAACTCATCCAAGGTGAGCGGCGGCGCCTCGCGGAGGTTCTCGTACGAATCGACATGCGCGAGCCACGCCCAGTGGTCGCCGCAATCCAGGCGCTCCATGAAACGAAGGCGCAACGTGGCGATCGCGCCCTTGAGGAGATAGAGGCCGTCACCGACATGCTCGATCTGGTCGCCGAGCTGCGTGACCTTGTCCGTCGAGTTGCCCGACTTCTTGCCGAGGAGCTTGATGTGATTGGCCTGATCCTTGGCCATGTAGTTGAGCAGGCCGACGGGATTCGCCTCGAGGTTCGCCAACGTCTTGGTGTCCTTGTACACGCCGATGATGAAGCGCTTGGGCTTCATCGAGATCGGGGTGACATAGCTGCAGATGTTCAGGTTGCCCTTGCCGTTCGCCGTGGTGGCGAGGCTATAGATGGGCCCGTCGACACGGTTCCAGGGCTTGACGCGGATGCCAGGCATAATCGGGGTCCTACTACTACCCTCAAAAATGACGCATGTTCCCGATTTTTTCTGTCCCCTGCCCGCGCCGGCGGATAGAACCCACGGCATGGTGCCGAACCGACCGCCCGCCCAACCCCGCCTCCGATGAATCAGGTGATCGCATTGCATGGTTTCACGGGCCAAGGCGCCGATTTCGACCCCCTCCGAGCCTGCCTGCCAGCCTCGCCCCCTCTGATCGCCCCGGACCTCCCGGGACACGGCTCAAAGGGCCCCCTTCGTCAGTTGACCGACTATTCCCTGGCATCGCACCTCCGGCTCATCTCCGAGGCCGCCACGGCGCCCCAGGTCACCCTGCTGGGCTATTCGATGGGTGGACGCCTCGCCCTCCACTGGGCCATCGCCCACCCGGAACGCATCCGGCGCCTGATCCTCGTCGGAGCGAGCCCGGGACTGGCCACCCCCGAAGAACGCGACGAACGCCGCCTTGGCGACGCGACGCTGGCCGAGTTCATCCGCACCCGCGGACTGGAACCCTTCTTCAAGTACTGGCATAACCAGACGTTCTTCCAGCCGATGATGAGCCTCCCGCCGGAAAGGCTAGGCCCCATCCTGACGCGACGTGCCCAGAACGACCCGGAAGGACTGGCCCTGAGCCTGGAGAACGTCGGGACGGGCACCCTGCCGTCGCTCTGGCATCGCCTGAAGGAAATCCGTTTCCCGGTCGACCTCGTCACGGGCGAACACGACGTGAAATTCACCCGGATCGCCCACGAGATGGGCGCCCACCTGCCGAAGGCACGCCATAGCCTCATCGAAGGCGCCGGCCACCCGGCGCACCTTGAGAAGCCCTCCGACCTCGCGATGCTGCTCTCGGCGTGAAACCGCGATTCGCCGAGACTATCGCTCCGTGCCGGTGTTGAAACGCAAAGAAGCCATCTGATGATCCTTAGCGGCCCCTCCTGCCCCGAACTGCTCCGCGACGAAACGCTGGCGGACATCCTCCGTCTGACCGCCCGGCAGCAGCCGGACAAGGTCGCCCTCCGCTTCGGTGACGCCGAGGTCACCTACGCGCACCTGGTCGCCGCCGCCGAACGCCTCGCCCGCGCGCTTGCACGCCGAGACAACGGACCCGGCGCCATCGTCGGCCTCTGGCTCCCCCGCGGCATCGACCTGCTCAGGGCGCAGGCCGGCATCACCCTCGGCGGCGCCGCCTGGCTTCCGTTCGACGCCGACACGCCGGTCGACCGTATCGCGGTCTGCCTGCGTTCCGCCGGCGCCAAGGGGATCTTGACGACCCGCGCCCGCATCGCCGCCCTCCAGCCGCTCGGCTTCAAGGCCTGGGCCATCGAAGACCTGCTCGCGGAGTCCGACCATGCCGGAGAGCTGCGCCCCGCCTCGCCGGACGACACGGCCTATGTCATCTACACCTCCGGCTCGACGGGCACGCCCAAAGGCATCGCCATCAGCCAGCGGAGTATCTGCCATTTCCTTCGTAGCGAAAACCACGTCCTCGGGGTCCGCGGCGACGACATCGTCTATCAGGGCTTCTCCGTGGCCTTCGACATGTCCTTCGAGGAGATCTGGATCAGCTACCTCGCCGGCGCCACGACCTGGATCGCCCCGCCCGAGATCGTCGGCGACCCCGAGGCCCTGGTGACGGCGATCGACAAGCACCAGATCACGGTCCTCCATGCGGTGCCGACGCTGATGAGCCTGATCGAAGGCGCGCTCCCGAAGGTTCGGCTGATCAATCTCGGCGGCGAAGCCTGCCCGCCGACCTTGGCCGCCCACCTCGCCCGCCCGGGCCGGCAGTTGTTCAACACCTATGGCCCGACCGAGACCACGGTCACCGCCACGATCTCCATCCTCACGCCCGACGAGGAAGTCTCCATCGGCCGTCCGCTCCCCAATTACGGCGCGCTCATCGTCGACGAAGCGCTGCGCCTCGTTCCGCCCGGCGAGATCGGCCAGCTGGCCATCACTGGCCCCGGATTGGCGCAGGGATATCTCGGCTTGCCGGAACTGACCGCCTCGAAATTCATCGCCAATCCCCACGCCCGATCGCCCGAGGAATCGCCGATGTACCTCACGGGCGACCTGGCACGACTCAGGGAAGACGGCGCGATCATCTGCCTCGGTCGCATGGACGACCAGGTGAAGATCCGCGGCTTCCGCGTCGAGCTGGGCGAGATCGAGACACGGCTATCGGCCCTGCCCGGCGTCGGCGCCGCCGCGGTCGTGCTCCGCACCGACGATTCGGTCGAATCGCTCGCCGCCTTCCTGGTGCCGACGGCCCACGCCACCCTCGACGTAGCCATGCTGAGGGAACGCCTGGCGGCCGAACTTCCCGCGTACATGGTCCCGTCCGTCTTCGAACTGCTGCCGGAAATGCCCCGCCTCAGTTCCGGCAAGATCGACCGCAAGACGCTCCAGAAGCTGCCGCTCGCCGCCAAGCCGAAGGGCGTGAGCAACGCGTCTGACGACGAAGACGAAGCCCGCCTCTTCGCGGCGCTGGAGAAACTCTTCCCGGGACGGACCTTTGCCGCAGCGGACGACTTCTTCTCCGACCTGGGCGGCCATTCCCTGCTGGCGGCACGCCTGGTATCGAACCTCCGCAATCAACCCGCGTATCGCAAGCTGGGCGTGGGCGACATCTACCGCGAACGGCTCGTCGGCCGCATCACTGCCGTGCTCCGCGGCCTCCGCGTCGCCCCGCAAGCCGCGGCCCAGAAACCGCGCGTACCTGTCTCGCCGCTCCGACATTTCCTCTGCGGAGCCCTTCAGTGCCTCTGCCTGCCGTTCCTGGTGCTTTGCCACATGGCCTCCTGGCTGGCGCCGTTCTTCACCTACCATTTCAATACCGGCGAACCCGAAGACTCGATCCCGGTCGCGATCCTGCTTTCGCTGGCGGCCTTCATCGCGGTCGAAATCCTCTCCTTCGGCGTAGCCATCCTCGGCAAACGCCTGCTGACCGGCAGGCTGAAGCCCGGTCGCTACGAACTCTGGGGGCCGACCTACTTCCGCTTCTGGCTTTCCGAAAAGCTGGTGGTCCTCGCGCCGATCCGGATGCTACACGGCACCCCTTGGCTCAACGCTTACCTACGGCTCCTCGGCGCAAAGATCGGCCGAGATGTCTTCATCGACTCGCTGGTCGTCACCGCCCCGGAGCTATTGGTGATCGAAGATGAAGCCGACCTGGGCGCCAACCTGATCGTCAACAACGCCCGCGTCGAAGGGGGCGAACTCATCGTGGGCCTGGCCAGCATCGGCGCGGGCGCCTGCGTGGAGTCCAATTGTGTCCTGGAAAACGACGTGCGCATCGGCCCCTCCGCGCACCTCGGCGCGATGAGCAGCCTCGCCGCGGGACGAAGCATCCCCGGCGGCGAACAGTGGTCCGGTGCGCCCGCTCAGCCGACACTCACGCCCCTCAGCGTGCTGCCACCCCGTCCGGCCGCCAGCCGGCTGCGTCGGCTCGCCCTCATGGCGCTCTTCGCGGCGACGTCCCTCGCGGTGGCCTGCCTGTTCTTCCTGCCGGTCTTCCCGGTGTTCATGCTCATCGACAACCTCGATGCGCGCTATTTCGACATCTTCGAATCCGACGCGGGGCCGGCTTTCGCCTTCGGCTTCTTCTTCCTGCTGGCCATCCCGGCCAGCGCCTTGCTCATCGCTCTGACGTCGCTGATGGCAGCCGGCCTGAAAAGATTGTTCCTACGCCGACTTACCACCGGGCTTTCGGCGATCACGAGCCTGGGGTATTATCGCAAATGGGCGGTCGCCCGTATCCTCGACGCCAGCCTCGAGACCCTGCACGGGCTCTACGCTTCGGTCTTCGCCTCGACCTGGCTCCGGCTGATGGGAGCCAAGATCGGCCGTCGGACGGAGATCTCGACCGCGACCGGTGTCATCCCGGATCTTCTGACGATTGGCGATGATTCCTTCGTGGCCGACGGCGTCACGCTGGGCGACGAAGAACAACGCGGCGGCTGGATGGCCCTTCATGCCACGTCGGTCGGCCGCCGGACCTTCCTCGGCAACGGCGCCTACGTCGCCGACGGGGCCGTGATCCCGGACGACCTGCTGATCGGCGTCCAGACCCGCACGCCGCCTAATGAAGACATGCGCCCGAAGCAGGTCTGGCTGGGCTCCCCCGCGGTCCTGCTTCCCGCCCGCGAGGGCGACCTGGGTTTCGACGAGTCGCTGACCTTCCGTCCGTCCCTGGGCCGTTGGTGCGCCCGCACGTTCATCGAAAGCCTGCGCATCGTCCTTCCGATGGCCTTCGTCATCGCGACCGGCTACCTCATCGTCCACTCGGTGATGCCTTACGCCGAGGAAGAACAATGGCCGGAGGCCATCGCGGCCTTGTCCTTGGCCGGCTGCCTTTACGGACTGGCCTCGTTCGCGCTGGTCCTCGCGATGAAGTGGCTCCTGGTCGGTCGCTACCGTCCCGGCGCCCATCCGATGTGGTCGCCGTTCGTCTGGATGAGCGAAGCGGTGACCTGCGTCTACGAATCCCTCGCGGTACCCAACTTCCTCGATTTCCTCCGGGGCACGCCGATGTTGCCCTGGGCGCTGAGGCTGCTGGGGACCAGGATCGGACGCAGGGTCTTCATGGACACGACCGACGTGACCGAATTCGACTGCGTCGCGATCGGCGACGAAGCCGAGCTCAACCACTCCTGCGGTCCGCAGACCCACCTGTTCGAAGACCGCGTCATGAAGATCGGCGAGATCGCCATCGGCGCCCGCACGAGCGTCGGCGCGGCCTCGACGATCCTCTACGATACCGAGGTCGGCGACGACGCACGCCTCGGGCCCCTCACGCTCGTCGCCAAAGGCGAGAACATCCCGCCTACCTCATCCTGGACCGGCTCGCCCGCCCGCCCTCTCAACTGAGCAAGACGATGAGCCTCACCTCGACCCTCTGGCCGGAGATCCCGGCCTTTCCCGCCCGAGGGGAAGCAGCAGTCCTTCGCATCACCCGACAAGCCCCCCGCGCGGCTTTGCGCGAACTCGCCCGACGTTGCGTCATCGAGGTGCTACACTCATGGGGGTTCGGCCAAGCGAACCTGATCGAAGCGGCCGACGGCCCCCGCCTCGCCGGCTGCGACGAACTCTCCTTGAGCTTCTCCTACGCGGCCGAGGACGTCTGGATCGCGATCGCCCATGGCAGTTCTGTCGGCATCGATGCGACCTCGGTGCGGGCATTCGAAGGCATGCGCGACGTCGCCAGCCTTTACTTGGGCCGCTCCGGCTCTGACATCGACTCCCCGGAGGCCTTCGCCGAGGCATGGTCCTTGCACGAAGCCGCGCTGAAGTACCACCGCCTCCCTCTCCGCGAATGGGATCCACGCACACCGAAGCCGCCGCGACACCTCACGGTGCGCGAGGCGGGTTTCGCCGTCAGCGTCGTCCTGGAAGCTTCGGCCTAAGCCTCAGGCGAACACGCCCTTCTGGGGCGCGGCCTTGTTGCCGACCTGCATCGGACGTCCGGCGGGCGTCATGATGTCGGTCTGCACCGGCAGGCCGGCGGCATGCGCGATGGTGGCGTGCAGGCTGCCCGGCGAGACGCTTTCGGACTCAGGGGCGTAGCCCTTCGCGTCGCTGGCGCCATGGACGTAGCCGCGCTTGACGCCGCCGCCCGCGAGGACGGACGAGAACACGAGGGGATGGTGACCACGACCACCGCCGCTGAAATCAGGCTTACGGCCGAATTCGGTGGCGACCACGACCAGGGTGGAATCTAGGAGCCCCTTGGACTCGAGGTCCTTGATCAGGGTGGCGAAGACGCGGTCGAAATCGCCGCCGACGTCGGTCAGGCGGTCGTCGAGCGCGGCATGCATGTCCCAGCCGCCGATGGCGACTTCGACGAAACGGACGCCGTTCTCGACGAGGCGGCGGGCCAGGAGACAGCCTTGGCCGAACTTGCTCTTGCCGTAGCGGGCGCGCACCTCAGCCGGCTCGGCGGAGATGTCGAACGCCTTGAGGTCCGAGCTCTTCATGAGCTGGAAGGTCGTCTCGTAGAACTCGTTATAGGACTTCACGTTCTCGTCCATCGGCTTGCCCTCGAAGCCCGTGTCCAGCTGCGCCAGCAAGCCGGCGCGCTTGGCGCCGAGCTCTTCGCCGACCGCGCTCTTGGTATCGAGCAGGCCGTCGGTGGGATTGAGGATCGGCAGGGGCGAATAAGCCGCCGGGAACCAGCCGTTGCCGTGGTTGGACGAACGGTTGACGGTCACGGAGGAAGGCAGGGTCTTGTGGCTGGCGCCGAGGAAATGCTGGGCCCAGGCGCCGATCGTCGGATGCTGCACGGTGCCGCGCTGCTCGAAGCCGGTGCGCATGATGTACGCGGCGGAAGCATGGACGCCGACCTTGGCCGTCATGGAGCGGATGACGGTGATCTTGTCGCTGATCTTCGCGGTCTCAGGCAGATAGGACGTCAGCTGCATGTCGCCCTTGGCGGAGACGGCCGAACCGGGGCCCTTGGTCGGGCCGGTCTTCGGGTCGAAGGTGTCGATGTGCGACATGCCCCCGTTGAGCTGCAGGAAGATCACGCGCTTGGCCTTGCCGAAGCCCGGCAGGTCGGCGTTCGGGGCCTTGACGGCGCCCGGAGCCTCGACCGCTTCCGCGATCTGGCTGAAGAAC
>CAIWNE010000095.1 GCA_903913915.1 uncultured Opitutia bacterium
ACTTCCTGGCCGACCTTGAGGATGTCAGACGGCTTCTGGACGCGCTTGGTCCAGGAGAGCTCGGAGACGTGGACGAGGCCTTCGACGCCGCCCTCGATCTCGATGAACGCGCCGTAAGCCACGAGGTTGACGACCTTGCCGTGGACCTTCTGGCCGACGGGGTAGCGCTTCTCGATGCCTTCCCAAGGATTGGGCTGGGTCTGCTTGAGGACCAGGGAGACGCGTTCGCGCTCGCGGTCGACTTCGACGACCATGACAGTGATTTCTTCACCGACCTTGACGACTTCGCTCGGGTGACCGATGCGGCCCCAGGACATGTCGGTGACGTGCAGCAGGCCGTCGAGACCATCGAGGTCCACGAACGCGCCGTAGTCGGAGATGTTCTTGACGACACCACGACGGATAACGCCAGGCTTGACCTCTTCGAGGAGCTTGCGACGGCTTTCGCCGCGCTGTTCTTCGATGAGCTCGCGACGGGAGACGACGAGGTTCTTCTTCTCTTTGTTGATCTTGATGATCTTGAAGTCGAAGGTCTGGCCCACGAACTGTTCGAGGCTCTTGGGCGGGTTGACGTCGATCTGCGAGGACGGCATGAAGGCGTCGACGCCGACGGAGACGATGAGGCCACCTTTGACGATGGACTTGACGCGGCCCTGGACGATGGAGCCTTCCTGGCAATTGGCTTCGATGCTTTCCCACTTACGGATCTGGAGGGCGCGATCGTAGGAGACGGTCGGGGTGCCGTCCTTGTTCTCAAGCTTCTCGAGGTAGACCTCGAGCTGCATGCCGACCTGGACTTCGGCCATGTCGGGGAATTCGGCCTGGGGGATGAAGCCCTCGGACTTGCCGTTGATGTCGACGACGACGAACTTGTCGTCGCGGATCTCGGTCACCGTGGCGGAGATGACGGAGTGTGCTTTGAGCGCGCCGAAATTAGAATCGGCGAGCAGTTTTTCCATTAGGCTCATGTTGTTTTGACTGTTTGTCCTGGCCGTCGCGGAGGACGTTTCCAGGGTTTGGTTGGTTTTTTGGTTTTTCCCTCCGGAGATTCCGCAGACACATGCCGACGGGCCGAAAGGAAGGTCAAACGAACCGTCCGACCCGCCGATTGGCAAGCGGAATTTGGCCTGAAAGAGGCCCCGGACTCCGCTTGGCCTGGCTTATTTGGCGGCTTTCGGGGCCGGGCGGCCCCGGACCACGTAATCCACGATGCCGGCGGCCACGGATTCGGCGATCCGTTGGCGGTAGGCGGCGTCGGCGATCTGGGCGCCTTCCTTGCGGCTCGAGATGAAGCCGCCCTCGATGAGGACGCCGGGGCAGGTCAAGGGGCGCAGCACGGCGAAGCGGGCGCGGCGGACGCCCCGGTCCTCGGAGCCGGTGCCGGCCAGGAGGCGGCGCTGGATGCCCCAGGCGAGCAGCATGTTCGCCTGGTCGAAGCGGTTGCCGGCCTCGGCGCCGGTGGTCGACTTGGCCTTGCCGGCGTTGGTCGACTTCTGGCCGGCGGGGGTCAGGCAGTAGGTCTCGATGCCGCTGCTGGCGGTGTCTCCGGCGGGGCCGGCGTTGTAATGGAGGCTGATGAAGAGGTCGGCCTTGGCGGCGGCGGCCACGGCCGGCCGGTCCTCGAGCTCGACGAACACGTCCTTGGTCCGGGTGAAGACGACCTCGAAGCCCTGTTTCTCGAGCACGAGCTTCAGTCGCGCCGCGGTGTCGAGCGTCGCGGCCTTCTCGTTGTATTTGTAGGGGCCGTTGATCTTGCCGGTGTCCTTGCCGCCGTGGCCGGGGTCGATGACGATGCGACGGACGGCGGCGGTCGGAGCCTCCCAGAAGAGCGGCACGAAGACTTTCTCGTAGTCCAGCTTGGAGAGGGTGAGGTGCCCGCGCTGCGAGCCGACGGGATCCTCGAGCATGACCTTCACGCCGTCGACGAGGATGAATTCCTTGCTGTATTCGGCGTAGAGGGACAGCCCGCCGCGGCTGACGTAGCGTTCGGAACTGCGGCCGTCGCTCGCCTGGCGGGGAGCGTCGCGCAGGCCGAGCTGGCGCATGGATTCGCCGAGGTAGTAGTCGGTCGAGGCGGCGGCAAGCGTCGCGCCGACGCCGAGCAGCAGGAGTATCGCCGCGAAGCGCCGCACGGTCTTATTCCGCGTCGTTCTCGCCGTTGTCCACTTCGGAGTCGTCCTCGCCGTCCTCTTCGCCCGGGGCTTCGTTGTGCACGAGCTTGCGCTTGTTCTGCTGGACGGGGGTGAGGCCGACGACGATGGCGCGGCCGCTGCGCTTGGGCTCGTTGTCGCGCGTGCTGATGTGCATCAGCGCCTCGATCGCCTTGGTGATGGTGGCGATGCCGATCTCGGGATGCTCGAGCTCGCGGTAGCGGTACTGGAGCAGGAGCTTCACCTTGTGGCCGTGGAAGAGGAAGTTCTCGGCGCGACGGACCTTGATGAAGAGGTCGTGGTTGTCGATGCGCGGGCGGAGCTTGATCTCCTTGACCTTGGAGGCGGTCTTCTGGTGCTTGTGCTTCTTCGCTTCTTCGTAGAGGTACTTGCCGTATTCCTGCAGCTTGCAGACGGGCGGCACCGCGGTCGCGGCGATCTCGATGAGGTCGACGCCGAATTCGCGGGCGAGGTCGAGCGCCTGCTGGGTGGGCATGACGCCCATCATCTCGCCCTTGGGGGAGATGACGCGCACTTCGGTCGCGCGGATGCGGTCGTTGCGCTTGGGCCCTTTGTCTTCTTTGCGGAAGTTGCCGCGGTTCTGTCCCCCGTTGTTGTTGTTCGGGCGGGGGCTGTTAGGACGATAGGGCGAAGGCATTAGGTACTGCGGAGGTGTCTTGCCGATAAACTCCGCGTTTGTCGGCGATGGTTCAAGCACCGATTATCTCCGCCGCGCCGCGCGCCGCGGACGCTTACTTCGCCCCGGCGATCGCCTCTAGCAACTGCTTGCCGTGCTCGGCGGCTTCGACCTTCGGGACGATGCCGACCAGCTTGCCGTCGCCGTCGAAGAGATAGGCGGCCCGGAGCGGACCGAGGTACTTCTTTCCGTACATGGACTTCTCGACGATGGCATCCATCGCTTTGGAGAAGAGGTCCTCGGGGTCGGAGACCAGGGTGAACTTATACCCGTGCTTGGCGGCATACTTGGTATGGGAGGCGCACGTGTCTCGGGAGACGGCAATCAACCTAAACCCATGTTTGACAATGACTTTCTCGTTTTTGCCCATCTCGGCGGCCTGCTTGTCGCAGGCGGAGGTGTTGTTGCGCATGTAGACCGATACGATGGTCGGCCCATCCAGGAGGTCGGCAAACGGCCCGTTCACGGGTTTTCCGTCCACCAAGGCGTCCACTTTGAAGGTCAATTTAGGCTTTTTTCCGAGGGAAAGCATGGTTTTGCGTTTTGGGTTCAGGGCAGGGGAGCGAGCTGGGGCGAGATTGTCAAACGGCCGGCCCGATCCGTCGGCTTGCAGAAAGTGCGGACTTATCCGCTCCGGCAGACCTTTCCCCTTTACAAGTCCCCCGGGACGCCCTTTGTTCCGACCCTTTCCGCCATGCAAAAGACCCGCAAGTCAGTCTCCAAGCGCTTCAAGGTGACCGGTACCGGCAAAGTGATGCGCCGTTCCCCCAACACCCGCCACTTGCTGAGCTCCAAGTCCCGCAAGCAGCGCCGTCGCGCCAACAAGTCCAAGCGCGTCGACTCCGGCTTCGAGAAGAAGATGCTGGCCTCGATGCCCTTCGCCTAAGTCGAAGATCCTCTTTTTGGCCGAACGGGTGTTCA
>CAIWNE010000096.1 GCA_903913915.1 uncultured Opitutia bacterium
CATCACCCCGGCCTCCCACGCCGGCGCCCTCGTGGGCCTCACCCGCCAGGTCGCCCTCGAGATCGCCGCCGCCCTCAAGATCCCGACGGTCGAGACGAACATCACGCGCTACGACGTCTGGAACGCCGACGACTGCTTCCTCACCGGCACCGCCGCCGAAGTGATCCCGGTCATCGAGGTCGACGCCCGCAAGATCGGCACCGGCAAGCCCGGCCCCATCACCGCCAGCATCCTCGCGGAATTCCGCAAGAAGGCTTCGCGCGAAGGCCAGATGATCCGCTGAGCCAGCCTGCGCCCAGACGCGCATGCCCGCCCAACCCGACCCGACCGCCGCCGCCAGCCGTGACGCCACGCTGCGGCGGCTGTTGCGCATCGCCTGGTCGTACCGTTCGGACTGCCTGCAGCTGCTCGGCCTGCAGCTGGCCGTGGTCTTCCTGACCGTCACGGTCATCGCCCTCGCCGGCGTCGGCATCGATTTCGTCCGCCATTGCGCGGACCGCACGGTCCCGGCGCCCCACCTGCCCTTCTTCGTCCCGGCCGACGCCTCCGACAAGGCCGTCTTCGTCTGGCTCGGCGCAGGCATCCTCGTCGCCGCCCTGTTGCGCGCCACGATCGCCTACGTCTTCGGGCTGGTCTCCGTCCGCTTCCTGCACGGCCGCATCGTCGTCAACCTGCGCTCGCAGGTCTTCGCCAAGCTCCAGCAGCTGAGCTTCCGCTTCTTCGACGCCAACGCGAGCGGATCGATCATCAACCGCGTCACGTCCGACGCCCACGCGATCCGGCTTTTCATCGAAGGCGTCATCCTGCAGCTCGCGATCATCACCATCACCCTGGTCGCCTGCTCGGCCTACATGCTCCGCACCGACTGGCGGCTGACGCTGGCCTGCCTCTCGGTGCTGCCCTTCCAGGTCTGGTTCGCGATCCGCTTCTCGCGCAAGGTGCGCCCGGCCTACGAGGAAAACCGCGACCTGATGGACCGCATGGTGCTCGGCTTCTCGGAGAACGTCCAAGGCATCCAGGTCGTGAAAGGCTTCGCTCTCGAGCCGCGCGTGATGGGCCGCTTCGCCGGATGGAGCGAGGACATCCGAGCGCAGAAGCGCAAGGTCTTCGGCGAGATCGCCCTCTTCTGGCCGGTCATCGACGGCCTCAATCGCCTCTCCATGGCGATCCTCATCGGCTACGGCGGCTGGATGGTCGCAAAAGGCGATATCGCCCTAGGGACCGGCCTGGTGGCCTTCGCCGGCCTGCTGCAGCAGTTCTCAGCCCAGGTGACGACCCTCGCCGCCGTCGTGGACAACGCCCAGGTCTCCCTGGCCGGCGCGAAGCGCATCTTCGAGATCTTAGACACCGACCCGGGCGTGGCGACCGAACCAGGCGCAACCTCGCCCGGCCGTTTCCTCGGGCGCGTGGCCTTCGAAAACGTGAGCTTCGAATACCAGGAGAACGCGACGGTGCTCCGCGAACTCTCGTTCGTCGCCGCACCCGGCCAACGTATCGCCATCGCCGGCGCGACCGGCGCGGGCAAGTCGGCCCTGCTTTCGCTCATCCCACGCTTCTACGACCCGCGCTCCGGACGCGTGACGCTCGACGGCCACGACATCCGCGCCCTGCCCCTGCCCGAACTGCGACGCCAGGTGGGCATGGTCTTCCAGGAGAACTTCCTTTTCTCGAACACGATCGCGGCGAACATCGCCTTCGGCCACCCCGACGCCACGCAGGAACGCATCGAACGCGCGGCCCGCATCGCCGGAGCCCATGATTTCATCCTGGCCTTGCCCGAAGGCTACGAGACCTTCCTCGGCGAAGGCGGCGTGAACCTCTCCGGCGGCCAGCGCCAGCGTATCGCCATCGCCCGCGCCCTGCTGCTCGAACCCACGGTGCTGCTGCTCGACGACCCGACCTCGGCCATCGACCCGGAGACCGAGAAGGAGATCATGGAGGCGATGGAAGCCGCCATGGTCGGCCGCACGACCTTCATCGTCGCCCACCGCCTGAGCACGCTGCGCCGCGCCGACCAGATCCTGGTCCTCGAGCACGGCAGGCTGGTGCAGACCGGCACCCATGAGCAGCTGATGGCCCAGGACGGCCATTACCGCCGCGCCATCCTCGTCCAGTCGGAAGGAACCGCCGCATGAGCAAGGACCGCCTCGAGATCGCCGTGCGCCGCATCCGCCCGGACGAAGAGGAGCCGGACCGCCTTCCTCTGCGCTGGTCGACCATCGCCCGCCTGCTCGCCTTCACCGGCCCGCACCGCGGCATGCGCAACACCCTGCTCTGCCTCTGCGTCTTCCGCGCGATGGCCCTTCCCGGGCTGGCCTGGCTCGTCGGCCACATCATCAAGGGGCCCGTGGCCGCCGGCGACGGCGCGGCGACCATCCGGGCGCTCGCCCTCTTCACGGTCTTCTTCATCGTCGCGGACGTCGCCCTCTACTGGCGTATCCGCCTAGCCCATCAGATCGGGGAGAACGTCCTGCGCGACCTCCGCGACCGGCTGATGGCGCACCTGCTCACGCAGCCGCTCTCGTTCTTCCACGCCCGGCGACACGGCAGCCTGATCAGCCGCATGATCTCGGACATCGAGGCCATGCGCAACGGCATCCAGAACAACTTCTTCATCTCCTTCGTCTCCTTCGGCCAGATGAGCTGCGCCGCGGCGCTCATGCTCTACGCCAATCCGCGGCTCTTCCTCGTCCTGCTGGCGATCGTGCCCTGCCTCCTGCTCGTGCATGGCTTCTTCCGCGGCAAGATCCTCCACGCCTCGCGCGTCCAGCAGGAGACCTTCTCCCGCGTGACCTCCGCCCTCGCCGAGACGGTCCAAGGCATCCGCGTGACGCAGGGCTTCGCCCGTGAGGACACCAACGCCGGCATCTTCACCCGCCTGGTCCGCAGCCTGGCCGGCAACGTGGTCAAGACCGCGAGCCTCACGGCGCTCTACCTGCCCTTGCTCGAACTCAACGCCCAAGGCTTCATGGCCGCGCTCATCGGCGTCGGCGGCTGGGCGGCGCTCTCGGGCACCGGCACCGGCCTCGGCGACCTGGTGACGTTCTTCTTCCTGGCCGACCTGTTCTTCTCGCCGATCACGATCATCGGCACGCAGCTCTCCGAAGCCACGCTCGCGATGGCGGGAGCCGAACGCTACTTCCGCCTGCTCGACACCCCGCCGGCCTGGACGGACAAGCCCACGGCGGGCGAGTGCCCGCCGCTGAAGGGAAACGTCGAATTCCGCGACATCACCTTCGCTTACGTGCCGGACCGTCCGGTGCTGCACGGCATCTCGTTCGTCGCCCAGCCCGGTCAGGTCATCGCGCTGGTCGGACACACGGGCTCCGGGAAATCGACGATCATCGGCCTGCTGGCGAAGTTCCAGCTCCCGCTCTCAGGAAAGGTGCTGGTCGACGGACATGATCTCGCCGAGCTGCGACAGGAGACGCTCCGTCGTCAGATGGGCTTCGTCTTCCAGCAGAACTTCCTGTTCGCGGGCACGATCGCCGAGAACGTGAAGGCCGCCCGCCCAGACGCCACCGACGAGGAGATCCGCCAAGCCTTCCGCGACCTGGACTGCCTGGACCTCATCGAAGACCTGCCGGCCGGCATCCATACGCCCTGCTCCGAGAAAGGCCGCGGGCTCTCGATGGGCCAGCAACAGCTCGTGGCGTTCGCCCGCGCCCTGATGGCCAACCCCCGCATCCTGGTGCTGGACGAAGCCACCAGCGCCGTGGACACGCTGACCGAAGCCCGGCTGCAGGTCGCCCTCACCCGACTGATGAAGGGACGCACCTCCTTCGTCGTCGCGCATCGCCTCAGTACCATCCGCCGCGCGGACTGCGTCATCGTCCTCGCGGACGGGCGCATCGTCGAGCGCGGCACGCACGACGAACTGCTCGCCCTGCATGGCGCCTACGCCGGCCTGCACCGCGACTTCCTGAGCTCGACGACCTGACGGCGGCTATTTCGCCGCGGGAGCGTCGCCGAAACTGGGGCGACGGGACTTCGACTTGGGATCCGGCTTGGCCGGCGACTTCGGTTCGGCCAACGTCGTGGGGAATGCCGCAGCCAGACCCTGCGTCCGGACCTTGGCATAAAGATCGCCGACCGGAGACTGACGGGAGGCCTCCACCTGCAAGTTCTGATAGGCGACCGATCCGTCCTTCGCCTTCACCAGCAGGGAGACTTCCAGCCTGACCGACCGACTGATCTGGCCGCCGGAGAAGCGGGCGTCTTTCTTGGCCCCTAACGTCACGAGGCCCAGACCGTCGGGATCCTGATGCACGGGTACGTCCCAAGTCTCCGGACCGGCCAAGCCCGGAGGCAGAAGCAGCAAGACGGTGCGGACCGGACCGCCGGGATTGCCAGGATAGATGAGACGGCGCCGCCAGAGCGGCCAGTAACGTCGGCCCTGGTCGTCCACGACCTCGGTGCCACCGGGGCCGTCCACGACCAGCATGCGTTCCTTGAGGAAAATCGTTTCGGTTTCCGTAAGGCTCGCCTGCACGGCCCCGGGCCGGCGGATCGGCCCCTCATCGCTCGGGACGTCCGCCGAGACCAGCAGCACGAGCTCGACGGGTCCGGCGACGCGATGGTCGATCCAGGCGATGATGCCGTAGGGCACGACGGTCATCGCCGCCGCGAGTACCAAGCCGCCCCCCAAGGCTTTCGGAAACTCATGGCGCGCCAGCAAGGCCGTCATCAGCGCGGCGCCGGCGAAACCCGCCGCATGGACGGAGATGTCCGTTCCCAACGTCCATTGCGCCAGCTCGAAGTCTTCGGCGTAGCCGAACCAACGGATGCGGAAGAACATCGCGACCACCCAGAGCGTGCCGGCCACGGCCCCGAGGACCGGAGCATAGCGCGGACCGGCGTGCTCGTAGGCCTTGGTCAGGAGCGCTGACAACGCGGCGGCGAAGAGACCGCCGAAGAAGGCATCCTTGAGGGATGCCACGCCCGTCAGGGCGGCGGCGAGCACCAGGAACGCCCAGGTGAACCAGTAAGTCCGGGCGTAGTTCTTCATTCCCCCACGATGGTGCCCGGAGGCACGACCGCGCCCTTCTTGACGACGATCACGCCGTCACGGACGAACAAGGCGTCGGTCTCCCACTTCTCCTGAAGTCCGGTCGGAGCGAGGCGGCAGCCGGCGCCGATGCGCGCGTTCTTGTCGATGATGGCGTTGCGGATGAGGCAATTGGCCCCGACGCCGACGTCGGGGCGGCCGAGCGAATGGTTCTTGGCCAGGTCGTGCGGACGCTCGAAGGAATCGGCGCCCATCATGACGACGTTCTCGAGGCGGGAGCCCCCGCGGATGACCGAACGGACGCCGATGACGCAACGGTCGAGGTCCGAATCGTCGACGATCGCGCCGTCGGCCATGAGGACGCGCCGCGAGCGGGCGCCGTTGAGCTTGGCCGGGGGAAGATAACGGGAGTGGGTGTAGACCGGATTCTGCCCGTCGAAGAAGTCGAACGGAGGCACCGGATCGGTGAGCGTCAGGTTGCACTCCCAGAAGGAGCCGACGGTGCCGATGTCTTCCCAATAGCCGTCGAAGACGTAGGCCATCATGCGCTTCGAGGCGAGCAGGCCCGGGATGACTTCCTTGCCGAAATCGGTCTGGGTATGGTCGGCGAGGGCTTCGCGCATGACCTTGCCCGAGAACATGTAGATGCCCATCGAAGCCAGGCAGTAGGGCTTGTCGGACTTGTCGGAGAGGCGGGCGCGGGCGTTGCCGCCGAGCACAAGAGAGGAGATCACCGCCGGATCCTTCGGCTTCTCGACGAACTCCACGATGCGGAGGTCGGCATTGACGCGCATGACGCCGAGGGCGCTGACCTGGTCGGACGGCATGGCCTTGGCGGCGATGGTGACGTCGGCGGCGTTCTCCATGTGCTGGCGGGCGAGCTCGTCGAAATCGAGACGGTAGAGCTGGTCGCCGGAAAGGATGAGGACCAGGTCTTCGTCCTTGAGGTTGTAGTGATGCAGGTTCTGGCGGACGGCGTCGGCCGTGCCCTGATACCAGGTCTCCTTGTCGCCGGTCTGCTCGGCGGCGAGGATGTCGACGAAGCCGCGGCCGAAACCGTCGAACTTGTAGGTCTGCTGGATGTGCTTATGCAGCGAAGCCGTGTTGAACTGCGTCAGGACGAAGATCTGGTTGAAGCCGGAGTTGAGGCAGTTGCTGATCGGGATGTCGACCAGCCGGTAGTTGCTGGCGAGAGGGACGGCCGGCTTGCAGCGATCCTTGGTGAGCGGATAGAGCCGGGAGCCACGACCGCCCCCCATGATGATGCTGATGACGCGAGGAAGGGAGGGCATGGCGGGATGACCTACCTTCCCTCCGGTCGCCCCCGTCCTCAAGCGGAAAAGGGCGAATGGCGGCTTGAAGGCGACGGCGTGACGGGGTTGCATCGGCCTCCGCATGGCTTTCGCCTTCCACATCCTCGGCACGAGCAGCTCCGGCAACTGCTCCCTGCTGGAAGCGGGCGGAGCACGCGTGATGCTGGACGCGGGCTTCCAAGGTCCCCGCCTCGAGGCCTCGTTGCAGAAACTCGGCATCGAAGCCCGGGCGCTCGACGCGGTCTTCATCACGCACGAACACTCGGACCATTGCATCGGCCTCCCCGCCCTGCTGCGTCAGAATCCCCTGCTCAAGGTCTTCGCCAATCGCGAGACCGCTCGGCGCATCAAGGATTCCCTCAAGTCCCAGCCGGACTGGCAGCTCTTCGAGACCGGCACGACCTTCGAATTCCGCGGGATGCAGGTGACTTCCATCCCGATCCCCCATGACGCCGCCGACCCCGTCGGTTTCGCGTTCGACCTTCCCGCCGAAGACGCCCGGCCGGCCAAACGGCTGACCTGGCTGACCGACCTCGGCCACGCCACGGCCGTCGTCAAGCACCACGTCTCGCTGGCCGACATCCTCGTGCTCGAGGCGAACTACGACGACGAGATGCTCGACCTGTCGAAGCGGCCTGCCTCGCTCAAGCAGCGTATCCGGGGCAACTTCGGCCATCTCTCCAACGTCCAGACCAAGGACCTTCTGCTCGGGCTGCGCGAGTGGCAGACCACGGAACTCTACCTAGGGCACCTCAGCAAGGAATGCAACCGCACGGTCATCGTCGACGCCCTGATGAACGAGGTACGCGACAGGAAGACCGACCTCCGCATCACGGTGGTCGATCCGCTGGAAGACAATCCGGTCAGCCTCTGGTAAGGCTTACTTCTTCGGCGGCACCGGGACCTCGTCGCCCGCGGCGGGCGCAGAGGGCGGTGCCGGCACGCCTCCGGACGAACGGAGCACGGCGCTTTCGGCGACGGACTTCGCCAGGCGCTTGACCGCGGCACCGCAGGAGGGCGAAGCGGGGTTGAGGTCCTGCGCGGCGAGCCACGCGGTGAGCGCGGCGGCCTCGGCGCCATCCTTTTCAAGCTTCTCGGCATGGCCGATGAGCTGGGCGTAGTTGGCGACGAGCGGTGCGATGTCCGAGCGGGTCTTGGCGAGCACAAGGTCGTCGGACTCGGTCCTATAGGCCTCGACGATGACATCCCAGGCCAGGTAGGGATTGTTCTGCGAGGCCAGCACCGAGGCCTTCTGGATGTTGGCGTCGAGCTCGCCGACGCGGTTGACGATCTTGCGGAGCTTCTCGGAACGCTCCTTGTCCTGCGCGAGGGCGAGCGCGTATTCCAGCTTCTTGTTATAGATGTCGCGCCACTTCGACTCGGAAAGGAGGCGGTCGAATTCGGGCACCTTCTGGGCGAGGGTGTCCTGACGGCTCACGACCTGGTTGGCGAAGTCCTTCACGCCGGGATTCTGCGGCCAGATCTTGGCGGCTCGCTCGAGCGCGGCCTCGGCCTTGGCATTGTCGCCGGCGAGGGCCGCGGCCTTGGCGGAGAGCAACGACATGTTCGACGCGTTCATCGCGTTGGTGACCTTGGAGAGGATCGGGGCGCCCGGGAAATCGCGGGCGCGGCCGCGGACCTTGTTCACGTAGCCTTCGACGTTGCCGAGGTCATGCTCGTCGCCGAGGCGCTGGAGTTCGCGGAGGTCCTTCCACAGGGCGAGCATCTCGCGCTTCTTCTCCTGGGGGTAGGACATCACGACCGGCTCGAACTCGCCGAGGAAATAGGTCTCCTGCAGGCGCTCGAAGGCGCCGTACAGCTCGCCCTGCTTCACCAGATCATCGACCGTCTGCATGCCCTTGGTCGTGTCCTTGATCGCCTCGCGGGAGAGCATGTCGAAGGATTCGAGGGTCGGGACGAAATCGGAGATCGGGAAGAACTCCTTCACTTCCTTGGCGCCGACGACGATGTTCTGGCTGCCGCCCTTGAAGAGGACGCGGTAGAAGCCGCTCGTGATCAGCGAGTGACGATAGCGGCGAGCCATCAGGAACGAGACCATCTGCGACTGGAACTCGATCTTGGCCTTCAGGCCGAGCGCGGTCATCTCGGCGTTCTTGGCGAGGATCTCGGCCTGCGTGCGGGCCTCGTCCTTGACCTTGAAGGCGAGCTCGGTGGTGCCGGAAGAAGCCTTGCCGAGCGGCTTGGCCTTCGTGGAGGCCTGGGAGCGGGCGTCGTTGGCTTCTTCGATGGCGTCCGCGCGGTTGACGATGATGCCTTCCTGCACCTTGCGGAGGGTCTCCAGCTGAGCCTTGTTGATCTCGATCTGGCGGAACTCCTGCTTCATGGCCCAGACCTTCTGGACCTGGGAGGCGATGGTCAGCGAACTGTTGCCGTCGATGTCGAACTCGGCCGCCTTGAAGAGCAGGTTGAAGGCTTCCTGCTGGTTGCGGTAGTAGTTCTCCTGGTTGATGGACTGCGGGGACAGGAGCAGCTGGATCTGGTCGAGGATCGCCACGTAACGCTTCATGTCGCCGTTGTCGGTCGGCGCGGCCAGATAACGCTCGAAACGGGCGCGGACGGCGCGGGAGTTGCCGAGGTTCATCGTGGTGCCCTTCCACTGCATGGTGCCGTTCTCCATGTCGACGGAGTCGCTGTTGACGTTGAAGACGCGGTCCGCGCCGCCTTCGGCCGTGGAACTCTTGTAATCCCCGGCGGTGCCGCCGGAACTGACCGTGCCGCCGGGCGGAGGCGCCTGGGCGAAGCCGAGCACGGTCATCGCGCACCAACCGAAGCAGCCGAGGAGAGTGTGACGCATGGCGGAAATCAGAAACGCTCGAGGGCTTCGACGACGAGGAGGTCGCGGGTGACGCGCAGCTTGCACTTGAAGCGCTGGCCGACCTCGAAGGAATCGACGGAGCCGACGGGGACGAAGACCGGGATACGTCCGGCGGGGCGCGTCGGTTCCTTCTCGATGGGATTCTCGGCGAGGACGGGGCCGCGGCCTTCGACGAAGGAGAGCTGCTGCTCGACCTGGCAATCGAGGCGATAGGAGTTGCCTTGGAGCGTGGCCCAATCCTTGCGATAGGCCTCGACCGAGAACGGGGTGAGGTCGGCGAACTTGCCGCCGCCGCCCATGCGCGGAGCGACGATCGCGACCAGGATCACGATCACGACGACCGGGATGCCTAAGGCGAAGAAGAGAGGGTTGATCTTGGACATGAAAAGAGGCGGGGCTGACCTTTCCGAAAGCCTACCCCCTCTTTTCGAATTGTTCCAGCGATTTCCCGAAAGTTAAGGGCGGATTAAGCCACCCCCGCCCCCGCCCTCAGTTCCAGCGCTTCTGCTGGCAGCCGTAAACCACGAGACAGAGCCCGACCAACCCTTGGATCATGAGCACGGTCAGGCCTTCGGTGGTGCTGGCCACATAAGCCGTCTGGTTGGGCATGCTGGCGGTGTAGGCGTCGTAAAGCGGCTGCCCCATCATGGACTTCATATACCCGGACCAACCCCAGTAGGAGTTGATGAAAGGTCGGCAGACCCAGGTCAGCGCGGCCGGCAAGGCGAGCACCACCCCGGAAAGCGGCAGTTGGAAGCCGACGAGGTAGATGGATAGCAGCGAGGATTTCTCGGGCGACGTCAGCATGGCCGAGAAACCGAGGCAGACGACCGACATCGAGACGCAGCTGGCGGCAAGGATGGCGAGCTGCTCCGCCCAAGGCCCCGGGAAGTTGCAGATAAGCTTCACGAAGAGGCACATCCAGACCCCCTGGAAGATCGCCACGAGCGAGACGAAGACGACCTTGGAGAAGGCGTAGGCCCACGGACGCAGGCCCGTCATGCGTTCCTTCTCATACAGGATACGCTCGGCGGAGATCTCGCGGCCGCCGTTATTGGCGCCCATCAGCGTGAGCAGGATGACCTGGAACATGATCAGCCCGGCGGCGAGGCCGGCGAGCTGCGCGTTCGACATCTGGACCTTCAGCGCCTGCTGCACTTCCTCCATAGAGGCGATGTTGCGGTCCATAGGGATCTTATGGACGTCCCAGATGCCATCGAGGTTGAAGATGATGACGAGCAGCGGGAAACCGAACGTGATCGCGAGCGTGAGCCCGAGGTAGCCGGTATCGCGGAAGAAGAGCTTGAGACGGCGGGAAAGCAGCGTGGTGAACTGCGAAAGGCCGCCCGGGACATCGGGCTCGGCAAGCGGCTCGACCTCGGCCGGCGCGCCCACCTTGGCGACCGCGACTTCGTACGAATCCTGATGTTCGGCCTGATGGATGGCCCAGCGGTCGCGCCACGTCGCGAGATCCGAGGCGTTCAACACCTCATAAAGACGCAACCCGTCCGGGATGCCGAAGTAGCCCAGCAACTCATCCGGCGACCCCTGGAAGACCACGTCGCCCTGGTAGACGACCGTGACCCAGTCGAACTGGTTCAGCTTGCCGAGATTATGGATGATGCAGACGAAGCTCTTATGATCCGTCTCGGCGAGGTTTCGCAGCAGCGCGAGGATCTGGTCCTCGGACTGCGGGTCGAGGCCGGAGGTCACCTCGTCGCAGACCATGCAGGGCGGGTCCAAGGTGAGTTCGAGGCCGAGCGAGAGACGGCGCAGCTGGCCGCCGGAAAGAGCCGAGACGCGCTTGTCGCGATGGGGAGCCATCCCCGTGACCCCGAGGACGGACTCCAGCCGGCGAGAGCGCTCGGCGGCGTCCGGTACCGCCAGCTGAAGCGCGTACTCCAAGGATTCGGCGACGGAGAGCTGGGCCTGGGCGGCGGTGAACTGCGGCGCGAAGCCGACCTTGCCCACGAGATCCTCGGTGCAGGTGATGCGCTGTCCCGCCAGGGAGGCTTCGCCGGTCGAGGGCAGGATGCCTAGGATGGCCTTCATCAAGGTCGTCTTACCGCAGCCGGAGGGCCCGATGACGGCGTTAAGCCCTCGGGGCAGGAAGCGCGCATTGGCTCCGTCGAGGATGATAGGGCCGTTGGCACCCGCCTGCACGGTGAGATTCTGGCAGCTCAGCATCGGTTGTAATCTTGCTTCGGCACCCCTGTGGGTAAAGGATTAACGCCATGAGCCCCAAAGCCCTCGCCGCCGCCCTGCTCGCGACCGCCGCCCTCTCCACCACCCCGGCCGACGCCTTCCAGATGACCAAGAAGGCCATCCGCAACCAAGGCATCTTCGGCATCAAGGTCGCCAACACCGACATGGCCTTCTACGGCCGAGCGGACTCCATCCTGTCCATCTCCTTCCAGGAATACACCACCGGCGCCTTCATCGTCGCCGAAGTCGTCGTCGACATGAAGGACTCCAACCAGCAGCTCCGCATCTACAACGTGCGCCCGCCCGGCACGGCCGACGTCGCCAACCGCGCCAACCGCGCCAGCTCCGCCAACTCCCAGAACCGCGGGCTCGACCCCGCCGACGCGAGCAAGCTGCCGATCCCGAGCCAGCTCACCAACCTCGAAGGCAAGGTGAACAACATGGTCAGCAACACCACCGGTGACATCGTCGTGAAGACCTACCCGACCACGACCCATGCGAAGACCGTGGAGATGATCGTCACGACCAAGGCCGAACTCCAGCAGCTCTACTCGAAGATGATCGCCCTTTATACCGGCTTCGAAGTGGAGGCCGCCGACGGCGCCTCGGTCGAAGGCTCGAACGGCGCCGCCGCTTCCGCCGCGGCCGCGGGCAGCACCGCCGCCAAGATCAAGATCACCCAGATCGGCGGGGTCCTGTTCACGCTTGAATAAGCGGGCCACCCCCGGCCGACCCCCGTTTTAAAGGGGCCGAGCCCTTCCCTTCCCCTTTCGGGCAAGTCCGGCTTGACCGTCCCGAAGGCGTCCGCTTGTGTCCGCCCTTACTCCCATGGCCTCCCTCCCCGTCAACCGTATCAAGAAGAAGAACATCATGAGCTACAATGGTGAGCTCTGCATCGTTCTCGAGTGCCTCGTCCGCACCCCCCCGAACAACGCCTCCTACGTCCAGATGGAACTCCGCTCCATCAAGACCGGCGCCAAGATCCCGGTCCGTTGCGGCATCGGAGTCAGCTTCGAAGTCTTCGACAACAGCATCAAGTCCCTCGAATTCTCCTACGAAGCCGACGGCAGCTACGTCTTCGCCGACACCAACACCAACGAGGAATACTACATCTCGGCCGCCACCCTCGCGGACTCCAAGGAGTTCCTGATCTCGGGCACGTCCTACATGGTCCTGTTCGTCGAAGACAAGCCGGTCACCGTCGACCTCCCCCCTTCCGTCACCGTCGAAGTCCTGGAAGCCCCTCCCGCCGTCAAGGGCGACACCGCCGGCAACG
>CAIWNE010000097.1 GCA_903913915.1 uncultured Opitutia bacterium
ATGATCGGCGACGCCCAGTCCGGCATGCGCTTCCCGTGGCTCGACGGCGTGACCAACTACTGGCACGGCATCTCGCACCACGAGAACGACGCGAACACACTCGTCCAGTACTCCAAGATCGTCGACTGGAACGTCGCGCAGTTCGCGGGCTTCTGCCACCGTCTCGATGCCCTGAAAGAAGGCGAAGGCAGCGTCCTCGACAACAGCCAGCTCCTCTTCGGCTGCTCCATCCGCGACGGCAACAAGCACGACATCGACGACTTGCCCCTGCTCCTCGCCGGCGGCGGGGCCGGCACGATCCGCTCCGGACGTCGCCTCATCTCGCCGAAGAAGACCCCGATGTGCAACCTGCACCTGGCCCTCCTCCAGCGCATGGGCGTGAAGAAGGAAACCTTCGGCGACAGCACGGGCGTCCTGCAGCTAGGCTGACGATGAAGGCGCTGCTCTTCTGCTTCTGCCTGCTTGGCGCGGCTTCCGCTCGCTCCGTCGAGCCGATTCCGGCGTTCACCCCGGACAGCCGCATCCTGTTCCAAGGCGACTCCATCACCGACGGCAACCGCGGCCGCTCGCTCGACCCCAACCACATCCTCGGACACGGCTACGCGTTCATCATCGCCGCCCGGCACGGCGCAGCCTTCCCCGAGCGGAAGCTCGATTTCTATAATCGGGGCGTGAGCGGCAACACCGTGCTGGACCTCGAGAAGCGGTGGGGCAAGGACACCCTCGCGCTCAAACCCGACCTGCTCTCCGTGATGATCGGCGTGAACGACAACGGCAAGGGAGTCCCGCTCGAGACCTACGAAGCCACCTACGACAAGATCCTGACCGAAGCCCGCGCGCAGAACCCCAATCTGAAGCTCGTGCTGATGGAGCCCTTCGTACGCCATCCGGGCAAGGTCGTGCCCGAGGGCATCGTCGCCCGCCAGGCCATCGTGGCCAAGCTCGCCCAGAAGCATGGCGCCGCCCTCGTCCGCCTGCAGAAGCTTTTCGACGACGCCGCCGCCAAGACCGCCGATGACTACTGGGTCTGGGACAGCGTCCATCCGACCTACCGCGGCCACCAGCTCCTGGCCGACGAATGGGAACGGGTAGTCCGGGAGACCTGGAAATAATCGGATAATTTGACGGGCTGGTTCCACAGGTCGGGCTGGCTTCCTCCCGCCGGCCTACCATTCTCCGGGCGTCCCCCGATGCCCCTTGGTCGCCCCCTGCTCCTCACGCTCCTCGCCACCCTATCCTTGGGTGCGGCGCCGGAGGCGCGTATCGATGAAAAGCATCGCGCCTTCCTGAAGGAATACTGCGTGGAATGCCACAATGCGGATAAGCAGAAAGGGAAGCTGCGCCTCGACGACATCGCCCTGAACCTCGATACGGTCCAGCTCGCCGACCGCTGGCAGAAGATCCTCAACCAAGTGAACTCCGGCGAGATGCCGCCAGAGGACGCCAAGCAGCCCGAACGCACGGCCAAGGCCGACTTCCTCGAGATGCTCTCGGGCACGCTGGTCACCGCGCGCAAGACCATCGGCGACACCCGCGGCCTGATCACGCTGCGACGCCTCAATCGCCGCGAATATAAGAACACCCTCCGTGACCTGCTCGGCGTGGACCTGCCCGTCAACGAACTCCCGGCCGACGGCGGCGCCGGCGCCTTTGACACGGTCGGCTCCTCGCTTTTCATGTCGTCGGACCAGTTCGAACGCTATCTCGCGCTCGGACATCAGGCCATCGACGAACACTTCATCCGCTACGCACAGCCGACCAAGGCGTTAAAGGTGCACATCGAAGCCGAGGACTACGCCACGCCGCGCATCGCGAAATCCTACGCCGATCGCGTCGATTGCCACGAACGTTACGTCGCCTGGACCAAGGAGGTCGACGCGGCCGCCGCCCAGCCGGAAAACGCCGCGATCGTCGCCTCGATCCAAGCCGAGAAGAAAGGCGACGCCACCCGTCGTTACTACGAATGGAAGCGCATCCACGGGGCGCCCTCGCCGGAGAAGTTCGGCTATGGTGACGCGATCCATGCCGACGAGCAGGGCCGACGCAACTGGGTGCATTTCGCGCCGCAGCAGCGAGCCTACCTCGCGAACCCGGCTTCCAAGACCGGCTCGTTCCTCACCTACGCCGACGTCTTCGCCAACCCTTACCAGCCGTTGACCGTACCGGGAGGCTGGCCGGCCGGAAAATACACCGTGCGCGTGCGCATCGCCGCCACGGCCGACACGCCTCCCTCCCGGCACTTCGTGGAATTCGGCCCTTCGCAGGGAGCCGTCGCCAGCACCCATGAGGTGACCGGCACGATGGAAAAACCGCAGCTCCTGGATATCCCCCTGGAGGTGACGGCCGGCGGCAGCCGCGGCTTCTTCCTGCGCGAACGCGGCTCTTTCGACTCGAACGAACGCGCCCTGCAGATCTTCGGCGAGGCCCTCAAGCGCAACGGCGTCGGGCCGGAGTTCGCCTTGTGGATAGATTGGATCGAGATCTTCAATGCCGACGCGGCGCCCGCCACGCTCAGGGAAAGGCGCGAAGTCGAACTCCATGCCAACCGCATGGTCGGAGGCACCTATAACGGCTACTACAAGGGCGGCAACGAGGCGGCCAAGGCCTTCCTTGCGACAGGCCGGCCGCAGAAAGACATCCCCGACAAGGAGGAGGCGAAGTTCCGCATCAAAGTCTTCGGCCAGCACGGCCCGAGTTTCCAGCGCTACCTCGACGATCCGCTGACCAAGACCGGGGCGTATCTGACGATCTTCAACGTACACCCCGAGGAAGTGATCACCCTCCCGCCGGATCAGCCTTCCGGCTGGCTGAAGACGCAGCATGCCGTCGAAAGCGCGACCCCGGGACGATACATGCTCAGGTTCCGCATCGGCGCGACCAAAGACGCCCCGAAGGAACGCCGCTTCGTCGAACTCGGCAGCCGCAAGTCGGGCGACAAGGACTTCACCTTGCTGCAGGCCTTCCAGGTCGGCGGTACCACCGACGCCCCTCAGGTCGTCGAATTTCCGGTCGACATCACGTTCGATGGCCCACGGACCTTCGTGCTCCGCGAGAAGCGCGACGTAAAACTGGACTCCGACCTCTACAACGCCGCGCAGAAAGCCACGGGCGTGGGTCCGCCGGCCGCCCTCTGGATCGACTGGGTCGAATGGGAAGGCCCGCTCAAGGCCTTGGAAAAAGAGACGGCGGCCTTACACGTCCTCACGCCCAACACCGGGGGGCTGACGGAACGGGATCACGCCCGGGAAATCATCGCGAAGTTCGCGGTGCGCGCCTTCCGCGACAAGAACCCCGGCGAGCCCTACCTGGACAGGCTCCTCGCGCTCTTCGACGCGCGCCGGAAGGCCGGCGACGGCTTCGAGAAGGCGCTGAAGGATCCCCTCAGCACCATCCTCGCCTCGCCCGGCTTCCTCTATCTCGCAGAGCCCAACGACGGAAAGTCGGCACGGCCGCTGGACGCCAACGAACTCGCCGTCCGGCTTTCCTATTTCCTTTGGAGCGCTCCGCCCGACGAGACCTTGCTCGCGCTCGCGCGTGCCGGCGACCTGAAGAAACCCGACGTGCTCGCCCGAGAGGTCGACCGCATGCTCGCCAGCCCTAAGGCGGACGAATTCGTCCGTGGCTTCGTGCACCAATGGCTCGGGCTTGCGCGGCTGGACTTCTTCCAGTTCGACACGAAACTGTTCAGGGATTTCGACGAAAGCACGAAGACCGCTTCTCGCCAAGAGGTCTATGAGACCTTCGCCCACCTGCTCCGTCAGCAGGAAAGCCTCACCAAGCTCATCAAGAACGACCAAGTCTACGTCAACGGACTGCTCGCCGACTACTACGGACTCGGAGGCGTCGCCGGCGACGGCTTCCGGAAGGTCGAACTTCCGAAAAATTCTCCGCGCGGAGGACTGCTCGGCATGGCCGCCATCCTCGCCATGGGCAGCAACGGACACGACACGAGCCCGGTTGAACGCGGAGCCTGGGTGCTGCGCAAGATCCTGCACGAACCGCCGCCCCCCGCTCCGCCCAACGTGCCGCAGCTCAACCGGCTGGAAAACCGGGTCATCTCCACCCGCGAACGCCTTGCCGCCCACCAGGAGCAGCCGCAATGCGCCCAGTGCCATCGCAAGATCGACCCCATCGGCTTCGGCCTCGAGAACTTCAACGCCGCCGGCAAGTGGCGGACCACCGAGACCTATGAGAAAAAAGGCCTAGGCAGCAAGACCTGGCCCATCGACCCCGCCGGCGCCTTCTACAAAGGAGAAAGCTTCAAGGATTACTTCGAGCTTCGCGACCGCCTGGCGGCCCGACCGGAAAAATTCGCCCGCGGCTTCTCCGAGGCCCTCGTCGAATACGGCATGGGCCGTCCGTTCGGCTTCCTCGACGACCCGCTCGCCGCGGAGATGATCGCGCAAGCCCGCGCCCAAGACTACCAGATGGCGGCGTTCATCCGCGCCCTCGTCCTCTCCGAAACCTTCCAGACCAAATGACCATGAGTTCCTCCTCCCTCAGCCGAAGGCACTTCCTGCGCGCCGCCGGCACGCTCATCGCCTTGCCGACGCTCACGTCACTGGGGTTCAAGGCCTTCGCGGCCGAGAAGCCGGTCGCCCACCCCAAGCGCATGGTCTTCCTCGGCTTCGGCTACGGCGTGACGAACGAGACCTGGTTCCCCTCCCTCAAGGACACCGGCAAGGACTACGCACTGCCGGCGGGCCTCGCGCCGCTCGCCGAACACAAGAAGGATTTCACGATCGTCCAAGGCCTCTCCAACAAGTTCAGCGACGAGGCCCATTGGGGCAGCACCTTCTGGCTGACCGGCGCCAACCGATACGCCGAGCCGGGCCAGAGTTTCCATAACGGCATCTCGGCCGACCAGGTCGCCGCGGCGAAGCTCGGCATGGACACCCGCTACGCCTCCATCCGCCTCGATTGCGCCAACGCGAGCGACTCCGGTCACGGCCCCGGCTCGATGGCGTGGGATGCACGCGGGAAGCCGCTGGCCGGACAGGAGAACCCCGTCGCCGCCTACCATCGCCTCTTCTCCGACGAGACCCTGCCGCTCGCCCAGCGGCAGGCCCTGCTCGCCCAGCAACGCAGCGTGCTCGACGCCGTCCTCGAAGATGCGGCCCGGGTCCGTCGCGGCCTGTCGCGCAACGACACCGACAAGCTCGACGAGTACTTCCAGAGCATCCGCGACATCGAACTCCGACTGGCCAAGGACGAACAGTGGCTCGATCGCCCCAAGGCCAAGGCTCCGTTCCCCGAACCGAAGCCCGGCCTCGCCGGCAAGGATGAGATCAAGGTCATGTACGACCTCATCGTGGCGGCGCTCCAGACCGACAGCACCCGCGTGCTGACCTATCGCCAACCTGTCAGCACGCTGCTCGCCAGCCTGAACCTCCGCGTGGCGTCGCACGACATGAGCCACTACGCGCCGGGCGAACGCATGGAGGCCTCGCAGAAGCGCGACCTCGAACAGAGCCGCCTCCTGGCCGGCCTCTTCTCGAAGCTGAAGGCGACGAAGGAAGCCGACGGCAGCAGCCTCTTCGACCACACCACGGTCGCCTATGGCAGCAACATCCGTACGGTCCACTACCTGGACAACTGCCCCACCCTGATCGCCGGCGGCGGCGCCGGCCTCCGCCTCGGCCAGCACCTCGCGCTCCAAGGCAAGAGCACACCGCTCTGCAACCTCTGGCTGACGCTCCTGCAGGGTAATGGCGTGAAGGTCGACCGCCATGGCGACAGCAACGGGACCATCAAGGAACTGCAGGCCTGAAGGGTACCCCGTTTTCCGTCTTTGCACTTCAGGGCTTTTTCCCCGTGACTAACGGAACCCCCATGCGACCGCTCCTCGCCTTGCTCCTGGTCACGCTCACGGCACTCGCCGCGCCGCAGCGTCCCAACGTGGTGCTCATCCTGGCCGACGACCTTGGCTTCTCCGACCTCGGTTGCTACGGCAGCGAGATCGCGACCCCGAATCTCGACGGCCTCGCCGGCAACGGCGTGCGGTTCACGCAGTTCTACAACACCGCCCGCTGCTGGCCTTCCCGCGCCGCCCTGCTCACGGGCTACTACGCACAGGAAGTCCATCGAGACGGCATGGCCGGGATCGGCGGCGGCGGCCAAGGCGTGCGCCAGTCCTGGGCACGTCTTTTGCCCGACTACCTTAAGCTCGCGGGCTATCGCAGCTATCACAGCGGCAAATGGCACGTCGACGGCAAGGTGCTCGCCGCCGGCTTCGACCGTTCGCTGAACCTCGAGAACCAAGGCAACTACTTCACGGCCAAAGGCAACCTGATCGACGACGTGCCCGTCATGGTCCCGTCGGACGAGAAAGGCTACTACGCGAGCATCGCCGTGGCCGACCACGCGATCGAGTGCCTCAAGGATCACGCGGCGAACCACAAGGACCAGCCTTTCTTCCATTACGTCCCGTTCATCGCCCCGCATTTCCCTCTCCATGCCCTTCCTCAGGACATCGCGAAATACCGCGACAAGTATCTGGCCGGCTGGGAGGCCCTGCGCTCCGCGCGCTTCGAACGTCAGAAGGCGATGGGCATCACGAACACCACGCTCTCCGCGCTCGAACGCGACATCGGCCCTCCTTACGCCTTCCCTGACGCGATGAAGAAACTTGGTTCCGGCGAAGTGAACCGTCCGCTGCCCTGGGCCGAACTCACCGACGAACAGCGCCGCTTCCAGGCCACCAAGATGGCCATCCACGCCGCGATGGTCGACCGCATGGACCAGGAGATCGGACGCATCATCGCCCAGCTGAAAGCCATGGGCGCCTACGAGAACACGCTCATCCTCTTCGCCTCAGACAACGGCGCCAGCGCCGAGATCATGGTGCGCAACGGCGGCCACGACCCGCAGGCCGAGATGGGGAGCGCCGCGAGCTTCCTCTGCCTCGGGCCAGGCTTCTCCAGCGCCGCCAACACGCCGCACCGCCGCCATAAGACCTGGGTGCACGAAGGCGGCATCAGCACGCCGCTCATCGCCCATTGGCCCGCGGGCATCGCCGCCCACGGCGAACTCCGCCACACGCCGGGCCACGTGGTCGACATCCTCCCGACCCTCCTCGACCTCGCCGGCATCCCGAAGCCCGCCGACTGGAACGGCCAGCCCCTGCCGCCCGCGCCCGGCAAGAGCCTCGTGCCCGCCTTCAAGTCCGACGTCACGATCGAACGCCCCAGCCTCTGGTGGCTGCACGAAGAGAACAAGGCCATCCGCGTCGGCGACTACAAGATCGTCGCCGCCAAGGGCGACGCCTGGGCGCTCTACGACCTCAAGACGGATCGCGCCGAGCAGATCGACCTCTCAGCCAAGATGCCCGACAAGGTCAGGGAACTCGCCGACCTGTGGCAGAAGCAGGCCGATGAGATCGCCGCCGTCGCGAAGCTCACCCTGAACGAACAACCCAAGGGCAAGGCGAAGAAGAACGCCCACTGAGACGGAGATACCAAGTTGACCCGTTGAACAGTTGAATAGTTGGCCAGAACTTTAAAAACTACACCTACCCCCACCCCTGCCCCTTTCTTAAAACCATGCGCTCCCTCCTCGCCCTCCTGCTGCTAGCCCCGCTGGCCGCGCTTAACGCCGCCGATGCACCGAAGGCTACCGCCCCCAAGAAACAAGACCGGCCGACGCCGCCGACGCGAGCCTTCGATGCCCCGGGCGCGCCGAAGTTCATCCCGTTAAACGGTAAGCAGACCCTCGAGGACGGCAATTACCTCGTCGGTCCGGACTACGTCGCCGTCCCTGAATCCAAGGCCAATCCTGCCGTACCGCAGGGCAAGGTGCAGCAGTTCCAGATCGATTCCAAGACCACGCAACGCTTCAACCCCGGCATCGCCCGCGACACCTTCGGCACGCCCGACCCGAAGAACCCCAAGACCCTCATCGTCGACATCCATAACATCGACTACAAGCGCACCATCACCGTCTACGTCCCCGCCCAGTACGTACCCGGCAGCGCCGCCCCGCTCCTCGTCACGCATGACGGACCCGGCCTCGGCAAGCCGGACATGAACACCGCCCACATCCTCGACAACCTGATCGCGGCGAAGCGCATCCCGGCCCTCATCATGGTGCAGATCGCCAACGGCGGCGGCGACGCCCAGGGCCACGAGCGCGGCAAGGAATACGACACGATGTCCGGCCTCTACGCCGAGTACATCCAGCACGAGGTGCTCCCGCTCGTCGAAAAGAACTATGGCGTGAAGTTCACGTCCGACCCTGAAGGCCGTGCCACGATGGGCACGAGCTCCGGCGGCTCCGCCGCGCTGATCATGGCCTGGTATCACCCTGAGTGGTTCCGTCGCGTGCTCACCCTCTCCGGCACGTTCGTCAATCAGCAGTGGCCCTTCGACCCCAAGACCCCGGGCGGCGCCTGGGATTTCCACGAGACCCTCATCCCGCAGAACGAGCGTAAACCTATCCGCCTCTACATGGCCGTCGGCGACCGCGACAACTACAACCCCAACGTCATGCGCGACGGTATGCACGACTGGGTCGAGGCCAACCACCGCATGGCCAAGGTCCTCAAGGATAAGGGCTATCATTACCAGTACCTCTTCTGCCAGAACTCCGGCCACGGCGTCGGCAACGCCCGCGCCCAGATCCTCCCCGGAGCCCTCGAATGGCTCTGGCAGGGCTACCAGCCCCGCTAATCGCCATGCGCGTCGCCGCCCTGCTCCTAGCCAGCCGATTGCTGGCCTTGGAATACGCCCATAAGCCGGCCGACCCTCAGCCTACAGGCTGGCCGCTCTCGGCCGAAGAAACCGCCTTCATCGCGAAGCCGGAATACGAACGGCGTCCCGGCCGGGAGATTAACCAGCACCTTCCACAACTCTGGCCCGTCGTTCCCTCCGCAGGCACCTGGGGCGGCACGAGCTGGGTCGACACCCACGCGAAGCTGGTCGCCTACGTGCAGAAGAACGCCGGTCCGTGCGACGCGCTGCTGGTCGGCGACTCGATCACCCAGCAATGGGGCAGTCCGCTCGACAAAGGCGTGCTCAACGCCGCCTGGCTGAAGGCGTTCCCGAACGCCAAGACGATCAACATCGGCATCGGCGGAGACAAGGCGCAGAACGTTCTCTGGCGCCTCGACCATGGCGGCGTCGACGGCCTCAAGCCGCGCGCCATCGTGCTGATGATCGGCAACAACAACATGTTCTTCACGCCCGAGACCGGCGTCGCCGCCGCCGCCCAAGGCGTCAAGGCCTGCCTGGCCAATCTGCGCGAGAAGTTCCCGGACGCACAGGTGGTCGTCGCGAAGATCCTGCCCTGCCACGCACCGAAGATCCGCTTCTACGAGGACATCGCCCTGACGAACGCCGAGATCGACAAACTGAAGCTCGACGCCGACCCGAAGGTGAAGGTCCTCGACCTGACGAAGGATTTCCTCAACGCCGACGGCACGATCAAGGCGACGCTCTTCACTCCTGACAACATCCATCTGTCCCTCGCCGGCTACGAGGTCTACGCCTCGCGCCTCGCGCCCTTGCTGAACCCTGCGCTCAGACGGTAGGCCGTCGGAACGGGGTTGCAGGGCCGGACGGACCTGCTGACATCGGAGCACCCCATGCGCACGTTGCTGCTCTCCCTCCTCGGCCTGACCGCCGCCCTCCCCGCCCAGGACATCGTCATCTACGGCGGCAGCTCCGGCGGGATCACGGCGGCGATCCAGGCGGCCCGCGAAGGCCGCACGGCCGTGCTCATCGAGCCGACGAAATTCCTCGGCGGCCTGACCACCGGCGGCCTCGGCGCCACCGACATAGGCAACAAGAAGGCCATCGGCGGGATCTCCCGTGAATTCTACACGGCGATCGCGAAATATTATTCCGAGGATGCCAAGTGGGTCCACCAGACCCGCGAGGCCTATTTCTCCAAGCGCCCCCACGGCAACGCGGCCGACGAAGGTACGATGTGGACCTTCGAACCGCACGTGGCCTCCGCCATCTACGATCAGATGCTCAAGGCTGCCGGCGACAAG
>CAIWNE010000098.1 GCA_903913915.1 uncultured Opitutia bacterium
AGGACCTGGCGGCGGTCGTGGTAATACGCCAGGAACGAATCCTCGAGGATGCTCTGGCGGATCTCCCGCATCATCTGGTGGTAGAAGAAGATGTTGTGCTGGCCGAGGAGCGTCCAGCCGAGCGGTTCCTGGGTCTTGGTGAGGTGATGCAGGTAGCCGCGCGAATACTTGGCGCAGACGGGGCACTTGCACAGGGGGTCGATCTTCTCCTCGGAGAACTTATAGATCGAGCGACGCAGCTGCAGGATGCCGCGCGAGGTGTAGGCGGTGCCGAACTGGGCGACCTTGTTCGGGATGATGCAGTCGAACATGTCGACGCCGCGGTGCACGGCTTCGAGGAGGTCGAGCGGGGTGCCGACGCCCATGAGGTAGCGCGGCTTGTCGTGCGGGAGCATCGCCGCGGCGATCTCGCACGTGTCTTCGCGCTGGGCCTTGCCCTCGCCGACCGCGAGGCCGCCGATGGCGAAGCCGTCGAAGGGCAGCTGGGTCAGGCCGTCGGCGCTGATCTTGCGGAGGTCGGGGTAGAGGGCGCCCTGGACGATCGCGAACATCGACTGGGGCGAATCGCCGCGGGCCTTGAGGCTGCGGATGGCCCAGCGGTGGGTGATCTCGAGCGCTTCCTTGGCGGTGGACTTGTCGGCGGTCGAGGGGATGCACTGGTCGAGCACCATCATGATATCGCTGCCGATGGCGACCTGGGTGCCGATGCTGGTCTCGGGGCTGAGCAGGTGGATGGCGCCGTCGACGTAGCTGCGGAACTCGGCGCCTTCTTCCTTCATGTTGCGCGCATGCGGCAGCGAGAAGATCTGGAAGCCGCCGGAGTCGGTGAGGAAGGATTTTTCCCAGCCGGTGAACTTATGGATGCCGCCGAAGCTCTTGAAGACCTCGGGACCCGGACGGAGGAGCAGGTGATAGGTGTTCGCCAGCAGGATCTGGGAGCCGGATTCGAGGAGGGTGTCGAACGTCTGAGCCTTGACCGTCGCCTGGGTGCCCACGGGCATGAACAGCGGGGTCTTCACCTCGTTGTGCAGGGTGCGGAACGTCGCCGCCCGGGCGCGCGAGCCGGTGGCCGTCGCCTCGAGTTTGAAATTCAGCCGGCTGGTGGACATAGGGAAGGGGAAGGGGTAGGGGTCGGGGGTGGGGGAGGCGAGCCAAAGGTTGGGACGCTTCGCGTGGGGTCTGCTGGCATAGTGAGCTGCTGCGAAGCAAAGCCACCTCTCAAAGGGAAACCGGAGACCGGAATGGATGCTGCGGCTTGGGTAGGGACAGCACCACGTGCTGTCCTAGTTGGCTCGCCTTCATTCTCAGGCCCGTACCCGCACCCGAACCTGAAGACCCGTACCCGATACCTGACCGCCGAGACCTGAGACCCGAAGCTGTCGCTTTAGCACTCAAAGGGAAACCGGACACCTGAGACCGGAATGAATGCTTCTGCCCTATGTCCCAAGCCAACTATCCCGTCTCCCTCTGCTGCTCCCTTTGAGCGCTGCCTTTCCCCCTGCCCACATGTCAACTTGTCAACGGGCCAGCCAGTCGTCCGTCTGGCCCACCGGCCAACTGGTCAACTGATCAACTCATCTGTCTCGTTCTGGTCCACCGAGCCTCTGAGCCTCCGGGCCTCTGATTCTCCCTTCTTGCCATCTTCCCACCCCAACCCCTATCCCTACTCCTACCCCTAAATCACCATGAAATCCCTCCTCCCCCTCCTCCTGGTCGCCACCGCTTTCGCGGCCGACGCTCCTAAGCTCCCGGCGATCCCCGCCGACTCCATCGCCAAGAAGGGCGAGCTGCTCTTCGCCGACGATTTCTCCGGCAAGCCGGACAAGCGCTGGGTCCGCGTGGTCGACACCTTCAAGGTCGCCGATGGCGCCCTCGTCGGCACGCAGACCCGCATCAAGGACGAGCCGACCAAGGATGGTAAGGGCGTCACGAAAGCCCACGCCGCGGTCTTCGGTCTCGAAGTCCCGAGCAAGGATTCTGTCGTGGAAGTCCGCATCAAGCTCGACGGCGCCTCGATGGTCGACGTCGAACTCGACGACCGTAATTACACCGGCTGCCACTACGGCCACATCTGCCGCGCCCAGGTCCGCTGGGATGCCAAGGCCAAGAAGGGCTCCGTCCAGATCATCGACGAGAAGGACGGCGGCATGCGCAACGACATCTACGAGATGAAGAACGACCCGTCCAAGAAGGCCGAAGTCGCCAAGCTCCTCGTCGGTCGCTCCGCCACCTTCCCGGCCGACGTCAAGCCGGGCGAATGGCAGAACCTCGTCGTCGAGATCGTCGATGACCAGATCCGCGTCGTCCTCGACGGCAAGCCGGTCGGTTACCTCAAGTCCTCCGGCATCGCCCACGCCACCAAGACCCGCTACGAATTCGGCGTCGCCGGCCAGAGCGGGCTCTTCGACGACCTCAAGGTGTATAACGCTTCGGCGAAATAAGCCGACGCCCCGCCTCGCGTGGGGATTTGCTGGCATGGTGACATGCTGCAAACCAATCAGCCTCCGTAACCCGGGGGCTTTTTTGTGCCGAAGATACAACATTCTCAGGTCCCGGGTCTCGGCCCTCGGGTCTCTGGTTCAGGTGTTCGGCACCAGGTGCAGGTTCAGGCCCGCCCCCGTACCCGAACCTGAAGACCCGTGCCCGATTCCTAAACAACCGAGACCTGAGACCCAAAGATGAGTTACGGCGCCAATGGGAAACCGAAATGCATTCTCAGGTCCCGGGTCTCGGCCATCAGGTCTCAGGTTCAGGTGTTCAGCATCAGGGTCATGTTCGGGCCTGCACCCGTACCCGCACCAGAAGACCTGTACCTGATGCCCGATCAGCCGAGACCTGAGACCCGAGGATGAGTTTCAGCCTAAATGGGAAACCGGAGACCGGAATATATGCTGCGGTTTAGGGTGGGATGACCGGCCCGGTCATCCGCGGGCGTGCGGGCGCATACCCCAGCCAATTTGCCGATCTCCCTCTGATCAACCGTTGAGCCCTGCATCTCCACTTGTCCACTTGTCACCTTGTCAACTGGCCAGCTAATCATCCGCCTGGCCAACCGGTCAGCTAGTTCCGCATCGGAGAGCCGCTAACCGCCAACCGCCCTTACCTTTGTATCCTTGTCTCTGCTTCGCAGCGGTTCACCATGCCAGCAGTTCCCCCATCCCCCTCCATGAAATCCCTCCTCCCGCTCTTCCTCATCGCCTCCGCTTTCGCGGCCGATGCTCCCAAACTCCCGCCTGTCCCGGCCGAACCTCTCGCCGCGAAGGGCGCGCTGCTCTTCTCCGACGACTTCAATCGCACCGAGCTCGGCAAGGCCTGGGGCCAGGTCGTCCCGACGTTCACGATCGAGGACGGCGCCCTGCGCGGCAACACGACCAAGCTCGATGTCCCGGCGAAGGACGGCAAGCCGGCCATTAAGGGCCACAACGCCGTCATCGGCAGCGACGTCGCCACGAAGGACAGCATCATCGAGGTGAAGATCAAGTTCGCCGGCGCCACCAGCCTCTCCGTCGAGTTCGACGATCGCGCCTTCAAGGGTTCCCATTACGGCCATCTCTGCCTCGTGCAGGTGAAGCCCAACGCCGTGATCCTGCTCGACCAGCGCGACGGCGGCATGAACGAAGAGATCCGCGCCATGGAAGGTAAGCCGGAGATGAAGGCCGAACGCGCCAAGCGCCTCGCCGGCCGTGGCATCACCTATCCGATCTCGCCCGCGCTCGAGACCGACAAGTGGTACACGCTCGTCCTCGAGACCGTCGGCGACCAGATGCGCGCCTCCATCGACGGCAAGCCCGTCGCCTACCTCAAGTCCTCCGGCATCGCCCATCCCACCAAGTCCAAGATCGAGCTCAATTGCGGCGGCCACTACGGCTTCTTCGACGATATCAAGATCTGGAACGCGTCGGCCAAGTAAGCCGACGCGTGGGGACCCGCTGGCAGGGTGATCTGCTGCGAACCAATCAGCCTCCGTAACAGGAGGCTTTTTTGTGCCGAAGATACAACGTTCTCAGGTCCCGGGTCTCGGCCGTCAGGTATCAGGTTCAGGTTTTCGGCACCTGGTGCAGGTTCGGGATTCTTGCCCGTACCCGTACCCGAACCTGACAATCCGTACCTGATGCCCGATCAGCCGAGACCCGAGACCTGAAGCTGTCGCGTGATCACTCAAAAGGAAACCGGAGACCGGGATTAATGCTGCGGAGATGTACCCCAGCTAATCATCCGGTTTCCCTCTGCTGCCCCCTTTGAGCGCTGCCTCTTTCCCTGGAGGTAGGGCGGCGATTGCCATCGCCGCCGTTCGATGCCATATGATGGAAGTCGCCGGAGCATGGCTAGTCCTAGGGTGACCTGTGTCCGTCCGCGAACGGACGTGATGGCAATCACGTCCCTACCTTTTCCCGCCACCCGTATCGTGTCTCCCTTGCCAACCGGCCCACTGGTCAACCGGTCAACTAGTGTGTGTCTCTTTCACCTTTGCACTTTTGCACCTTTGCACCTGTATCCCCTCGATGCATCTCGCCCTCTGGACTCCTCATCACACCCAACGGGTGATCGGGGGAGGGCATGTGCTGATCTCCGGCGCCCCCGGGGCAGGTAAATCCCATCTTCTCCGCGAGGCCATCGTGCCGGCCTTGGTCGCCTCCGGTGCCCAGGTGCTCGTCGTCGATTACGCCGACGTCATGGGCGCGAAGATCCCGAACCTCCGTCGCGAGGTCTATGGCGAAGAGACCTTCGGGATCTCTAATCCCAACGCCCCGTCGCCTGCGCCGGACCTCCTCGGCTCTTCCGCGATCGCGACCCTTGCCTGCGAACGCTCCGGCCGAGATGCCATGGCCGACCTCCTGCTGCGCGCGTTGTACGTCGAACTCGTCAAGAACCCGCCCGACCGCGATACCCGCCGGGTCCTCGTCGTCGACATCTCCCACCAATCGTCGGCCCTTTCGACCTTCGCCCTGCTTCTGCGTACCGCCGTCAAATCCGGGTTCACCTTGGTCGTCACCTGCCAGTCGCCCAGCGCGCTCGACGACGATCTCCTCGCGCTGTTCAGCACCCACGTCTGCTTCTACCACTTCTTCAAACGCTGCCTGAAGACCATGTCGCAGGCGCTGCTCTCCACCGACCCGTCGCGCCAGATCTCGGGCGACCGCCCCATGCCGTTGAATCACTTCGGTCAGCCCCTCGCCACGCCCGCGAGCCAGCTCGCCACGGACCTCAGCCGCCTCAAAGTCGGCGAATGCCTGCTCGGGGTGCCCGGAAGTAAGATTGAGAAATTAAAGCTGAATCCTTGGGGCTGACGCGACGCTTTGCGTCGCGTGGGGGACGGCTGGCATGGTGAACGGCTGCGAAGCAATCGCGACGAGGTCGCGTGCTGGCATGGGTGATGGTGATCTGCTGCGAAGCAGGGTAGGGCTGGCCATCCTTGGCCGGCCGCTGTCTTGAGGTAGGGGCAGCACCGCGAGCTGCCCTAGATGTAGCGTCCCATTCTCAGGTCCCAGGTCCCAGGTCTCGGCCCTCGGGTCTCTGGTTCAGGTGTTCGGCGCCAGGGTCAGGTTCAGGCCTGTTTGGTTCATCTCACCTTTGCACTTAAAACGTCCCCGCCCGCACCCGTACCCGAACCTGACAACCCGTAGCTGATGCCCGATCAGCCGAGACCTAAGACCTGAAGCTGTAGATCACTCAAGGGGAAACCGGAGACCGGGATTTTACCCTGGTATTGGGTAGGGATGACCGACCCGGTCATCCGCCGGCGCGCGGGCCGCACGCCCCTACCTTTTATCCGGCTCCCTCTGCTGCCCCCTTTGAGCGCTGCCTCTCACTTTTGCACTTTTGCACGCGGCTCCGCCGCATTTGCACCTTTGCACGTTCACGTTGCTTCCCTTGCCCACTCGTCAACTTGTCAACCGGCCAGATAATGATGCTCAGCTCGACTTCTTGGTGCTCTTGTCTCTGCTTCGCAGCCTGTCCCCCTGCCAGCAGTTCCCCCCATTGCCGTGCTTTCCCCTTTGCACTTTCAGTTGCCACTGCTTCGCACCCGTTCACCATGCCAGCATGTCCCCTCAGCCTCCCCAGTGCCCCGAATGCACGATGACCGAAATCATCAGCCACGCGAAGGTGTGGGAATGCGCGACCTGCGGCCATGAGTGGGAAAAGACCGCGGCCGAGCTCGGCGAAGGCGCTCCGGCGGAAGACGGTCCGCGCGTCGTCAAGGACGCCAATGGCGCCGTCCTGGCCGATGGCGATACCGTCGTCCTCATCAAGGACCTCAAGCTGCGCGGCGGCGCCGGCACGCTCAAGGGCGGCACCAAGGCCAAGAACATCCGCCTCGTCGACGGCGACCACGAGATCGACTGCAAGATCGACGGCGCTCAGATCGGACTGAAGGCGTGTTACGTCAAGAAGGCCTGAGGTAGAATTCATTCTCAGGTGGCGGGTGGCAGCCTCGGGGTCCAGGTGGCAGGATTAATTGTGGGTCTCAGTTAGGGCTGATCACCCCTGATCAGCCGCGGTTGAGCGAGGGCGCTCAACCCTACCCGATGGCTGTGCCCGTCACCCGTCACCATGTCTTTTCGAAATTCGACCCAGGTGGCAGGGTAGGGACGACCGGCCCGGTCGTCCGCTCGAATCCCGCGGGCTTGCGGGCCGCACCCCTACCTCCTTGCTTTGGCCCGTAGACAGGTCACAAAGCGGTTATGAAACGAGGGTGCCGCATTCTGCTGATCGGGCTTATCACCTTGGGTCTGACCTCCGCGGCCGACGCGATGCAGCTCTTCGTCAAGACTCTCACCGGTAAGACCATCACCCTTGACGTCGAACCGAGCGACTCGATCGAGAACGTGAAGACGAAGATTCAGGACAAGGAGGGCATCCCGCCCGACCAGCAGCGCCTCATCTTCGCCGGCAAGCAGCTGGAGGACGGCCGTACGCTTTCGGATTACAATATCCAGAAGGAGGCCACGCTGCACCTGGTGCTGCGTCTGGCCACCCCTTCGGCCACGACGCTCGCGCAGCAGTCCGGGCAGATGCTTTCCGTCTGGCAGCTCACGAACCGCCAGCTCGGCTTTCTGCGCGGCCGCATGGACGGTTTCGCCCCCGCCGAGGCGTCGGCGACATCCCCTTCATCCCCTTCTGCCGCCTCCGCCGCGTCGCCGTCCTCGCCGCTGGCTGAATCCATCATCCTGTGCGCCAACACCGGTGAGCTCGGCTTCCAGCAGAACCTAGCCTCCATGCCGGTCGCTGGCGTGCCCGTGAACCTCTGGGTTGCCGCCGGCGGCGATGTCGGCTCGCTCAACGTCGCGTCGGTTGCGTCGGATTTCCATGATTACGCCTTCGCGCTCGGCGCGGACCGAGCCTTCGGACGTGACTTGGTACTCGGGTTTTCGCTGGGCTTCGGGCGGTCCAAGGAGGACTTCGGCGACACGGTCACGCAGACCATCACCCAGCAGCGCACCCTCGCCGCCTACGCCGCCTATCGCCTGAACGACGCCTTCCGGACGGAACTCATCATCGGCTATGCCGACCTCGTCTTCGACCATGTCCGCCTGGGTGGTGATAACACCAGCGTGCTCGCGGGCCATCGGACCGGCAGCGCGCTCTTCGCCGATCTGTCCCTCCGCGGCAAGTGGGTCGGGGCTTCCTGCGTCGCCCGGCCCTTCATCGGCGCCCAGTTCACGCAGGCGCTGCTCGATGCCTACGCCGAAGCTGGCAACTCCGGCCAGGCCGCCGTCTACGGACGCACTGTCGCCGACCAGGGGGCCTTGGCTGGCGGCGTCGACCTGACGTTCCCGCGCCTCAGCACGCCCCGCTTCACCCCGGCGGTCAGTCTCGCATACGAACGTGCCTTGGGTGCCCGCTTCAGCGGCAGTTATGGTTACGCGAGTGGCGGCGGTACCACGACCATGAACCTGACCCCGACCCCGACGGATCTCGCCCGCCTAGGTCTCCGCGGCCAGTGGACACTCGGAGAGCGCACGCTCCTCGGCCTCGATTACACCTTTTCCGCCGGCAGCCAGAGCTATCGCAATCATGAGCTCTCCCTCAGTTGCACCCTGAAGCTCTGACACCCTCCCGGTAGGGTCAGCACTGCGTGGTGACCTAGTCCGTTCCCGGTGTTCCCAACTGTCCCTACCTTCGGCCGCTGTCTTGGGTAGGGACGCGTCGGCGACGCGTCCGCTATGAATCTACGGTCGCGACACCGTCGCGCCCCTACCAATCATCCGCTCTCCCTCTGTTGCCCCCTTTGAGCGTTGCCTCGCCTCGAGGTAGGGACGCGTCGGCGACGCGTCCGCCCTCAATCCCGGTCGCGACACCGTCGCGCCCCTACCTTGGGTCACTTCCAGCCTTTGGGCAGGCCGCCGCCGGCGGGGCCTTCGATCATCGTGACCAGCTGGCCGTCGCCCTTGAATTGGGCGAGGAAGGCTTCCGCTTCTTCCTGGGTGGCGAAGCCGCGGATGCTGTCGTTGATGATGACCCCGAAGGCGTAGGCCGTCCCATCGAAGGTGGCCAGCATGAGCGCATCCCCGTTGTTCGGGTCGATCGCCCAGAAACGGCGCACGTCGGTGTCGTCCGTCCGGATCGCGAGTCTGGTTCCGGCGGCTTGTTTGATCAGCTTCTGCGCCTTGAGGTATTTGGCCTTCTGTTCCGGTTTGTCGTTGCCCTTGATGTTGCAGGCCAGGTCCGCGAGCTTCACCTGACGAGCGTCGGGATTCTGCAGGATCTGTTTCTGGATATAGGTGAAGTATTCCATCTCCGGCTTGGTCATCGCCTTCACGCCGGCGATGATGCGGGCGGGGAAACCGGCGTCGGCCAGGTCCTTTTCCGTCAGCGCGGTGTCTTCGAGCGTGTCGTGCAGGACGCCGATCGTCTTCAGTTCCCAGCCTTTCAGGCGGCTCGCCACTTCCTGCACGTGCTTGAAATAGGGCGTCTTGCCGTCTCGTCGGGTCTGGCCGGCATGCGCGCCGCGGGCGATGCCTTCGGCGACCAGGTACATTTCTTTTCCTTTCAGGGTCTTGGTTTTGCTCATGCCATCATCCTGCCGGAACCCGAAAATCTGGCAAACTCTAAGAAGTATAATGACAAAGTAGAATAGTAAGGAGGGAGGGTAGGATGGATGACTGCGTTGAGGGCTGAATGGAGGACTGAATTGAACGGGCGATGACTGGGTCGATGACGGATGGCAGAATCGATGGCAGAGGGATAACCCGCCACCTGAGGTGATTTGCCAAACGGGGGGCAGAGAGCAATTCTCAGGTCCCGGGTCTCGGCCATCAGGTCCCTGGTTCGGGTGTTCAGCACCAGGTGCAGGTTCAGGCCTGTTTGGATACGTCTCACCTTTGCACTTTTGCACGCGGCTCCGCCGCATTTGCACCTTTGCACTTCATGTCCTGCACCCGCACCCGCACCTGACAACCCGTACCTGATGCCCGATTAGCTGAGACCTGAGACCCGAAACTGAGTTACTGTGCTCAAAGGGAAACCGAAATGCATTCTCAGGTCCCGGGTCTCGGCCATCAGGTCTCTGGTTCAGGTGTTCAGCACCAGGTGCAGGTTCAGGCCCGCACCCGCACCCGAACCCGACACCTGTACCTGATACCCGATCAACCGAGACCTGAGACCCGAAGCTGTACCCCCAGCCAATCATCCGGTCTCCCTATGCTGCTCCCTTTGAGCTCTGCCTCCCACTTTTGCACCTTTGCACAGGAGCTCCGCTCCGATTTGCACCTTTGCACCGTGTCTTTGTCTCCCTTGTCAACCGGCCAGCTAGTCTGCCTCTCCCCGTGCCCCCATGTCACCGTGCCAGCTTGCCCGCCTCGCGACCTTCGGTCGCGCTTGCTTCGCAGCCTGCCCGCGTGCCAGCAGATCCCCGTTCTAGCGCCCTCAGCGGGCGCTAGAACTGCCTCTCCTCCACCCACCCGATCAGAACCTTGAAACCGGGCAGGATGGCGAAGTGCAGGGTCAGCACGCAGGTATCCCATTCCGCTGGGACGCTGAGCTTATGGGTCAGGGCGAGCTTCTTGCCCTGATACAGGCATACCTTGGGCTTGGCGTGGACGACGGCGGCCTCCTGGAAATCCTTCTTGAGGCGCGGATCATCGTGCACGTCGAAGGGGCTCAGCCTGGGCAGCTTGCGAAGGAACTCCAGCTTGCTGCGGGCCGCGCGATAATCGTCGAAATCGAGGTCATGCGCGGCCTCGATGATCGAATCCGTGAGCAGCACCTTGTGCTTCAGCACCGAACCTCGGATCATCTCGAAGAAATACGCCATGCCTTGGGGGCGGGTATTGCCTTTGACCATGCGCGGGGCCTTGGGCGTGAGCGACTTTTCGAAGAGCGTCTCGATCTCCCTGGCCAGGGCGTCGTCGCCCGCCCGGTGCTCGATCGTCAGCTCGGACTTCGCGCGCACCGTCCGGTGCCGGATGATGATGTCGCCGTATTGGTGCAGCCCGCCGATGCGGGAGCCCACGTCGAATTCCCCGTTGATCCATGACTCGTTGAAGGCTGGAGACGTCTCTACCAGCTTCAGCAGGCCCAGTTTCACCTTCTTGGCGGACAATTTGCAGGCGTAGGTCCGGATCAGCAGTTTCGTCGGGGGCGGGGAGGTAGGCGGTTCCATCGTGGGGCGTCGGGTTGCCCCGCCTTGACGGGTTGTCAAGGCGGTGGAGGAACTGCTGGCATGGTGAACTGCTGCGAAGCAAAGGCCGCCGCATGGTGGCCGCAGGGTAGGGGCAGTTCCGCGAGCTGCCCTAGTTGTAGCTTCCCATTCTCAGGTCCCAGGTCTCAGCCATCAGGTCCCGGGTTCGGGTGTTCAGCACCAGGGTCAGGTTCGGGCCTGCACCCGTACCAGAAGACCCGTACCTGATACCCGATCAGCTGAGACCCGAGACCCGAAGATGTGTTTCGTTACTCAATGGGAAACCGGAGACCGGAAGGTATGCTTTGGCCATATGTCCTCAGCTAACATTCCGGTCTCCCTATGCTGCTCCCTTTGAGCCCTGTCTCGTGCGGGGTAGGGACGACCGGCCCGGTCGTCCGCGGGCGCGCGAGCCGCACGCCCCTACCTTGCTTGGAAATCACCCCATGTCTCGACTGAGGCCTTTGGTGAATTGAGGCTTCGGTTCGGCCTCTTCGAATCACTCTTGAAAGCCTCCGCCTGATGTCTCAATCTTTCCCTACATCCCTCCATGCCGATTCGTCGGCTGGTCGTGGGGCGGCTTCGGAAGAGGCCGCCCCCTTTCGTTTGGACAGGCGAAAGCCTTCGGCCTGCGTCTATGTCGATGGCTTCAACCTCTACTACGGTGCGCTGAAGGACGCTCCGTTGCGTTGGTTGAATCCTTTGGCGTTGGCCTCAAATTTATTTCCTGCGTTCGACTGCGTAGCCTGCAAATATTTCAGCGCCCCAGTGTCGTCCAAGGCAGGGTCGTCAGACCAGGCTTTGAGACAATCCCTCTACTGGCGGGCTCTGCGGACGATGCCATCGCTGGAAATCATCGAAGGTCATTTTAAGGTGCGGCAAACTTGGGCCCGCTCCGCTAATCCGCCGCCTGATATGGTGGAAATCATCCGGGCGGAGGAAAAGGGATCGGACGTCAATCTGGCCTCACACCTGTTAGTCGATGCCATGGTTGGTGCATACGATGTCGCCCTGGTGATTTCGGGTGATTCCGATTTGGTCACGCCAATCGGGATGTTGACCCGGAAGTTCGTCCGCCCGGTAGGTGTCATTAATCCCCAGCGTCTTTCTGGTCCCGGCCGCCGGCGCTTGCGTGGTTCCAGCCAGCTTAAGCAGGTGGCCAGCTATTACCGAGGCGGCCTTACCTGGGCTCAATTGGAGCGGGCTCAGTTCGCAGATGTGCTCTTTGATTCTGACGGCGACTTTGGTATCCCCCCGGAATGGAAAACTAAATCAGACGACGTCAGCTGAGGGTGGAGACGTGACGGCGACGCGTCCCCCGAGCACCCAATGAGGTCGTAAATTGCGAGCTCAAAGAACCCTTGCCTACGTCATGGGTAGGGACGACCGGCCCGGTCGTCCGCTGTATCAGAGGGCGCGGCGTAGCCACGCCCCTACCTTCGGCCGCCCTACGGCGGCCATTATGTCCCCAGCCACTCATCCGGTCCCCCTATGATGCTCCCTGTGAGCCCTGTCTCTCCTCGAGGTAGGGACGCGTCGGCGTACGCGTCCGCCCAATCACTTGTTCCCTCGCCGATACACGACCGCCTCGCACCGATGGAAGCGGCGCAGCACCTTATGCAGGATCTTGTCGTCCTCGCGGCAGACGCCGACCGACTTGACGACTTTTGCCTTAAGGTCCTTGAGGAGTTCGCGGGAGACCACCACCTGGCCGATCAGGCTCATGCCGAGCCGGCGGGCCTTGGACTGAATGACGATGACCCGCTTGCCCTTGACCAGTTCACGATCGCCTTTGCGCGGGCCGCGTCGCTCGGCCTTCTGGCCGAGCACGATGACCCCGTCGATGTGGCGCTTGTTCTTGCCCTTGGCCCCATCCCTTTTGACGGCCGGGAACTCTTCGATCAGCAGGCCTTGCCGTCCGTTCATCGTGCGCCAGTACCAGCGTGTCATCGGGGTCTCGTGTTTGCTCATGTCCGTGTGGGGTCAGAACACATCGACGACTGACACGCGGGACTTGAAGATGCCGATGAGCTTGCAGCCGATTTTATCCGGACTGAGGCCCGTCAGCTTGGCGATGGCTTCACGGTAGTCATTCATCTGATCCTCATAGGCCTTCCTGAGGCTTTCGTCTGATCCGTTGCCGGCGGTCTTGTAGTCGATGATCAGCGCGGATTTGCCTGGCACGATGTAGACTCGGTCGAAGACGGCTGGCGTGACCACGTCATGCTCGCGGTCGTAGACGACGGCTTTCCGTTCGACCCAGAGCACCTTGCCGAGGGCGTCCTCTATGAGGAGCTTCCTGATCGATTGATTCTCCAGGCAGCTCCGGATGCGCACGAGCGCAGCTGCGTGCGTGGTCTCGTCGCCTGGTTTCACGGCGAACTTGGCTAGCTTCTGTTCGAAGGCGGCAAGATCGGTCCCGAGCAGCGCGAAGAGCTCGTGTACGTAGGTGCCGAGGCGTTTGCCTCCGGCGGGAGCCCCGTCGGCCTTCTGCTGTTGGAAGAAGTTGGTCGTCTCATGGTTCGACGGCTTCTTCTTTTCGGGGCGGATGACGGCCTTGAACGCAACCTTGGGCTGCACGAGCCTGCGCGGTTGGGCAGGTTTAGCCTTGGCGAGATGGGAAGCGATGCAGGCTTCGGCCCACGCGGTGGATTCCGTGTCAGGAGTGTCATGCCATGCGTAGACCGATGCGACGATGCCGGGACACTTCGCCGGTTCGCTCGCCTTGTTTCGCAGGGCGGATTCGAGGAAGCAGGCGAAGTCATGCCCCCCGTTGTTGTCCGGGTGCTCGAAGTGGGTCTTGTCGAGTTCGTAGACCTTAGGTTCCACCTTCTTAGGCGAGACCAACTTCAGCTTCAGTTTCTTTTCGCTCAGCTGGTTGGAGATCATCACCAGGCGATATTTGGCGCGAGTCATGCCGACGTAGAGCTTGCAGAGCGCCCCGTAGGCGCCTTCGGCTTCGATGGCTTCGAGCGCTTGCGATAGCGGCGGGATGAGTCGGGCGACCTTCGGGTTCATGCCGGCAAGAAGCCAGTTCGGCCGGAAGAGCCGCTCATCATAGAGGCTTTGCGCCTCTGCCTTATTCTCGGCGAGGTCTCCGGCCATGGATGGGGTCATGTAGAGCATGTTGCCCCGCACGTTGGCCATCTTGTGGTATTGGTCGTTGAGGCAGGGGAGGTAGACGAGGTCGTATTCCAATCCCTTGGAGCGGTGGATGGTCAGGACCTGGACCGAACGACTGTCCGCGGAGTCTCGCTGGTGGGAGTTTTCCGCGAACTGGATGAAGCCTTCGAGCTCCCGTTGTTCGGTGAGGTCGTATTCCGCGGCGATGGTCCGGAACTGCCGGAGGCGTTTCGCCGAGAATTCGTCGTCTTCGCCCAGTTTGACCGAGCTGGCCAGCCAGTCCACGACCGCCTCGGCGCCATGGGCGACGAACTTGTCGGCCACCCTGCGACAGAGTTTACCCCAGGCGGGCTTGCCGTCCTCGCCCAAGATAAGCGGTCGGGCTGCGGGAGACATCCAGGCCAGGCCTCGGGCTAGTCCGTTGTCGGGGTGGGCCGTGACTTCAAGGATCGCGAAGAGTCCTGCCGTGACCGGATTATCCCTCACGACCGGTACGGAGTTCTCGTCGGTCGCCTCGATCTTGTTGGAGCGCAGTTGCTCGGCGATCTGGGCGGCGTGGTCATTATTGGAGACCAGGATGGCGCACGTGACCCCGTCGCGGAGCCGGCGGGTCTTCTTGCCTTTCTTCGCTTCGAGTACCCCGCTGCGTTCCAGGTCGCCGGTGATCCACTCAGCATGGGTGCCTACCGGGTCGTTATCGATGCGGATCTTGTCCGTGATGCGGACCCAGACCGCCTGTCCGGTCTGCGGCGCCATGGGGTGGGCGCGCTGCTCCCGGAAATTCTTATCCCAGTCCTTGGCGGCCAGTTTGGAGAAGTATTTTCCTAGGTCCCTCGTCTCCAGGCCCGACAGCAGGGAGTTGACCATCTTCAGGACCTGAGGCGAGCAGCGGCGGGTCTCGTTCAGTTCGGCGCTGATTCCGTTGGCCTTGATGCTTTCATTTAGGTTGGCGAGCAGCTTGCGGTTGCCGGAGCGCCATTCGTAGAGCGACTGCTTGGCGTCACCGACGACGAACAGGCTGCGGTCCTCGTTGTCCTGCAGGATCTCGTCGACGTTGCGGCTTAGGACGTCGAACTGCCTGGTGCCGGTGTCCTGGAATTCATCGAGCAGCCAATGCTTCAGTCCGGAATCCAGGCGGAACTGGATCTCCTCGATGGCCTCGTGGATGCGCTGCTTGTGTGCTTCGTCGGTATCTCCCTCCGGTCGGCTCGGCCAACGGCTGAGGAGCGTCACGTAATCGTTGAAGCTGAGCAGGCCTTTGCGGCGATTCGTCCGTTCGTAGGCCTCCTCGAAGTGGGTCAGGCAGGCATGCAGGGCCTGCGTGCGCAGGATCGCCGACCGGGTGGCCATGCTGAACAGATGCCAGACGACCGACCTGAGCGCCCGTAATTCCTCCGTGTTGAGCGAGATCGTTTTCTTCTGGTGATTGACCTCGAACGGTTTTGCTTCGTCGTGCGTGATCGAAGGGGCGTATTTATTGAGGAATCCGGCGAATTTAGTCGGATCGATCGCGCTGATCTTCGTGCAATGTGCGACCTCGTCGAAGGCTGACGTGAGTTGATCGCGGTGAGTAGTGCCGCCTTCTTTTCCTTCTGGAAATCTGCTCAAGGCTTTGTACACGATGTCGAAGTCGCTCTCATTCAACGTGCTTGGTTTATCCAGCTCCATGTTCTCGGGAGCTCCGTTTGGCCAGATGGCGTCCTTATTGCCCCAGGTCTGCCGGTGCGGGGCCAGCGTCAGCATGTCATGGTTGGCTTTCGCCATGCCGAGCAGGATTTCAGTGGGGTTCGCCATGGAATTGCCATCGCTGAAAGCGGTCAGTTCGGCGCCTAGGTCCCCCAGCTTTCCTTCCGCCTCGAGCTTGTCGAAGAGCACGGAGACGGCTCGCTCGATCAAGGCGGGCGCCTGCTGTTCCGAGACCGTGGCCGGCTTGCTTGTCTCCAGTCCGAGTTCCAGGGCGAACTGATTGACCAGCCGGGCGAAGAAGCTGTCCAGGGTGCCCAGGGTGAGCTGGTCCGCATGCAGTACCAATTCGCGCAGCTTGGCGGCGAACTTTTCCTGAGTATGTACCTTTGGGTCGAGCACCAGAGGGTTGCCTTGGTCGACGCCTTCGGCCGAAGCATCGCCGCAGATGCCGAGGTGCTTCGCCTTGTCAGTCGCCGCGTCGCGCAGTCGCTCCAGTGTGCGGAGGTAGAATTCGGCCGCCGCCGCCCGTGTGAACGTCAGCGCGATGATCTCGTTGGGCTTGACCTTGTCCAGCATCAGTAGCCGCGCGATGCGGACTGACAGTTGGTAGGTCTTGCCGGTGCCGGCGGAAGCCAGGATGGCGAAGTTGTTACCCATGGGGGAGTTGTTCATTTTGGGCATTTTCTCAGGCCTTTTTGACGACGCCGAGTTGGGTCACGTTCATGTAGTCTTCGGTGATCCGGCCGCTCAGTCCGGGCAGGATAGGATAGGGAGATGGTTTCGGTGAGGGTTTGAAGGACTCCGGGTTCTCCGAGATCAGCGCCTGGGCGACATCGCGCATGCACTCGACGGACTTGAGGCGGTATCGCTCAAAATCTTTCCACACTTGGACCGGCTCTTCGTCTGGATCAGATGAAATGCAGAAGTAGGCGACCTCGAGCGTGCCGGTCTTGACCTCGTCGTGGTGGGTCGTGAGGGCCCAATGGTAGGCCGGGAGTTGCAGATCTTTCCAGCGGTACAGCTTGAGTTCCGGCACTTCTCCTTCTTTTAGGTCCTTCGGCGGCTCTTCGGGAGGAAGTTCGAAGTCGCCGAGGGCTATCCCATTGGCGTACTTGCCTCCGCTGTAGAGGTGTCGGCTCATGGGGCTCTGCGTCCGGGCGAACGTCTTGTAGTCGTAGACACGGTAGCGCTTTCGTCCGTCCGGACCGGGGTTGATGTTGAAGTCCAGTCGGTCGAACCGACCACGCAACGTGAAGAGAGGGATCAGCCCATCTTTCTGTGGATCCTTGCCTTCAGGGAGCTTGCCCTCGGTCTGGATGATGCGCCAGCCTTCCGCGAAGACTTCGGCCTGGGCCTGGGCGAGTCTCCGCAGGCGGTCCAGGGCGATGCTTTTCTGCAGTTTCAAGGCGCTGCTCGGATTGCTGCCGAACCGTTCGGTGAAATGCCTGTCCAGGTTGGCTTCCAGTACTTTGGCGATCTTCTCCGCATCGCCGAGGGCGCAGGCGGCCTTGTCGTGGCCGAACGCCTCGAGCGCGGCGTGCGTCATGGTGCCGAAGCCGGCGGCGTCGAGTTCCATCTCGCCATGCTTGGATTCCGACATGCCCAGCGCCTGCTTCATCCAGTATTGTGAGGGGTCTTCGAGGTAGGTCTTGAAGGCGGTGGCGCTGATCGAGCGACGGAGGCGCGCCAGCTTTTCTTCGGCCCGCTGATCGTCCGCCTGGAGGGTGAGGGTGGGGTCCAACTTCATCGCGTCGCTCACGCTCCAGATCGGTTCCGCGCGCGGCACCTCGGGTTCGTCGAGCAGGTGGTCGAGCCGGCCGCGGTTCTTGCCTTCGCCCAGCAAGGTGTCGCCGTCTTTCTCCGGGCTGAGCATGAGCAGGCGTGAGGGGCGTAGTCCTTCGTTCTGAGTGTTCAGGCGGGGGACGATGATGTCCAGTCGGCCGTTATCGGCGCGCAGGCGTCGCACGAGTTCGAGGGCGTAGGCGGCGTTCGCGAACTCGCGCGAACTGGTCGATAGTCCGAGGGTGGCCCGGAGGCTGCCGGGGAGGAACGGATGGGCGTGCCGGGAGCCGGGTATGAGTTCGTCGGTCATGCCGAAGATCACCATGTGCGGGACCGGCTCCCAAGGGATCTCCATCCAGCCCGGTAGGTTGACGGCATGTCGATCCATGTCGCCGCGGAACGATTTGCTGCCGGCTGCGTTCAGCGCCAGTCGCACGACGTCCGTAGCCCGCAGAGACTGCTCCGGCTTGGATGGCTTCAGGGCTTCGAGGATGCCTTCAATGGCGTCGATGACGTCTTCGGCGAACTTGGCTTCCGCGGGCGTCTTGGCGTCGTCGCTGAAGGGGATGGCCAGACTGAGAAGCTCGATGCCGAGTTGCGACCACGAGGCGGATCGTAGGCCGATGACCTTGGCTTGGGCGAGGCTCAGCACGGCCACGCAGTTCCTGACCTGCTGGTTGCGGATCTTCTCATGGGACTCGATCTTGTCGTCGACCGGCTGGGACTCGGCGAAGCGGATCGTCTCCGCCAGTTTCTGCGGAGGGGTGGCGGAGCTGACGGCGTCAAGCAGGCGTTGCATGCCGTGCCAGCCGAGGGGCGTCTTTTCGCCGTCCTTCTCGGTCTCGATCTTGCTCAGGCCGAGGTGGGTGGCGACCTGCGGATGCAGGACGCAGCGACGAAGATTGGCGAAGGAAGAATCGTCGACGAAATCAAGCAGCGCCCTCATCGCGTGATGGATGCCGTGGTTGCGGTGACGGCGTCCGAGGGGATTGGCGGTCTCGATCAAGGGTTTGTCGTCAGTGGTCCGCCCCAACGAGTGCAGCGACTTGGTGATCAGGCTGGGGTGCGTCTCCCGGTCACATGGGACGACCGCGAGGCGGCCGCGCGTATCGATGGCTCCGTCGGTGGTATGGTAGGTTTCGATGAGCTGGCAGAGCATGTCCAGGCCGTCTTCCGGCTTGCGCACCACGTGGACGGTCGAAGCGAAATCCTTCCACGGAGTGCCGACGCCCTTCGTCCAGACCTCTTCCTTCGGTCGACCCCATTCGTTGAACTTGTCCGCGTCGGTCTTCTCGTCGGCCGCGATCAGCACGTTGATCTTGGCCGTGGCGAGGCGGTTCTGCAGGGCCGTCTCCAGTAGCGGCTGCGGGTCGATCACGCAGGCCAGCCAGACGGTGTCGATACCTGCCGGCAGGGAGGGGGCCATGGCGACCTTCAAGCGGTGCAGGTTATGGTCCGCGAAGCCATTGCTGCCTAGTTGCTTCAGGTAGAGCTTCTCAAGGGTGGCAAGCGCCTTCCATCGCTGGACGCGGATAAGGCTGCCATCGCCCTTCGGCGAGGTGCGGATGATTTCGGCGACTTCATCGAAGCTCAGCCCCGAAGCGGCGGCGTTCAGCTCGTCGCGCAGCTTCATCAGGTCCTGGCCGAAGGCGATGGCGCCTTCTGATTCGAAAGGCCCCTTTTGCTTGGCCGTGAAGAGCGCGGTGAATTCTTCGCTGCTTCGGTCGATCTGGCGGGTCAGGACTTCCACCCAGGCGAGCAGCATCGCTTCTTTGCTGGCCGGTTCGTCGTCAAGGTCCTGGTCGGGATCATCGGTCGGCTCCGGCTTCTGCGACAGGAAGTGGTGCGGCGTGGTGATGCGTGGCATCATCAGCGCGCCTGCCTGCTTGGCGAAGGCCTCTTGGATGAGGCGGCCTGCGAAGGCCGAAGGCGCGACGATCAGATGGTTGCCGAGGTCACGCAGTCCGTTCTTGGCGGGATGGGAACCTAGGATCGTCGAGGCGACGGCCTCGGCCAAGGGCGTCTCCCAGCCGATGAAGGTGCGAAATGGGGCGGGTGCTGCGGGCGACATGCTGTTGGGGTCTCATGGTTTTACCTTTGCTTAGCCTCTGCGCAAGCCGGGGTGGGGTGAGTGGGCAGATATTATGGCCATGCTGATTGCTGTGAATAAGTGCCTTGGGTCCGGCTGGCCTCCGGGCGGCGCCGTCGGCAGTTCTTATATTAAAAATATGAATAACGACAAGCTGACCTTCGAACAGCACGTGCAGAGCGAGTGTCTCTGCCTCCTGGGATATTTCGCCGCCCAGTCGGGCCGGGCCAAGCGAAGTGATTTGATTAGTGAACTCGCCAATGCGACTTTCGCCGGTAAGACACCCGACGAGAAGAATCGCAAGAACTGGTGGACTCGTAAGTTTGGTAATATCGCCTTTGTTTGGAACGCTAACGGATTGGCCGGTGCCACAGTCCATGGTTATCGCATGCCTGTCGCGACGGGTAAGGGGTTGAGCGGACAACCGGGCGTCCAGAAACGCATCAAGGATAATGCCCTGAGGTATTTCCTGGAAGACCTGCCGAAGTGTGTGCTTCTGGCGCAGCAGTTCATCGACCCGGGTGTACGCATGAATCCGAAGATTCAGGAAGCCTTGTTCGGTGTCGTCGCTGGGCCAGGCTCAATTGCTTTGTCGCCGCAGGAGCAGGAGGACGTCGATCTGGCCAAGAAGGCCAGCCCGGAGGGGGCCAAGAAGCTCGTGAAGCACTACCAGCGGGAGCGCGACGCGGGGCTATCTCGCGACGCCAAGGCCGCTTTTGCTAAGGCTAACGGCGGCAAGCTCTTCTGCCAGGCCTGCGGCGTCGAGCCGCTCAAAGTCTATGGCGTCGAAGTGATCGAAGCCCATCATCGCATCCCTTTGTCCAGGTCCGAAGAGGGCAGGGTGACGGAGATTTCTGATCTCATCATGCTTTGTCCTTCCTGCCATCGTGCTGTTCATCGCATTCCTGATTGTGATTTCGAAATCCTGAAGAGTCGCGTTAAGCGGTGATCATTGGGTAATTCGTCTCATCTCTGACTAGTTGGGTGGGTCCCGTTAGTATGTGCCAGTTGAGCTGATAGCGCCGGGGTTGCCAACCAACCCGAACCCCCAGAACATACCGCATCAGATGAGCAAGAAACGCCACACGAAGGAGGCCCGGATACGGGCCATCCGCGAGCACG
>CAIWNE010000099.1 GCA_903913915.1 uncultured Opitutia bacterium
CGGCACCGGCCGCGGCGGCGTCGACGAGGCCGATCTCTACGAATGGGGCGGCCAGGGCAAGAAGGGCGAAGGCTCGTTCAAGGAGAAGCGCCCGGGCTGGGAGCTCCCGATCCATCAGCTGATGGTGAAGCACAAGGTCAGCGTCTTCTTCCAGGGCCACGACCACCTCTACTGCCAGCAGGAGAAGGACGGCATCGTCTACCAGGAACTCCCGATGCCCTCCGATCACGGTTACGTCGCCTACAACGAAGACCGCTACCAGTCCGGCAAGAAGCTCCCCAGCTCCGGCTACGTGCGCGTCTCCGTCACCCCCGCGTCCGCCAAGGTCGAATACGTCCGCTGCTTCCTCCCCAAGGACGAAACCCCCGACACCAAGCACGGCATGATCGCCCATGCTTACGAAGTGAAGGCGAGGAATGCATGAGCGCCGGGACTCGCTTCGCTAAGCCCCGGCGCTCAGGGGTTCTGCTGGCACGCTGGCATGCTGCGAAGCAAATGCCCCGCTGCCGCCTTAAGTAACGTCTCTGTTTCGCAGCAGTTCACCATGCCAGCCTTCCCCCTTCCATCCGAAACGTTTCAATCACTCAAAGGGAGACCGGAAACCGGGATTAATGCTTCGGACCTATGTCCCCAGCCAATCATCCGGTTTCCCTATGCTGCCCCCTTTGAGTTAACCCCAGCTTCCACGCAATTTCCCCATGCCTCTCCCTAAACTCCCTCGCGCCTCCGCCGCGCGCCTGCTTCGCAGCAGTTCCCCATGCCAGCCGTTCCCCCTGCGGACGGGCGCGCTGCTCCTGTTCGCGCTCCTTTGCGCGATCGCCGCGCCCGCCCGTCAGCCCAACGTCGTCCTCATCCTCATCGATGACATGGGCTGGCGCGACCCGGGCTTCGTCGGCAACAGATACATCGAGACGCCGAACATCGACAAGCTCGCCCGCGAAGGCGCGATCTTCTCGCAGTGCTACGCCAGCGCCCCGAACTGCGCCCCGACCCGCGCATGCCTCCTGACGGGGCAATACCCGCCGCGCCACGGCGTCTACACCGTGGTCGACGACCGCTACGCTCCCGGCCAGCCGCACATGAAGGTGCTGTCGACCAAGGGCAACGACGAGATCCCCGACAAGACGGTCACGATCGCCGAGTCCCTCAAGGCCAAGGGCTACGCCACCGCGCTCATCGGGATGTGGAACCTCGGACGCGGCCGCAACGGCACGCCGGGCAACCCGACCGGCCAGGGGTTCGACCTCTACCATCGCCCCGACGACTTCGATTTCGCGAAGGACGCTTACATCAACGAGAAGGGCAAGTATCTCTCCGACGCGCTCTGCGACGACGCCGTCGCCTGGATCGAGAAGAACAAGGACAAGCCGTTCTTCCTCTACTTCCCGGACCACTCCGTGCACGAGCCCTTCGACCCCAAGCCGGAGCTGCTCGCGAAGTATAAGAAGAAGGTCCCGACCGGCCTCGATAAGGGCATCACGCCCGAGTATGCCGCCACCTGCGAGGCCGCCGACGTCAGCGTCGGCCGGATCATGGCCACGCTCAAGCGCCTCAATCTCGACAACGACACGCTCGTCATCTTCACGTCCGACAACGGCGGCCTGCCGTACGTCGTCAACCCGCTCCGCGGCAGCAAGGGCCTCCTCTACGAAGGCGGCCTGCGCGTCCCCGGCGCGATCCGCTGGCCCGGCGTCATACCCGCCGGCAAGACGTACGACGAGCCCGTGCTGAGCATGGACTTCGTGCCGACCATCCATGAGGCACTGCACGTCCCCCTGCCGAAGGACCAGCCGATGGACGGCGTCAGCCTGATGAAGCAGGTCACCACCGGTGCTCCGCTCAACCGCCAGGCGATCTTCTGGCACTTCCCGTGCTACATCGGCAAGGGCGAGCCCATGAGCCTCATGCGCGCGGGCGATTATAAGCTCATCCAGAAATTCGCCGGTCCCACCTTCGAACTCTACAACGTGAAGAAGGACCCGAGCGAATCGAAGGACCTCGCCAAGGCCGAGCCCGAGAAGCTCGAGGAACTGAAGAAGCTCCTCTTCGCCTGGCAGAAGAACACCGGCGCCTTCCTCGCCGATCAGCCCAACCCCGCCTACGACCCCAACGCCAAGGAACCCCGCGGCAAAGGCGGCCAAGGCGGCGGCAAAAAGAAGAAGTGAGGCCGCTCTAAGGTAGGGACAGCACCATGTGCTGTCCTACCCGCAATTTCATTCTCAGGTCCCAGGTCTCGGCCGCCGGGTCCCAGGTTCAGGTGTTCAGGTTCAGGTACAGGTTCGGGCCATCCCGCACCCGACCCTGAACCCGACGGCTCGTTGCCGGGTAGTGACGCGTCGGTGAACCCAGGTAGGGCGTGGCTCTCCGAGCCCGCCGTGTTCTTGCGGACGGACGGCTCGGAGAGCCGTCCCTACCCGAACCCGATCACCCGTGCCTGTTTCCCGATCGCTGAGACCCGAGACCTGAAACGCATCTCCGCAGCCAATCCTCCGGGCTCCCTCTGCTGCCCCCTTTGAGCGCTGCATCCTTCTGGTCAACTGAGCCTCTCGCTTACGCCTCTGCTCCGCCTCCCTGGCCAACTGGCCAACCATTCAACCGGTCAACTTGTAATCGGTCCGTGTCTCCGCCGCATTGCTTCGCAGCCGTTCACCATGCCAGCAGTTCCCCCATCCCTGCCCACTTTACGCTTCATCCAGCCCGCCCCTTCCCCTTATTTTTCTTATCCCGTGACCCCGCTTCGGCCCGAGCTCCGTTATCACCAAGAACGCTTGGCCAAATGGCTTTGCATCAGCATCGGCGCGATCGTCCTCGTCCTGTCGATCTGGGTCGTCTGGCTGCACCCCGATTTCCTAAAGATCCTCGGACCGTTCGGCATCACCTTGGTCGGCGCGGCCTACTGGCTCAACGTCCGCGCCGCGCGCGTGCGCGGCAACGCCATCCTCGTGTCTGAGGAGCACTGGCCTGAGCTCCACGACCTCGTGCAGGAATGCCAGGCGCGGCTTGGGCTACGCGGCCTCAAGGCCTACGTCGTCCAGGACCTCGTCCTCGAACAGGCCGGCATGCGCCTCGGCGGCGACGACTGCCTCCTGCTGCGCGCGAGCATCGTCGACGTCGCCCTGAGCAAGGGGGACATCGAGGCCTTGCGCTTCCATATCGGACGCAAATGCGGCCAGATCGCTTTTGGCCATTACCGCTACAGCTCGCACACCCTCGCCGTCACCGGCCGCCTGATCTACCCGCTCTTCGCCTGGTATCGCCGTTGTCAGGAGCGCACCGCCGACCGCGCGGGCCTCTGGGTTTCCGGCCACCGTCAGCTCGCGCACCACGGATTAGCCGTGTTGGCCGCCGGCGTGCACATCGGCGGACACCTCACCCCGAACGCCGCCCGCGCCCAGATCCGCGCCTCCAAGCACAGCCTCTGGGTGCGCCTCGTCGGCTGGCATACCGAGCGCGTGTTCTATCCTCAGCGCATCGTCGCCCTCGACGACGCCGCCAAGGAACTCCACATCCCCGAATAATCCAGGTAGGGATGCGATGACATCGCATCCGCTGTCTCTAAGGTAGGGACAGCACCACGTGCTGTCCTCTGTATCTAGGTAGGGTCGGCAC
>CAIWNE010000100.1 GCA_903913915.1 uncultured Opitutia bacterium
CCGAGGAGATCGCCCTGGCCGAATGCCTCGAGATCGCCCAACCGACGCTGAGCGGCGACTTCACCTCCGTGCTCGTCCCTTCCGTCGTGAGCCACCTCTCCGACCGTCAGCTCATCGGCGAAGGGGCCCGTCGTTGCCTTTCCCGCTCGGTCGAACTGGGCCTCCGGCCTAACGCCAGCTATCTAGCCGAAGCCAAGAACGAGATGGGCATCGGCCGGCTCTACCCCCAGGCGAAGGCAGGCTCACGGAGTCCTGCCGAGGTCTCCGGCCAGATTCTCCGCTTCCTGCGCGACCAGGCTCCCGGACCGGTCGCCCGTACCGTCGTGACGGTGCCCGCGTCGTTCCAGATCTCGCAGCGCGAAGACACCCTGCTCGCCGCGGACCTCGCCGGACTGTCCCTCGGCCATGGCGACCTGCTCGACGAGCCGCTCGCGGCGTTCCTCGACTTCATCGCCCGCCAAGGACAAGCCGCGCTCGACGGCATCACGGAAGAGACCGAGACGATGATCATCGACTTCGGCGGCGGCACCTGCGACGTCGCGATCTTCACGCTCCGCCGGCAGCCCGACGGCACCCTCGGCGTCAGTCCCCGCGCGGTCTCGCGTTACCATCGCCTCGGCGGGGCCGACATCGACCGGGCCATCGTCCATCAGGTCCTCATCCCCGAACTCGCCCGACAGAACGGCGTCGCGGCGGACGAATGGGAATACGAGGTCCGGAAGGAACAGCTGGAGCCGCAGCTGCTGGCCACGGCCGAACAGCTCAAGATCGGGCTCTGCGAACTGCTCGACCATCGGCTGGCCCACGGCGCCGACCTCGACGACATCCTTGCCCGGACCACCAAGAACTATCCCGGCGTGCAGACGCTGCGCCTCGCCGACGGCACGCACCTCAGGCTCACCGCCCCTTCCCTCGGCGGCGAACGCTTCGCCGAACTCATGGAACCCTTCCTCGATGAGGAAAGCCTGCAGGCGAACGAAGACGAGTACACCCTGAGCTGCTCGGTCTTCGCGCCGATCGCCGACGCCCTCGAACGGGCGAACCTGAAGCCGTCCCAGGTCGGCTTCCTGCTCGCCGTCGGCGGCAGTTCGCTCAACCCGCTGGTCATCCGCGCCCTGCGCGGTTATTTCGGCGAGTTCCTCGTGCATCGTTTCGATTCGGCCTTGGACATGCAGGTCGCCGTCGCCCGCGGCGCCGCCTATCATGCGTTGCTGCTCCATCTCTACGGCCGCAGCCTGCTGACCCCGGTCGCGAGCGACTCGCTGAGCCTGCAGACGGACCGCGGGCTGCATGAGATCGTCCCACGGGGCCGGGCCCTGCCCGTCGCCGGCGACTTCCGCCCGACCGACGCCCACCGCATCGTCGCGCCCGGCGGCCCGATCCGCATCACGTTCTGGGCCGGCGCCGGCGTCGACGCCCGGCCGGTCTTCACCGGCACGACCCAGCCGATCGCGGCCGGGATGCGGCTGACGCTCTCCTTCGACCTCGACGCCAACCAGCACTTCACCTTCGGCGTCACGCCGGCGGACGGTGGCGAGACCTTCGCCGGCCGCATCGAATCGCCGCTGCATAACGTCGTCAATCCGGGCAAGGACCGCGAGACGATCCTCCGCATCGAACGAGGTATCCGCGCCGGCGAATTCCCCCCGGAGACCGTCCCGGCGCGCCTGCTGGAACTGGCGTTGCTGCACAGCAAGGTCGGCATGCATGACAAGGCCATCGCGCTGCTGAAGCGGCTCATCCGCCAGCAGCCTGACTATCGCCGGAGCGGGCTCTGCCATCTGGCCGGCATCTACGGACGGAAAGGCGACGCCTATCGCCAGGAGAAATGCTTCCTCGACGCCATCATCGCGGGCAGCTCCATGGCGCTCCTCAGCCTCGCCAACCTCTACGCGCGCAAGGGCCGCTGGATGGAAGCCGAAGAACTGTGCCGCCGCTTCGAAGCCGAGGAACCCAGCGCGATCGGCATGGTCCTGCTGGCCCGGTGCCTCCGCGCCCGCGGCAAGAACCCCGAGGCCGCGGAAGCCCTGGCCGCCGCCTTCGCCCGCTTCGGACAGGATCTGGCCTCCCTCGACGAGACCACCTTCTCCTGGTACCAGGCGGCGGTCGCCATGACCGGCGACGACACGTTGCGACGAACGGCGCAAGCCGAGGAAAACCGCCGAAAGACGGCCGCCTCCGCCCCTGCGCCCATCCACGAAGCCCACCTCCCGCGGCTCGAGACGGACGAAGGGAAACCATCGCCATGACCTGGTTGCCTCCGTCCGACCGGCTGACCGTCGAGCAGACCGCCGCCGTCGACGCCCCAGCCGACCACCCCCTGATCGTGCGCGGCGGACCCGGCTCCGGCAAGACGGTCGTCCTGCTGCATCGCGCCCGACGGCTCCTGTCGACGTCCGGTCAGCCTGCGAAGATCAGGCTGCTCGTCTTCACGAACGTGCTCCGCGACTTCATCCGCTCCGCCGCCGCGGAGCTAGGGCTGGCCGAGGACGCCATCCAGACGTTCGACCACTGGTGCCGGCTCCGCCACCTGGAACTGATCGGGCCGCCGCCCACGGACCGACGGGGGCATCCTGACTTCGCGGCTATCCGCAACGGTCTGCTTAAGCACCTGCGCGCCCGCCCTTTCGCCCCCACGCTCGACGCTGCGCTCGTCGACGAAGGCCAGGACCTGTCCGACGAATGCTACGCGCTGCTCCGGCTGAGCGCCCGCCATGTGACCGTCGCCTTCGACCTCAAGCAGTCGCTCTACAGGGAATCTGGCGACGCGGCGATCCTCCACGGCCTCGGAAACGGACCCCGTGAATGCGACCTGCGCGCCACCTACCGCGCCTGTCCCTTCGTGGTCGACCTCGCCTGCGCATTCATCGCGGATGACGCGGAACGCGCCGCCTTCCGGGCCCAGACGGCGACCACGCAGACCGAGAAACAGACGCCGCTGCTCTATCTGGCCGCCGACGAAGCCGACGAACGCCATCGCCTTGTCGAGATCCTGCGCGAAAGGCTCCTTCGCAACGAACGCGTGGCGATCCTCTTCCCGACTTTCCCGCAGGTCGGCCTCTTCGCCGACTTCCTCCGTGCCCAAGGCATCGTCGCCGACCGGCAGCCGCAGACCGACCTCCAAGGCCGACGCGAGTCGCTCGACTTCGCCTCAGGGCGCCCTGCCGTCCTCACCTATCATAGCGCCAAAGGACTCACCTTCGATTCCGTCCTCCTGCCCGGCGTGACGAAGACGGCCATCCGGGCGCGCCATTCTTCCGCCCGCCGGATGCTTTTCGTCGCGATCACCCGTGCGACCCGCTGGGTGTATGCCAGCGCCCAGGCGAAGGACTGCAACGAGGCGATGCTGTCGGCCATGGGCAACCTGCAGGCGACGCGACGCGGACTCGTCCAGACCAAAGCCGACCTTCCGCGGGCGCCCCTGCCGCCGCCCGTGCGGGCCGCCGACGACTGGAAGGATATCTGAGCCTACTCGTCAGGCCTGTTCCGGCGAGAGGGCGTCGGTGAAGAACGCCAGGCCGAGGACCAAGCCGGTCAAGGTGTCCGCCCAGCCGCCGAGGAAGGAAAGCAGCCCGGGCTCGACGGTCGGACTGAAGAGTACTTGCAAGGAGGTGACGAACAGGACGATGAGCATCATCCAGGCAGACCAACGCTGATAAAAGAACAGGCCGACCATGCTGATGAACAGGAGCACGAGACCGCCGATCCAGAACAGGAGACCAAGGATATCCGTCAGCTTCAGGTCGCCGCCGTTGTTGCGACGGTTCCACTCGGCCAGCTCATCCGGCAGCAGTCTGTCGCTGACGAAAGAAAGCCCGATCAGGAGCACCAGCAGGAAGAACAGCGCCACGAGGCTGACTCGCAGGAAGATACGTGCCTTGGATTTGTCCATGGGGCGATTCTCCCCTCAGGCCCTCACCCCGCAACGCCAAACGTCAGGGACGGCCCGGGGAGGCTACTTGCCCACGTGCTTCAGCACTGCCTTGGTCATGCCGTCGCGCGCGGCCTGGGAATGGCTGTGGCCGCTGGGGATGTCGTTATAGATTTCCTTGGGGATGCTCAGCTGATTATAGGCCGCGTAGACACTCGTGGGCGGACAGACGTTATCGATGAAGCCGACGGTGAGATAGCAGCCGGCCGCCTTGGTCCGGGTGACGAAGTTCATGCAGTCGACATACCGATACGCTTCGAGCACGGCCATATCTGGCTTGCCGTCTACGACCGGCACGATCTTGGGCCAGCCGGCGATGCGATGGGCGAGCATGCCGCTATGGTCGCAACCGGCGGGCACGCCGGCCGCGAAGAAGGTGACGCGCGCGTCCAATCCGGCCGCGGCGATGGCCTGATAGCCCCCCTGGCTCGCTCCGGACACGACGACGTGCTGACCATCCCATTCGGGCTGGGACGTCAGGACATCGATCGCCCGGACGAGACGGAGCATCATGCCGGTGAAGTAGGCCTTCTCGCGGTCGTTCTTGTTTTCGTAACGATAGTCCTTCATCGGGCCGGCGTATAGATCCGCATAGAACTGCTTGGGCCTGCCGTTCGGCAGGCCATGGGCGTTCATGTCCATCGCGATGAACCCGCGGCTCGCCCAGCCGGCGGAACCGCCGAGGGAACTGTCGCTCACGCCGGCGCCATGCACGGTGAGGATGATGGGCAGGCTCTTGGGTTTCGCGCCGGCAGGCTTGGACATGTAGCCGGAAACCTGGAGTCCGAGGGCCGGCGCGGTGACGTCGAAAGATTCGACGTCCTTGGCGGGGGACTTGACCGGCACGAGCTTCGGTTCGACGGGCACGGCGGCCAGTTTCTTCTTCATGCCGTCCCAGAAGGCGTCGAAGTCCTCCGGCACCGGCAGGCTCCGCTTGATCTCGGTCGGGTCGATGGCGGCGCCGCCAAGCCCGACGACCGGAGCGGCCTTTGCCTTGGGGCCGGCCCGGTAGGTCGCCCGGACCTGGATGAAGCCGGGCTCGTTGAGCGAACCAATGGCGACGGCGTTGCCGTCGACGAGCTCGCTCACGCCCTTCTGCTCCGTGGGCAGGCCGTCCTTGAGGATGACCCACTCGACCAATCCGGCGGCTCGCTTGCCGTCATCCCGCACGGCGACGTTGAAGACGACCTTCTCACCCTGATGATACAGCGCGTCCTTACGCTCGGCCCGGGCCACGATCTTGACGGTGGAGTCAGGCTCGGTCGGCTTGGCGGTCTGGGCGAACAGGGGCTGCAGCAACAGCGCCGCGACGAGGGGTAGCAGTCGGGTCATATGAGTCCTATGGGCCTGCACTACGATCTCGTCAAACCCATGCGACCGACCGCATCCAGTCAGACCAAACAAACGGAAACCGGATTCTGATTTTCAGGTCCCAGGTCTCGGCCGTCAGGTCCCAGGTTCAGGCGTTCGGCACCGGGTACAGGTTCAGGACCCGCACCCGTACCTGCACCTGATAACCCGCACCCGTTACCCGACCGCCGAGACCTGAGACCCGAGATGTGTTTCTCATGCTGAGAGTCTCCTAGCCTCTAATTTGCGCCCATGTCACCGTGTCACCATGCCCCCTTTTTCATCCTTCATCTTTCACCCTCCATCCTCCATCTTCAGCCTCACCCCGATGAAGCCCTCCGCCCTGCTCGCCCTCGCCTTCCTCACCCTCTCGGCCACGGCCGCAGAATATTTCCCTCCCTCCGACGCTCAGGGAGGCTGGCGCACGCCCAAGGACAAGGCCGAGGCCCGCGCCTTGGCCGGCATCGACCTCGACCGCCTCGAACAGGCCTACCATGCGACGGAACGCTCGAACACGGAGAACGGCGGACTGGTCGTGATCTCGAAAGGCTACCTGGTGCTGGAAAAGTATTTCGGCAAGGCCCACCGCAACGCCAACCCGGACATGGCCTCCACGGGCAAGGCCTTCACGAGCATCTCCTGCGGCGTGATGCTGCACGAATACAAGTCGAAGTTCCCCGAAGGCCTCGACACGAAGGTCTACACGCAGGAATTCCTCCCCGAGGCGTTCCCGCTCCGCGATCCGCGCGAAGCCGACATCCGTCTCGGCCACCTTCTCTGCATGACGTCGGGCCACAACGGCGAAGGCGCCACGCCCTCCGCGGTCGTCCACGGCACGGCCCAGCCGCTCAAGCCTTCGAAAGGCCAGGACATCCATGATGTCGACGGCTCTTCGCTCCGCGTGCCGCTCTGGACCGCTCCGGGCGAAGGCTACTCTTATTCCTCCCCTGCTCCGCACATCGCCTCGATGGTCCTGCGCCGCGTGACGGGCAAGGAACTGCCGGCCTTCATCGACGAGAAGTTCGCCCGACCGATGGGCTGGGGCGCCTGGGGTTACTGCCTCTACCGCGGCGACGTGACGATGGCCCATGCCAACGGCGCAGGCTCGATCGCGCTGCATGCCACCGACGCCGCCCGCTTCGGCTACTGCCTCGCCCACGAGGGCCGCTGGAACGGCCAGCAGCTCATCCCGGCCGACTACATCAAGCTCTGCCAGCAGACCCTGCCCTACAACCCGCACTTCCCCTTCAGCCTGCAGTTCGAACACAACCAGGCCGGCCAGATCCTCGGCGCGCCCCGCGACGCCTTCTACAAGACGGGCGCCGGCGGCTTCTGCCTCTACGTCGTACCTTCGCTCGATCTGGTGATCTATAAGATGGGCGGCAAGGATGGTCAGTGGAACCCGGAGCTGACGCGCCTCCCTCAGCCTGCCGACAATTTCGGCACGCATACGAATCCGCCGACGACGCCCAAGAACGGCGCCTACGAGACCTACAGCATCCCGCGGATCCTGGAGATGGTCTGCGAAGCGACCGTCCGCTGAGCGCCTAGCGCAACGGATGCTGGCGATCCGCCAGCGGCAGCGCGATCTTCTTGCCGCCGGCGGCGAACGACGCGAAGACGGCGAGGGTAAGCTCGATCGTTTCGCGGCCGGCTTCGGGGCCGCAAAGAGGCTCACGCTTCTCGGAGATGGCGGCCAGCAGGTCGCGCACCGCGCCATGGTGCTCGCTGTTGATGAGCTTGATGTCCTTGATCGGCTCCGGCTTGCCGACGCCGCCCGTCGTGACCCAAAGCTTGATGCCGTCACGTTCCAACACGGCCAGCGGCTCCTCGTCGACCTGTAAGGAGATGACGCCCTTGGTGCCGACCAGACGGGCCCCGAAAGGCATGCCCTTGCTCCAGGTGCCCTTCTTGGAGTCGAAATAAAGCGGGATGCCGCTCTTGGTTTCGTAACGGGCATGGATCTCGTCGCCTACGATGAGGCCGACGCCTTCATCGCCCGGATGAATGTCCGCCTTCGTGGCCGGACGTCCTTCGACCAGGACGGTGGCTTCGCACGAGATGGCGGGTCCGGTGAAGATCGTCGCAAGATTGAAGCCATGCCCGCCCAGCACCCAGAGGTCGAGCCCGCCGCCACGCTGGTCCTGCTTGCCGCGGACGCGCACTTCCTTGAGCTCCCCGATCTCGCCGGCGGCGACGAGCTGCTTCACGGTCTCGAGCACGGGGTGGTAACGGTTACGATGGGCGATGGCGAGCCGGACGCCCTTCTCGGCGCAGAGCTTCACGATTTCGTCCGCTTCCGCCAGGGTGCGCACGAAGGGTTTTTCGATGTAGATGCCTTTCACGCCGGCTTCGACGGCCGCGACGATCATGTCGCGGTGCTCATGGATATGTCGGGCGCAGATGGCCGCGATGTCCGGCCTGACCTCGGCCAGCATCTGGCGGTAATCGGCGAAAGCCTTCGCGCCGCCGAGTTTCTTGGCTTCGTTGGCCAGCCCCTTCGGATCGGCGTCGGCGACGGCGACGATCTTCGTCTGCGGGATCTTGAGCCAGACGGCGTCTTCGCCGTGCCCGTAGTTGCCTTGGCCGGTATGGCCGATGACGCCGACGGTCAGCGGGCGATCGGCGGATTGCGCGCGCAGGAGCGAGGCGGAAAAGGCCAAGGCCGATGCGTGGAGGAAATCGCGGCGATTCATGTCACTTCTTGGAGCGGGGGTTCGGGAGGAAATAGAGCTTACCATCCTCGGCGCCGCCGAGGAAGTCCGGCACGCCGTCGCCGTCGAAATCGACGGTGGTCGGGCTGACGTCATGGCCTTCGATATTCTGCTTCACGAGCGGTCCTTCGTCCTTGAACAGCCAGCAGCCGTCCTTGAAGCCGACCTGGCGGAGGAAGTTCGCGCTCGAGGAGTTGAGGAGGAAGTCCAGTTTGCCGTCGCCGTCCCAGTCGACGACGCACAGCTTGCGCCGACCACTTCCCCCGGCCTTGCCCTTGCTCAGCTGCAACGGCTTGCCGGCTTCGTCGCAGAAGGCCCGGCGCGGCGCCTTGAGCACGAGCCTGCCGTCGACCTTGGCACGTTCGAAATACGCGAGATAGCCCTCCTGATCGAGCATCACAAGATCCATGAGCCCATCCTGGTTCCAATCCACGGCCACCGGCGTGGTCCGCCACTGGGTGAGCAATGCCTTGCCCTGCGGCTTCCTCCAACCCCAGGCCAACGCAGGCTGGGGGCCGTCCCACTCGACCTCGATCGGCTGCGCCGGCGCCAGCTTGGGTTCCTTGCGCGTGCCAATGTTCCGATACCAGACGACCTCGCCGAGGATCGAGTTGACGATGAGGTCCGGCAAACCGTCGCCATCCCAGTCGGCGACGGACAAGGTGGTATACCCCCACTTGGCTTCCGCCGGACCTTGGATGCTGCCGTTCGCTCCGGCCATGATGCGCAACGGCTTGCCCTCCACGGTCAGCAGCTTCGGCGCGGCGAACTTCGGTTTCGCAACGCCTGGCCCGCTGAGGTTTTCGAAGAAAGCGACATAACCGGCGCTGTTGCCGCAAAGGATGTCGATGTCGCCGTCGCCATCCCAGTCGAAGCCGACCGGAGTGGCCAGCGCCCCGAACTTGAGGTCGTCGGCCTGCTGCTTGAAATAGCGAGGTGGCAGGAAAAGCGGCGTGTGGTCTTCGGTGAACTTACCGGTGTTCTCGATGAAGGCGACGCGCCCATCCTCGTCGCCGACGATCAGGTCGACCTTGCCGTCCTTGTTCCAGTCGAAGGCCACGGGGGTGATCATCTCGAGGTCCATGGTGAGCGGACGCGGAGAACTTGGCAGCGACTTAGCCTCCTTGACCGCCTTCCATGCGGCCGAGCGGGCGTCCTTGGTCACGCCCGGCGGCACGGTGAGTCGCCGGCCCGCCGCGTACTTGGGCGCGGTTCGCGTGCCGATGTTTTCATAATAGGTGAAGCCGTCCAGGAACTCGCCGCAGATCAGGTCCAGGTCGCCGTCGCCGTCGAAGTCCGCGAAGTTCGGCGAGGGCCAGCCATAGGTCTCGAGATCCTTGCCGTCGGCCTGGATCCTGACAGGCGTCTCATATTTCGGGGCTTCATTGGTCCCGATGTTGCGGATCAGGGTGACATAGCCGCGCAACGGCCCCTTGGTCCATTTGCCCTGGGCGTCGTAGGCGTTGTCCCAACCATACTCCGTCCAATCGCCCACGCCGACGACGATGTCGGTCTTTCCGTCCCCGTCGAAGTCGACGTATTTCCACATGTTCGCGCGGACCTTGTTCGGATGCACGTTCGCGGGCAACGGCAGCTTCTTGCCGAACTCCAGGCCCGTCTTCGCGAAATCCGGATACTCGACCCCGGGCGAAAGCACGCGTGGTTTGCCGTCGGCACCCCAGCTGAGTTCGACGTTCTGCAGGCCCTTGCCGAGCCGTACGCCCGGCCTGAAGACGGGCATGGCGTTCTTGGCGGTATCGGCCCCTGACTCGAAGACGTAGACGCCGTTCGAGGGCTTGTCGGGACAGTTGACGACGAGTTCATATTTCCCGTCTCCGCGCAGGTCCATGGGAAGCGGCCAGGCCCAGAGGCCGACTCCGAGATCCACCACGAGGCCGGGGTTGTTGTACTTGAGGCGCTCGAGGCCGCCGTTCTCGGCCTGCCCGGTCGAAGCCTTGGGCCACGCCGCGCCTTCCATCGTTCGCGCGATGATCTTCGCCGGATCGATGACGACATGCTTCGCGAGCTTCCGCTTCCAGGTGTAGGTGACGTGCACGAGGCCGTCGGCGGACTGGATGATGGCCGGGTAGCTGAACTCGGCCTTGGGTTCGTCTTCGAGCACCAAGGCCGCCTCCCAGGAAACGCCGTCCTTGCTGATGGCCAGGTTGAGCGGGCTACGACCCTTGGGCGTGTGATTGTAGATCAGAAGATGCCGCCCATCCTTCAAGGTGACGGCATCGGTCCCGGAATTAGGGTTGGGCAGGTCGGTGAGATCGACCTTGGACCACGTCGCGCCTTGGTCGTAGGAGACCGTGCTGAAGACCTTGGCGTTCTTGGTCCGCCCGACCGACATCAGCCCGCCGTCGCGCAGGAAAAGGATGCTCGGCTGGATCGAGGCCGGACCGGTGGCCGGTTGCTCCACCGCTATCTTCTCCCAGGTGAGTCCGTTGTCCCGGCTCCGCTCGAAATGGATCTGCCATGACGGACCGACCTTGAAGCCTTCGGCGCTGCTGCCCGAAAGGATCGTGCCATCCTTCAGCTGGACCGGCTTGTTCTTGATCGGACCAAGGATGCCCTCCGGAAGCCGGCGCGCTTCGCCCCAGGTCTTGCCGCTATCTTCGCTGAGACGCAGCAGGCCCCACCATTGGACGGGATTCGGACCGACCTTGTAATAAAGCTGCAGGGGACCTTCCTTGGGCTGGAACAGCACCGGATTCCAACAAGGGAATCTTTTGCCATCCGACTGCAGGCCTTCGGCGACCTTGACCGGAGCCGACCATTTGCCGCCTACCTGCCGGGCCGTCCAGATGCAGACATCCGGATTGGCCTCGGCGGTGCCGCCGAACCAAGCCGCGACCAGCGCACCGTCGCGAGCCTCGACGATCGTGGTGGCGTGGCAGCTCGGCACGGGATTCGTCTCGAAGATGAACTCCGAGCGGACCAGGCCGGGCTCGGCCGCGAAGACGCCGGATGCCAGGCAGAGTGAAGCGAGCAGACGCACCAGGGGCATGCGACTTGGTAAGCATATTATTAACCCATGGAAAGGGGTTTGTGGGCCGAAACCATCGGCCCGGCCGGACTTGCGCTGCTTTTATGCTTCATCCGCCGCCCCACATCGGCCAGTTTCATCCCATGCGCTTCGCCTTCGCCCTGCTCGTCCTCGCCACGTCGCTGGCCTTCGCCCAGACCAAGGAACCCGCGAAGGCGCCTGCCTCCCTGCCCAAGCCTGTGCCGGCGAAAGACGCCGCCGCGGTGAAGTTCGAACATTTCGAACTCAAGGACGCCAAGCTGGCCAACGTGCTCCAGGTCATCCGCGCCAAGGCTTACAACCAAGGCGAACTGATCGACATGGTCCTGGTTGACCCGAAAGGCGAACTGGAAGGACGTCTGGTCAGCATCAGCCTCACGAACGTCACCGTCGGTCAGCTGATGAAACATCTCTCTTTGCTGGCCGACATCAAACACACCATCAAAGGCGCCACCATCACCGTCGAACCGAAGTAAGCCAACCTACCCTGCCCCTTCGCCCATGCTCTCCCTGCTCCTTACTTCCCTTTCCCTGCTGGCCGCCGACGTGCCTCCGGCGATCGCGCCGACCAAGGCCGACGTCCCCTATGCCGGCACGACTGAATTCCGCCAGACGCTCAACGTCTACGCGCCGGCGACGAAGCCGGCCAAGCCGACCCCGGTCATCTTCTGGATCCACGGCGGCGGCTGGCAAGGCGGCGAAAAGACCAGCGTCCAGCTGAAGCCGAAGTTCTTCACCGACCTGGGCTATGTCTTCGTCTCGACCAACCATCGCTACGTGAAGGCCGTCCCGATGAACGAGATCTTCGCCGATATCGCGAAGTCCCTGCGCTGGACCCACGACCACGCGGCCGAATTCGGCGGCGACCCGAACCGCTTCGTGATCATGGGCCATTCTTCCGGCGCCCAGCTCGCGGCCTACCTGGCCATCGATGAACGCCCTCTGAAGGCCGAAGGGCTCTCCCTCGCGATGTTCAAGGGCTGCGTCCCGGTCGACGCCGACACGTTCGACATCCCCGCGGTGATCGAGCTGGCCACGGCCAATCGTAAGGCCGCCGGCAAGCCCGAGCCGAAGTATGGCCACCGCGAGATCTTCGGCGGCAAGCCGGAGCTCTGGGCCGAATACTCCGCGGTCAGCCACGTCGCCCCCGGCAAAGGCATCCCGCCCTTCCTGATCCTCTATGACGCGGCTTCCCCGCTGACGCCCGACCAAGCCAAGCGCCTCGAAGCTGCGCTGACCTCCAAAGGAATCTCCGCCAAGGCCTTCGGCGCCCAGAATACGAATCACGGCAAGATCAACGCCGACCTCGGCCAGCCCGGCGACCCCTCGACCGCCGAAGTGCTCTCGTTCCTCAAGAAGGTCCTGAAGTAAGAGGTAGGGACAGCACCA
>CAIWNE010000101.1 GCA_903913915.1 uncultured Opitutia bacterium
CATCAACTGCCCGATCGTCATCCGCGGTCCGGCCAACGGCGGCACCAACGTCGGCGCCACCCACTCCCACACGCCCGAGGCCATCCTCGCCTCCCACCCCGGCATCAAGGTCGTCTGCCCGGCCACCCCGTACGACGCCAAGGGCCTGCTCAAGGCGGCCATCCGCGACAACGACCCGGTCTACGTGATGGAGAACACCATCCTTTATAACGACAAGGGCGAGGTCCCCGACGAAGATTACATCGTGCCGCTCGGCGTCGCCGACGTGAAGCGCGAAGGCACCGACCTCACCATCGTCGCCCACGGCCGCGCCGTGATCACGAGCCTGAAGGCCGCCGAGATCCTCGAGAAGGAGCACGGCGTCAGCGTCGAGGTCGTCGACCTCCGCTCGATCCGCCCGCTCGACGAGGAGACCATCCTCGCCTCCGTCCGCAAGACGCACCGCGCCCTGCTCGTCGAGGAGAACAAGCCCTTCTGCGGCGTCGACGCCCAGGTGGCCTACCTCATCCAGTCGAAGGCGTTCGACGAGCTCGACGCCCCGATCCACCGCGTGTCCTCGATCGACGCCCCGCAGATCTACTGCAAGCGCCTCGAAGACCAGCAGCTCCCCGACGTGAACCGCGTCGTCCGCGAAGCCCTCAAGGTCCTCGCCTAATCCCCTCCCCTCTCAAATCCGATGGCTGAAATTATCGATATGCCGAAGCTCTCCGACACGATGTCGGTGGGGACTTTGGTGAAATGGAACATCAAGGAAGGCCAGGTCGTGGCCTTCGGCGACATCCTGGGCGAAGTCGAGACCGACAAGGCCACGATGGAGCTCTCTTGCACCGTGCCGGGCACGATCCTCAAGATCTACGCCCCGGCCGGCTCGCAGCTGCCCGTCGGCGCGCCGATCTGCGCCATCGGCAAACAGGGCGAAGCCGCCCCTGAGCCCTCCGCCGCTCCCGCCCCCAAGGCTCCCGCGACCGCCGTCCCGGCGATCCCCGAGAAGGCCGAAGTGAGCTGCGTCCCCGCCGCCCCCGCCTCTTCCGGTTCCGTCGCTCCGCAGTCCGACGCTTCCCGCGCCAAGGCCTCGCCTTACGCCAAGCGCATGGCCGAGAAAGCCGCGCTCAACGTCGCCGCCCTCTCCGGCTCCGGCCCCGGTGGCCGCGTCGTCGGCCGCGATGTCGCCGCCGCCGCTTCGGCTCCGGCCGTCGCCGCCCCTTCCGGTCCGATCAACGTCGCAGTCGCTCCGCCCGCCGACGGCAAGGGCATCCAGCCTGACGCCGACGTCCCCGTGGGCGGCATGCGCCAGACGATCGCCCGCCGACTCCTGGAGTCCAAGGTCACCGTCCCGCACTTCTACCTCGAGGTCGAGGTGGACGCCGCTCCGCTCATGGCGATGCGCGAATCGCTGAACAAGCGCCTTGCCGAAGCCGGCGCCGACGCGATCAAGCTCTCGGTCAACGACTTCATCCTGAAGGCCTCCGCCGAGGCCCTCCGCCGCGTGCCCGCGGTCAACGCCTCCTGGGCCGGCACGAGCATCCGCACCCACGGCGCGGTGCACCTCTCCTTCGGCGTCGCCCTCGAGGACGGCCTGGTCACCCCGGTCATCCGCGACGCGCACGCCAAGACCCTGAAGGACATCGCCGTCGAGGCGAAGTCCCTCATCGGCAAGGCCCGCTCGAAGAAGCTCACGCCGAACGAGATGTCGGGCTCGACCTTCACGGTCACCAACCTCGGCATGTACGGCGTCACCGGCTTCTTCGGCATCATCAATGTGCCCAACGCCGCGATCCTCTCCGTCGGCGCGACCATCAAGAAGCCCGTCGTCGACGCCCAGGACCGCCTGGTCATCGGCCACCGCATGGTGATCGGTCTCTCCGGCGACCACCGCGTGGTCGACGGCGCCAACGGCGCTCAGTTCCTGCAGGCGCTCAAGCAGCTCCTCGAAGAACCGGCGCTGATGCTGATCTGAGCGGAGCGAACGCCCTTCCGAAACCCGGGCCCGCGAGGCGCCCGGGTTTTTTGCGCCCGGCTCAGAAGGTGCGCACCGACGACAGGCCGCCGTCGACGTGCAACACCTGACCGGTCATGAAGCGCGCGTGGCCGGACAGGAGATGCGTGACGAGCGAAGCCATGTCCTCCGAACGTCCGACCTGCTGCAACGGGTGGCGCTTCGCGGCGGCCTCCTTCTTGAGGTCCGAATTCAGCAACGCGCCGGCGAGCGGCGTGTCGGTGAGCGACGGCGCGATGACGTTGACGCGGATAGCCGGCGCCCATTCGGCGGCGAGGCTCCTGGCGAGTCCTTCGACGGCGCCCTTGGCGGCCGAGATACTCGCATGCATCGGCATGCCCTGCGCGACGGCGACGGTGGAGAAAAGGACGACCGACGCGCTGCCCGAAGCCTTGAGCGCCGGCAGCGCCGACTGCAGGGCGGCGATGGCGCCGAAGAGGTTCACCTGGAGGTCGCGCTGGAAATCTTCCGCGGTGAGGCGGTGGAATGGCTTAAGCGAAATCGAGCCGGGAAAGTAGACGAAGCCGTCGAGGTGCTCGGGCCACGTCAGCGGGCCGGGCGCGGCGGCGTCGAACGGCTGCGCGACGATCCCGAGGTCGGCGAGCTTCTCGGGCGTGCGACAGGCGGCATGGACGAAGTGCCCTTCGGCCTGGAGCTGCGCGATGGTCGCGCGGCCGATACCGGAGGTGCCGCCGATGATCGCGATGTGCTTGGACATGCCCGCAAGGTTGGCAGGCGGCCCCGCAGGTCAAACGGGGCGCTTCTTTTCCGGGCACGAAAAAGGCCGGAGGCGAACCTCCGGCCTGATGCGGACGACCGGGCGGTCGCTTACTTCTTCTCGGCGGGCTTGGCGGCCGGCTTGCGAGGGGCCTTCTTGTCCTGGTTCGCCTTGATCTCTTCTTCCGAGAACTTCGTGACGATGCCGGCGGCGGGGACTTCGGCCTTCGCGGTCCAGACGATCGCGTTGAGGACCAGGGTGCGCTGGCTGTCGATGGACCAGCCGGCGTGGTAGTGGCCGCCGCAGAATCCGAAGCCACGGCCGCCGTCCTTGCGGTTCACGGCCCAGGCGACGATGGCGGGCTTCTTCTCCTCGACCATCTTGCGGACGTCAGGGTTGCCTTCGTGGGCGCCATCCTTGCGGTTCATGGTCTCAGGAGGAGCGATGGCCTGGAGGACCGGCGTGACGCCTTCCATGTGGTCGCGGAAGCGCATGTTAAAGTACCACTCGTCGCTGGAGCCGAAAGGCTTCACGCCACGGCTGACCGGATGGTCAGGCAGCTCCTTGAAGTCGGCCTGCCAATGCGGGTTCACCGAGTAGAAAGCCTCGAAGTAACCGCCAAGCCAGTCCTTGAATTCCGCGGCGCCCTTGCCGGTCGAGGAACGACCCGCGGGCGGAGGATTCACGGGCTTGCCGTCGACGCTCAGCCAGCCGGCTCGCTCGTAGGCGGGCTCGACGGCGTAATGGAGGCAGACGAAGCCGCAGCCGGCGGCCATCTTCTTGGCGAGCTGGTCGAGGTGCGGGAGGGCCGGATGGCCGGCGCCGCCGTCGGAGTAGATCACGATCGTGTCGGCCTTGGCGACGCGCTCGTCGGACGGCCATTCACCGTTGAGGGCGACGTCGACATTGACGAGGTCGGCCGCGCCCTGCTTCAGGCCGGAGGCAAGGAGCTGGATGCCGGCGTTATGCTCGTGCTCGCCAGGGCCGTGGCTCGGGCGACCGGCGATGAGCAGGACGTTCTTCTTGTCCGCGGCCGAGACGAACGCGGCCGAGAGCAGGAGGAGGCTGAGGAAGGACTTCTTCATGACGGCTTACTTGACGTCCTTCAGGACGAGGTCCTTGAACTGGACCATCATCGGCTTGCCGGCGTGGAGCTGGAGGGCGAGGACGCCCTTCTTGGCGCCGACGGCGGTCTCGTCGGTGACGTCGACGGTCTGGACGCCGTTGATGAAGTGCTGCAGGTGGCCGCCCTTGGCGACGATGCGGTACTCGTTCCAGTCCGCCGACTTGATCTTGGCCTGGATCTCCTCGGTCTTGCCGAGCGAGCCCGTGACCTCGATCTTGGGGTGCTTCTGGTCCTTGCCTTCACGGATGACGACCTTCTCGCCGCGCTTGGCGAGGATGCCGCGCTGCTTTTCCTCATAGAGGATGCCCGAGTAGGTCTTACCGCATTCGAAGTCGGCCTGGTAGCCGGCGACGACGAAACCCTTCTGGTCGACGACCTTGGAGCGATACTGGACGCCGGAGTTGCCGAAGCCCTCGCCCTTGCCGTTCTCGTCGACGATCTTGTACTGGAAGGTCAGTTCGAAATCGGCGACTTCGCCGTCCCAGACGAGGAACGTGTTGCCCTTGGTCGGGTGCTCCTTGGTGGTCTGGCCGGTGATGACGCCGTCCTTGACGGACCAGAAATCCAGGCCTTTCCAGCCCGTGAGATCCTTGCCGTTGAAGAGATTCTTGTCCTCGGCGGAGACCGACGCGCAGAGCGCGGCGAGGGCGAGGAAGGGGGTGATGAGCTTCATGGGGAGGGTGCGGAGGAGGTTACTTCTTCTTGCCGAAGAGGCGGTGCAGGTTCTGCAGGCCCTTGACGGCGATGTCGTCGCGGCGGGGCTCCATGGCGCGCCAGATGGCGGCGGCTCGGGCGATCACCTTGACGTCGGTGGTGAAGGATTCGATGACGACCTCGTTCTTGTAGCCGATCTTCTTGAGGGCGGCGACGATGGGCTTCCAGTCGAGCGAGTCGTTGCCCGGGGTGCCGCGGTCGGTGCCGCAGGCGTGGAAGTGGCCGAGGTGCTTGCCGGCCTTGAGGATGGCGGCGGCCTGGTTCTTCTCCTCGATGTTCATGTGGAACGTGTCGAGATGGAGCTTCACGTTCGGGAGGTTGACGGCCTTGACGAGACGCAGGCCCTGGTCGCAGGTGTTGAGGAAGTCGGTCTCGAAACGGTTCAACGGCTCGATGTCGAGTTCGACGCCCTTCTTCTGGGCATGCTTGCCGATGGCCTTGAGGTTCTTGACGACGAGCTTGAAGTGCTTGGCCTTGGTCTTGTCGTCATGGGCGCCGATGAGGCCGACGACGGAGTAGAGCGGGCCGATGATGCGCGGGCAGCCCATCTCGGCGGCCTGGTCGATCAGGGACATGATGTACTTGCGGCCGTTGGCCTGGTCCTTGGCGGAACCGCGGAGGTCGCGGCCGGGGCCCATCGCGGCGCAGATGGAGCCGATGGCGATGCCGGCCTTGGCGGCGGCGGCCTTCAGGAACTTCGGGTCGACGTGCGAAGGATCTTCGATCGCGATCTCGACGGAGTCGAAGCCCCAGTTCTTGAGCTTCTTGAACATGGAGACGCTCTCGTTGGTGAACGGAGAGGCGTAGAGGAACGTATTGAGGCCGAAACGCATGGGTGTGTGGGTGATTGGGGAGGGTCGGAGTTTTGGAGGGGGTCAGGGTGCGGTCAAGGCTGGGCGTGCAAACGAAGCCTTTTAAGGGACGAGCTCGCCGACGAGGAGCAGGCCACCGGGGCGGAACTCGAGGGGCGCGAAGCGTTCGGGCTTATCGATCTTGTTCTTGTTCTTCGCCAGGACGGCGGCCTTGTCGATCGGGTCGGCCAGGAGCTCGAGGCGGACGGAGTGGACGGCATCAGGCAGGTCGCGGGCGATGACGAAGGTGCTCAGCCGGTCGTAGGTGCAATACGCGTCGATGCGCTGGACGACGGATGGCTTGCCGCCGTCGAGCGTGACGGCGACCTTGCCGCCGGCCGGCCCGATGACGTCGTACGCCTCGCAGTGCGTGCCCTTGAACTTGAATTCAATGGCCTGTCCGGGCTGCGTGAGCCGGACCATCGCCGGCAGGCGCTTGGACCAGTTCTTGGCGAAGGCGTCGGTCGCCATGTCGGCCGGGACGAGGCCAGCCGACAGCTTGGCGGCGGTGATCGGCACCAACGTCGCGCGCTCGAAGTTCGCCGGGTCGAGGGCGAGGTTGCTCACGTGAGCCGTCGCGGCGTTGTTGGCGATCGCGAGCGCCGGCAGCGAACGGACGATGGCCTGGGTGTACAGCACGTGGCCCGACCATTCGTGCGGGTGCACGCCATCCGGGGCGAAGACGAACTTGTCGCCCACGGCCTTCTTTTCTTCGTCGGTCTTGGGCCAGGGCGCGCGCCAGAGCAGCTTGCCGGACTTGGCCAGCTTCGCGACTTCCATGCCGAGGGTGATCGACGGGATGCCGTAGAAATCGGCGACCTTCTCCATCGCGCTCGCGGAGCGCTGCAGCTTGCCCTCGAGCATCGCAGGGGAAAGCGCTTCGGTGAGCGTATAGACGAAGCAGATGTCGGTCTTCGGGTTCGCCTTCCAGGTCTGGCGGACGATGCCTTCCATCCAACGGATGATGTCACGCGGCTCGGCTCCGCCGTCGTTCACGGCGAACTCGACGAAGAGCAGGTCGGGCCCCTTGGAGAGCACGTCCTGCTGCACGCGGAACGAGCCGAGGCCCGAGCCGGTGCCGCCGATGGCGGCGTTGATCTCGGTGAAGGTCGACTGCGGGTAGGCCTTCTTGAAATGGGCGAGGGTCTGCACGCGCCAGCCGTTCTGGGCGGTGATCGAGCCGCCGAGGTAGCCGACCTTGACCTCGGCGCCGGTCGTCTGGGCCTTGAGGAAGAAATTCGGGAGTCCGCCGCGGGCGCGGACTTCCTGGGCGTCGACCAACGGATATTCCTTGTCTGCGGCGCGGCCGAGGACGGCGGCGCACAGCGCCAAAGCGGAGAAGAGCAGTCTCATGGGGTGTCCTATTAGACGTAAGGAAAGCCCGGGGGTTCCAGCCAATTGGCGCCCGGGAAGCCGAAAAACGAAAGTCCGCCTTCCTTCCCGGGCCGAGGTCCGTAAGTTGGACTTATGGACAATGTCACGCACGCCGCCCTCGGCATCGCCGCCGGCATCGCCGTGCATCGCCGCGGAAGGTCGATCCCCGCCGCCGCCGTCGCCGCGCTGCTCGCCGCCGAAGCGCCGGACCTCGACGTCTTCCTCCGTTCGGCCAACGACCCGCTCGAGGCCTTCCGCTGGCACCGGCACTTCACCCACAGCTTCGCGTTCATGCCCGTCTGGGCCTTGCTCAGCGCCTGGCTCACCGCCTTCTGCTTCCGTCGCCGGCAGGACGTCGGCTGGCGCGACCTGTTCCTGCCCGGGCTCGTCGGCGCGCTGACGCACCTGCTCTGCGACGGTTGCACGAGCTACGGCACGATGCTGCTCTGGCCGTTCACGGAAGCGCGCTACGCCTGGGACTGCCTGCCGATCGTCGACCTCTTCGCCACCCTGCCCTTGCTGGTCCTCGCGATCATGGCCTGGCGCCGGCATTCGCCGCGCCTCGCGACCTACGCCCTGCTCTGGTTCGCGGCCTACGCCTCCCTCGGCGCCTGGCAGCACGCACGCGCCGAACGCAGCCTGCGCACCTGGCTCGCCCATCGGAACATCGAGCCCGCTCGCCTCGCGCTGAAGCCGACGATTTCGAACCTCTTCGTCTGGCGCGCGATCTGGCTCAACGACGGTCGCTGGCAGGTCGCCGCGGTCCGCAACCTGCCCTTCACCGACACGCGCCTGGTGGTCGGGGAAAGCCGCGCGGCGTGGTCGGCGACGTCCGTCGGCAATCCGCCGCCCTACTCCGAAGGCGCGCATGTCATCGCCGACTTCTCCCGGTTCACCGGCGGATGGAACACCTATGACGCCCAGCCCGGGGCCATCCTGGTCGGCGACATCCGCTTCGCGATGCTGCCGACGAGCGGCAGGCCGCTCTGGTCCGTGCGCTGCGCGCCCGGCGGCGGACCCGCCGACACCACGCTCATCATGGACCGCAGCCTGCAGGACGGCGACTGGTCCCGCTTCGGCGCCTTGCTCTCCGGTTCGGATTCCCGCTTCATCGTCATCAAATAACATGCGCACCCTCCTCTGCTTACTCGGCGCCGCGACCTTCGCCGCCGAACCCGCGTTCAAGCTCGTGCTCGACGAGAACTTCGACGGCCCCGCGCTGGACGAGAAGATCTGGAACATCGAGACCGGCAAACGCCGGGATTCGCTGAACTCGCCCAAGGCGGTCGACCTCAAGGACGGCGTCATGAAGATCACGACCTGGACCGACACGGACGGCACGACCTACTGCGGCTTCGTGACGACCCGCCGGAAATTCCACCTGACCCAAGGGAAGACGGAAGCCCGCTGCCGCTTCTCCGTCCAGCCGGGCACGCAGATCGCCTTCTGGGCCCAATCGCCGACCTACGGCAAATCCGGCAAGGCCGCCGGCGCCGCCGAAGACGGCGTGGAGATCGACATCCTCGAGACGACCGGCCTGAAGAAAGGCGGCTACCAGTCCGTCCTCCACTGGGGTCCCTACGGAGGCATCTACAAGAACCTGAAGGAGAAGCGCGACAGCTCGGTCCAGCATCCGGAACCCGTCGGCGCCGAATGGCATGTGTACGGCGTCGAATGGGATGACACCGGCTATCGCTTCACCTTCGACGGCAAGGTGGCCTGGACCGACGTCAAATGCCCCGGCTCCAAGGCCCCTGAATTCCTCCTCTTCACCAGCGAATCCAACATCAAGAGCTGGAACGGCGAACGCCCGAAGGAAGGCTACGGACTCAAGGACGCGTCGAAGAACACGTTCGAGGTCGATTGGGTGAAAGCCTGGGAACGCGTCCCGGAGGCGAAGTGATTCAGCGCAGTTCGAAACGGTAGCTCGCGACGGCTTCGGCCTCGACTGCGGCGCCGTTGCGGGAAGCCGGCGCGAACGTCGACGCCCGCGCGGCCGCCAACGCGGCTTCGTCGAGCAGACGGCTGCCCGAGCTCTGCGTCAGCTCGACCGAACGGATCCCGCCGTCCGCCGCCAGCACGAGCCGCACGCCCACGACGCCCTCGGCGCCGGCGCGACGCGCGCGCTCGGGGTAGCCGGGTTCCTGACGGAAACGGAAGGAAGGCGGCACGAACACCTCGGCAGCGGGCGCGGGGACGGCGGCGAGGACCTCTCCCTTGGTGGCGACGACGGCAGGCGCAGAAGCGGCGACCACCGGCGCAGGCGTGGTCGCGACAGCGACAGGCGCCGCGGAAGCCGGGACGGCGGCGCCGGGCGCCGGAAGCGCGACCGGCTGGCCGGCGCCGAGCGCGACGCCGCCCTTGGCTTCGCCCGGCAAGGCGACCGGTTCGGAGACCAGGTTCACGATGACCAGGCCGCCTTCGCGCGCCGGTTCGCTGACGCCGGCGGAACCGCCGAGCCAGACCGCCCCTAGGGCGACGAGATGCGCGCCGCCGACGGCGACCCAGATCAGGCGATGGCGGCGGGTCTCGAGCACGCTGGCAGGGTCGGAGCGAGGTCGCGTTCAGTCAAGAACGGGGCGTGTCATTTCGCGAGGTCCGGCGGGATCATCCAGAGCAGGCTCCAGGATCCGTAAGGCCGGAGGCGCGTCGGCTTCGCCGTCCGCTCCAACGCGAGCAGCCCGGCCTTGCGGAAACGGATGGCCGCGGCGCCGTCGGCCAGGCCGAGCAGCAAGCCGGCCAGTTCGGCGAGATGCGGATTGTGCCCGACCAGCAGGCGGCTGCGTCGCGACTTGCCCAGCAGCTCGGCCGTCCTGCGCGGATCGTGCTCCGGCTCCAGTCCGCCCAGCACCTTAAGGGGCAGCGGCGAACCGGTGGCGAGCCTCAGCAGCTGGGCCGTGCGCACCGCGCGCACCAGCGGGCTGTGCTCGATGGCGAGGACTTCCGCCAGCGGCACCGCGCCCGCGCCCTTGGCGAGCAAGGCGACCTGCCGCTGCCCGTGCGAGGTGAGGTCGCGCGAGGCGTCGGGCGTCCCGGGGACGGCTTCGGCATGACGCAGCAGGTAGACTCGCATGGCCGCAGGTTGGGCCGAAATGATATTAACGCAAATCGGTCTTGCCCACAGGCGCGGTCCGTCAACCAATCGCGCGTGCGCTTCGCCGCGATCGCCACCCTCCTCCTGAGCCTGTCGTTCCCGGTCGAGGCGGCCGTCAACCCCCGCTATTCGGCGGCCGGCATGACCGTCGACGGCATGATCTGCGTCGACGCCGCGACGGGCGCGGTGCTCTCGCAGGAGAAGGCCGACTACCCGGGCCACCCGGCGAGCGTCACGAAGCTGATGACGACCTTGCTCGTGCTCGAGGACATCCGGGCGAACAAGCTGACGATGCGCAGCCGGGTCACGGTCACCCGCGAGGCCACCCGTGCGGGCGGAAGCAGCGCCGGGCTAGTCCCCGGCGAAAGCTTCACGGTCGAGGAGATGCTCTACGCCCTGATGCTGCAGTCGGCCAACGACGTCGCCCTGGCCCTCGCGGTCGACCGCGAAGGCAGCGCCCCCGCCTTCGTCTCCCGCATGAACCGCCGCGCGGCGGAACTCGGCATGAGCCGCACCACTTTCGTCACCCCCAACGGCCTGACCTATGGCGCCGGGCCCCACGACACCACGACCGCCCGCGACCTCGCCAAGCTGGCCGTCGCCCTCTGCCAGTTCCCCGAGCTCCTCAAGTTCACCGGCACGAAGCAGTATGTCTTCCGCCGGCCCGGCAAGCCGATGGAGCTCCTTAACCATAACCACCTCCTCGGATCGTTCCCGGGGTGCGATGGCCTGAAGACCGGCTGGACCGTCGCCGCCCACGCCTCGATGGTCACCACGGCCAAGGACAAGGACCTGCGTGTCATCGCCGTCGTCCTCGGCTGCCAGAGCCCTGCCGGCGCCAAGCCGGAGCAACGCCTGCGGGACAGCCTCGCGGCCGACCTGATGACCGAGGGCCTCGTGAAACTGAGGCAGCTCGAAGCCGAGAAGGCCCTCCGAATCGCCCAGCTGCCGACCATCAAGCCCGCCCCCAAACCTGTGGTAAAACCTAAGAAAGAAGAAGGTTTCTGGGGCTGGCTAGGGGATCTGTTTAGCTTCTAAACCTCGCCCGAAGGGGGGTGGAAAGAAGTAGTGAACATTTGTTCATTTTGCTTGCACCGCTCGCAGGGGTGGGCAATTTCCATTCCGCATACCCAACGTTATGTCCGCCAAATCCGAACCCACCGCTAAGGAAAAATCTGCCAACCAGGCAGCCGAGAAGAAGACCCTCGATCTGGCTCTCTCCGCCATCAACAAACAGTATGGCGACGGCACCCTGATGCGCATGGGAGACGCGACCAAGATGCAGGTCTCGACCGTGTCCACCGGCTCGGTCGCCATCGACCTCGCCTTGGGCGTCGGCGGCCTCCCCCGCGGCCGTATCGTCGAGATCTTCGGCCCGGAATCCTCCGGTAAGACGACCCTCTGTCTCTCGATCATCGCCGAGATCCAGCGCCAGGGCGGCAACGCCGTCTTCGTCGATGTCGAACACGCCCTCGACCCCCGCTACTCCAAGGTGGTCGGCGTCGACCTCGACAACCTTCTGGTCTCCCAGCCCGAATCGGGCGAAGACGCCCTCAACATCGCCGAGACCCTCATCCGCTCCGGCGCCGTCGACGTCATCGTCATCGACTCCGTCGCCGCCCTCGTCTCCAAGCAGGAACTCGACGGCCAGATGGGCGACTCCACCGTCGGCGTCCAGGCCCGCATGATGAGCCAGGCCATGCGCCGCCTCACGGCCGCCATCAGCCGCACGAACTGCGTGGTGATCTTCACCAATCAGATCCGCGAAAAGATCGGCGTGATGTTCGGCAGCCCCGAGACCACCCCCGGCGGCCGCGCCCTGAAGTTCTTCTCCTCCGTCCGCATCGACATCCGTCGCATCGGCCAGATCAAGGAGCCTTCCGGCAAGGTCATCGGCAACCGCACCAAGGTGAAGGTCGTGAAGA
>CAIWNE010000102.1 GCA_903913915.1 uncultured Opitutia bacterium
ACGAGGACGACCCGTGAACTTGTCCATCATGACTTCCACGGAGACCACTTCGCCAGCCTGGGAGAAGTGAGCGCGGATGTCGGATTCGGTAGCGGCCCAGGGCAGGTTGCCCACGAACAGTTTGTTTTCCATATTATCTTTTGTTTTGCTTGGTTTACCTACACCGCATTGCCCGTTTCCGACCTTCGGATTTCGATTTGCCGTCTTAACGACCGTCAACTCACCGGATTACTGCGGGGCTTGTCTCTTACTTTGGTTATTTTCCGAGACAAACCTGACCGCTTATATGACAGTTAAGGTGGGCTTCGGCAAGTTTATTCACAATAGGGGTCTTCTCTCAGCCCTGCGTTGACTCCGATAGTCGGCCGAAAGAGGCTTTTTTCATGAGCGAAACTTTGACCTCAAGCCAGATCCGGGAGGCTTTGCTCAGTCTGGAGGGGTGGAAGGTGCAAGAATCTAAGTTGTTGAAGGTCTATAAGTTAAAGGATTTCAAGGCTGCCTTGGCCTTCATCAATGAGGTCGGCGTCATCGCCGAGCAGCTCAACCATCACCCCGACATCCATAATAGTTGGAATCAGGTGACCCTTGGTCTTTGCACCCATGATGCGGGCGGTCAGATCACGGAGAAAGATTTGACCCTCGCCCGCGCCATCCAATCCATCTCCCTCCCGTGATCGACGATCCCGCAGAGGCTTTGGACATCCTCCTGGAGGAGCTCAAGCGCCAGAAGGCCGCCGGGGTCCGCCGTGTCAGCGTCTCGGACGATGCGTTGGTCAAGCTGAAGTCCCTGGCCGGCGCCCCGGTCCCGTCTCCCGCTCCGATTTCCGCGTCGGCCGCCGCCCGTGCTTCCGCTCCCGCTCCTGGTCCGTCGCCGGTCCGTCCCGTCGCGCCCGCCGCGCCCAAGCCTGCCGTCGCGCCCGCCGCGCCCAAGCCTGCCGTCGTCGTGGCGACCGCGCCCATTCCCGACGCGCCGACCTTCACCTTGCCCGCCGGCACCAAGGCCGAACGCATGCGGGCGTTGAAGCAGATCGTCGACGCCTGCGCCGAGACCAAGAAGCACCTGACGCCTCCGCATCGTCCGTTGCTCGGCCATGGTTCCTTGGAAGCCAAGGTCGTGTTCGTCGGCGACGCGCCTTCTCTTGAAGAACTGGAGGCCGGCAAGGTCTTCTCCGGCGCCTCCGGCGAGCTGCTGCAGAAGATTCTCGCCGCCGCCGCGATCAGCCCCGCTGATTATTACCTGGCCTCCTCGATGGTCTGGCGCCCGGAGCCGCCGACCCCGTACGGCAAGCGCCCGCCCAACGCTCGCGAGCTCGCCTTCAATCTTCCTTACCTCCGCGCGCAGATCGACGTCGTCGCCCCGCGTGTCGTCGTCGCGCTCGGTGCCCACGCGTTCGAGGCGCTCCATGGCCGTACGCAGACTATCACGCAGGCGCGCGGCCAGTGGTTCGATCTTTCAGGCGTGCCGATGTTGGCGACCTTCCATCCGAATTATCTCCTGCATACGCCCAGCGCCTCCGCGAAGCGGACCGTCTGGGAGGACTTCCTGCAGCTGATGGAGAAGCTCGGTCTCCCGATCAGCGAGAAGCAACGCGGCTACTTCGCCACGAGCTGAGGCTCAGCGCACCGAATCGCTCAGGCGGCTGAGCGAGAACGAGAGCACCTGCGAGTTGCGCCCGCTTGCCTTGAGCGACTTGCGGCGTTCGGCCGGCAGGTCCGCGAGCGTGCCCGGGACGAAGTCGCAGGCCGACTGGAAGAAGCCCTGCGTCTGCGTCGTGAGCGCGATCAGCTTCTTCGCGCCGAGCTTCTTGGCCTGACGCTTGGCGAACTCGACCAGCTTCCGGCCCACGCCGCGTCCGTGGTAGAAAGGCTGCACGTAGACCGCGCCGAGCTCCATGGACTTGCCGCCCGGGTAGGGGCGCAGGGCCGCGCAGCCGATGATGCTGTCGTCGATCTCGTAGACGTAGAATTCGGCGAAGGACTGCTCGATCTGCTGGCGCGTGCGGGCGACGAGCGCGTCGGTCTTGGCGCCGTGCTTGGCGAGGTTGTAGAGGGCCTGGGCGTCCTTCTTCTTGGCCTGACGGATGCGGTCGTAGTCGTTGGCGTGCACCATCGTGCCGAGGCCGACCTTGTCGAAGATCTCGGTGAGCAGGCAGCCGAAGACGCGGCCGTCGAGGATGTGGGCGCGCGGGACGTCGTTGTCGAGGGCCTTGGCGGCCTGGACGGCCTTGCTGCGGATGCGCGGGTCGAGCTTCGCGGTCTTGTCCGCGAGCAGGCGCTTCAGGTCGTCCTCGGGGAGGTTGAGCTGCACGACGCCGTCGACCTGCAGGCCGCTGAAGGGCGTGAGGTAGATGAGCTTCGAGGCGCCGAGCGCCACGGCCAGCTCCATCGCGAGGTGGTCGCTGTTCACGCGGAGCGACTGGCCTTCGCGGTCGCACACGATCGGGGTGACGAGCGGGAGGATGTCCTGCGAGAGCATCGACTTGAGGATCGCGGCGTCGACCTTCTCGACCTTCCCGGCGTAGAGGTGGTCCACGCCCTTGATGCGGCCGATCTTCGTCGAACGGACGGCGTTGGTGATGGCGCAGCGCAGGCCGGCCTGGGAAAGGTTCTCGAGCACCGACTGGGACACGAGGGCCGAAGCCTCGCGGGCGAGGGACATCGTGGTGGCGTCGGTCGGTCCTTCGCCCTGGATGTCGGACAGGACGATGTTGTGCTCGCCGGCGAGGCCGACGAGCTGCTGGCCGATGCCGTGGACGAGGACGACCTTGATGGACAGGCTGCGCAGGACGGCGATGTCGGTGACGATGTTCGCGAAGTTCTCGTGCGACACGATCGAGCCGTCGACCGCGATGACGAACACGTGGTCGCGGAACATCGGGACGTACCGGAGGATTCCCCGGAGGTCGGTCGGCTTCATGGCGCGCTCACGCTGGCTGGACATGCTCAATCCTTATGGACTCCCCGGCGGGCGGGGCAATACTGATGACGCATGCCGAAGCCGCCCCGAGTCCGCCGCGAGACGGTGCCGCCCGACCTTCGGGAGCCGGTGGACGCCTTCCTGGCCCATCTCTCGCTGGAACGCGGCGCGGCGAAGCTGACGACCGAGGCTTACGAGTCGGACCTGGTCCGCTTCGCCGCCCATTGCGGCCGCGCCGGCCGCGCCAACTGGACGGAAGTCACGCTCGCCGAAGTCGACTCGTGGACGCGGGCGCTCGACCGCAAGGGGCACGCCGCCGCTTCGCTCGCCCGCCGGCTCTCGGCAGTCCGTTCCTTCTCGGCCCATCTGGTGCGCAGCGGCCTGCGTCGCGACGATTTCACCGAGCTCGCCCATGGGCCGAAGCTCCGCCGCAAGCTTCCCGGCATGATCAGCGCCGAGGAGGCCGCCAAGGTCGTCTCCGCGCCCGACACCGGCACGCCGCAAGGCCTGCGCGACCGCGCGATGCTGGAGATGATGTACGGCTCCGGGTTGCGCATCTCCGAACTCTGCGGGCTCGAGATCCAGGCCGTCGACATCGACTCCGCCCTGGTGCGCGTCACGGGCAAGGGTTCCAAGGACCGCGTCGTGCCCGTCGGCGAGACCGCGCTCGTCGCCTTGCAGGCCTATCTCAAGGCCGGCCGTCCGAAACTCGTGCGCCCCAAGACCGGCAGCGCGCTCTTCCTCAGCGCCCGGGGCGTCGCCATCTCGCGGAAGACCTTCTGGCTCGGAGTGAAGCAGGCCGCCCGGCGGGCCGGCGTCTCCGTCCCCGTGAAGCCGCACCTGCTGCGGCACGCCTTCGCGACGCACCTCCTGGAGGGCGGCGCCGACCTCCGCTCGATCCAGGAGATGCTCGGCCACGCCGACATCGCCACGACGCAGATCTACACGTCGGTCGACCGGACGGCCCTGTCGGACGCGCACCGACGCCACCATCCCCGCGGGCGGGGCAAGGGACGTTAGTTGCCGAACAGGACGAAGAGACCGCCGAGGATCGAGGCCGCGGTGAGCGCGCCGATCAGGAAGCGGGTGCCGAAAGGGACCTCGAGCGGAGCCAGCTCCTCGTTGTCCTCTGTCGGACGGACCACCGCTTCGCGGAGGATCGAGAAGTAGTAGTGGATGCTGATCGCGACGCCGATGAGGGCGGCGCCCAGGACCCACCAGAGCTTGGCGGCGACGAGCAGCGTCAGGATCAGCAGCTTGGCGATGAAGCCCACGGAGGGCGGCACGCCGGCGAGGGAGCCGATGCCGAAGCCGAGCGAGCTGGCGAGGATCGGCGAGCGGCGCAGCAGGCCGCGGAGGGCGAGCTGCGGACGACGATGGTCTTCGACGGCCGGCAGCGAGACGAGCGCCTGGGCGGTGAGGAACGTGCCGACGACGTAGGCCAGGAGGTAGATCACCACGACCTGTTCGACGTTGTAGCCGAAGGCGGTGGCGCCCGGGAGCACCAGCGCGGCCGTGACGGCGGCGAGGATGAAGCCCGCGTGCGAGACGCCGGAAAGCGCGAGCGTGCGCTTGACGTCGGTGGTGGCGAGCGCGGCGAGGTTGCCGACGAGCAGCGTCGTGACGGCGGCGACGGCGAGGAGCGGGGCGAGCTTGACGGCCAGCGGGGCGAACGGCCCGGTCGCGAGCAGGATCAGGGTGAGGGCGCCGGCGGCCTTGGAGGCGGTGCCGAGGAAGGCGGTCGTCGGCGTCGGAGCGCCCTGATAGACGTCAGGGATCCAGGCGTGGAACGGGAAGGCGCCGAGCTTGAAGGCCACGCCGCCGAGGATCAGCGCGATGCCGGCGAGCGTCAGGGGCGAGACCGCATGGGCGGCGTTCTGCGTCGCGAGGGCCTTGCCGATCTGGGTGAAGTTGAGCGAATCGGCGACCCCGGCCGAGCCGAGCGAGCCGTACACGAGCACCATGCCCATCAGGAGCAGGGCGGAGCTGAGTCCGCCGGCCACGAGGTATTTCACGCCCGCCTCGAGCGAGGCGTCGCTGCGGCGCAGGTAGCCGACGAGCACGTAGAGGCCGACGGCGGCCGTCTCGAGCGAGAGGAAGAACGTCACGAAGTGGTTCGACTGGACGAGGAGCATGAACGCGGCGGTCACCACCAGCAGGACGTGGTGATAGTCCGCGACGGCCGCGTCGCGTTCGCGCAGGAAGCCTTCGGCGAGGAAGCTCGTCAGCAGCGCCGAGAGCAGGAAGATCAGGCGGACGCCGCCGAAGGGCAGGTTCTGGCGCAGCAGGCCGGCGAACGACTCGATGTCGTTCGTCGGGGTCCACGGTCCGGTCGTCAGCGCCATCAGGGCGACGAGCACGAGGCCCGTGCGGGCGGACAGCGGGATCAGCGAGCGCAGGGCCTTCGGCAGGAACATCGCCTGCAGCAGGCAGAGGAGCGAGAGGCCGGCGACGGCGATCTCGGGGAGGATGGTCAGCCAGTCGGCCCGGCGAGGGGCCAGGGCCTTGAAGACCGGATCGATATCGGCGAGGAAAGGAATCATCGGACGGAAAGATTAGCGCTTGGCAGGAGCGGCCGGGGCGGCCTTCACGGGCGCCTTGGCGTTATGCTGCGAGTAGGTGGTGACGCCGGCGGCCACGGGGTTGACGGACTTGGTCACGAGCGAAGGGACGAAGCCGATCGTCAGCGAGGCGCCGAGCAGGACGAAGGCGGCGAAGCGTTCGGCCCAGCCGAGGTCGCCGAAGGGCGCTGCGGCGAAACGCTTCTCGAGCGCCTCGGAGGCCGGGCCGAAGAAGGTGGAGGCCACGGCGCGGAGCGCGTAGACGGCCGAGATCACGACGGTCGAGGCGACGATCGCCTGCAGCCATAGCGGCTGGGCTCGGAGGGCGAGGAAGACGCCGACCTCGCCCCAGAAATTGCCGAAGCCCGGGAGGCCGATGGAGGCCATCGTCGCGGCGACGAAGAGCGCGGAGAGGACCGGCGTGCGCGTGGCGAGGCCGCCCAGTTCGTCGAGACGGTAGGAGCCGGCGCGGGCGCGGACGGCGTTGGCGAGCAGGAAGAGCGCGGCGCAGGAGAGGCCGTGCGCGACCATCAGGAAGGCGGCGGCGTCGAGGCCGTCGGCCTTGCCGGAGACGCCGCAGACCCAGATGCCGAGGAAGATCGGTCCCATGTGGGCGACGGAGCTCCAGGACAGCAGCTGCTTGAGGTCGCGTTGCGCGAGGCAGATGAAGCCGACGAGGACGACGTTCGCGACGGCGAACCAGAGGAACCAGGTGCCGAGCGAACCGCCGGTGACGTCGAGGCTGCTGAGGCCGAGGAGGATGATGCCGTAGAGGCCGAACTTCTTCAGGGCGCCGGCGTGGAGCATCGACACCGGGGTCGGCGCGGCGGAGTAGCCGGGCGCGGCCCAGGAATGGAACGGGAAGAGCGAGGCGAGCGTGCCGAGGCCGAAGAGCACCAGCGCGCCGGTGGCGGCGGGGATGTGCTGGGCGTTCTGGAGGCCGTCGGCGACCTTCACGAAGGTGGCGCTGCCGTATTCGACGCCGGAGACGTCGATCGCGATGAGGATGCCCGCGAGGGACGCCATGGCGCCGGCGGTCAGGTAGATCGCCATCTGCATGGCGGCCGGACGGCGGCCTTCGCCGCCCCAGAAGAGCGTGAGGATGAACGTCGGGATCAGCGCGAACTCGTGGAAGAAATAGAAGCCTACGAGGTGGTTGGTGCCGAACACGCCGAGCGTGCCGCCGAGCATGAAGAGGATGAGGCCGAGGTAGGTGTTACGCCCTTCGACTTCCTGCGTGAGGGCCTTGATGCCCGCGGCGAGGCCGATGAGCGAGGTCATCGCCAGGAGCGGCGCGCCGAGGCCGTTGAGGGCGAAGCCGAAGCCCCAGAAGCCTTCGGACACGAACTGCTGCGGCGAGGTGGAAGGATTCGCCCAGAGGACGAGCAGCCAAGGGCCGAGGACGGCCGGGATGGCGAAGCCGCCGAAGGCGAAGCCCGAGGCGAAGCTGCGAGGGAGGTTGCGTCCGGCGAGCAGGATCAGGCCGACGATGATCGGGGCCGTGATGGCGAGCTGCAGGAGCGAGGCGGGGAAAGTGTCCATGAATTAGCGGGCGATGAGGAACCAGGCCAGGAAGAGGGAACCGAGGACGATCCAGAACGCATAGGCGCGCGTCTGTCCGCGGTGGAAGGAACGGCCGGAAAGGTAGCCGAGCACGGCCGGGACGCCGCCGCCGATCCAGCGCACGGCGACGCCGTTGATGATGAGCAGGTCGAGGAAGGCGATGAACTCGGCGACGCGACGCTGCACGGCGTCCACGTACCAGCGGTACAGGCCGTCCATCCAGCGGTGCTCGAGGAGATGATACGTGCGGGGGGACACGACCTGGAGCGCGTCGGCGCCGCGGACGGAGCCGTAGAACTTCAGGGCGCCGAAGAACCCGACGACGAGCGACAGCAGGCCGACGATCGTCGAGGGCGCGGCCAGGTGGAAGGAGACTTCGCCGAGGGCGTGCTCGACCGGCTTCAGCGAGCCCGCGGGGATGATCGCATGGGCGAGGAAGCCGCCGGCGACGGAATAGACGAGGCCGAGCACGACGAGCGGCAGGGTCATCGTCCAAGGCGACTCATGCGCATGCGAGGCCTCCTCGGAGTTCGCTTCGCCGAGGAAGACCAGGCGGATCATGCGGCCGCTGTAGAGGCAGGTCGCGAGCGCCGCGAGGGCGAGGAAGGCGAAGATCGCGACGTGGTCGCCGTGGTAGGCGGCCTCGATGATGGCGTCCTTGGAATACCAGCCGGCGAGGAAGGGCACGGCGCAGTTCGAGAGCGTCGCGGCGACGAAGGTCGCGGCGGTGAGCGGCATCTTCTTCAGCAGGCCGCCCATCTTGAGCATGTCCTGCTCGTGGTGGCAGCCGTGGATGACGGAACCGGCGCCGAGGAACAGCGTGGCCTTGAAGAACGCGTGCATCGCCATGTGCATCAGCGCGAGCTCGGGGTGGCCGAGGCCCAGGGCGCAGCCCATGATGCCGAGGTGCGCCAGGGTCGAGTAGGCGAGGGACTTCTTGATGTCCGTCTGCGCGAGGGCGCAGAGGCCGGCGAGCGCGGCCATGCCGGCGCCGGAGATCGCGATGAAGTGCAGGACCTCGGGGGCGAGCAGGAAGCTCACGCGGGCCATGAAGTAGACGCCGGCGGCCACCATCGTCGCGGCGTGGATGAGCGCGGAGACCGGCGTCGGGCCGGCCATCGCGTCCGTGAGCCAGACGTGGAGCGGGAACTGGGCGGACTTGCCGAGGAAGCCGCACATGAGCAGCGCGCCGACGGCGACGGGGATCGTCTTGGCGGCGGCCGCGTGGTCCTTGAGCGCGGCGAAGTCGACGGTGCCGTAGAGCGAGAGGCACATCGCGATCCCGAGGATGAAGCCGAGGTCGCCGACGCGGTTCGTGATGAACGCCTTCTTGGAGGCGGCGGCCGCGAAATCCTTGTCGAAGTAGTGCGCGATCAGCATGTACGAGCTGAAGCCCACGAGCTCCCAGTAGACGAAGGTCATGAGCAGGTTGTCGGCGACGACGATGCCCAGGATGGAGAACATGAAGATCGAGAGGCCGGCGAAGAAGCGTCCGCGGGCCGGGTCATCCTTCATGTAGCCGACGGAGAAGAGGTGGATCCACGCGGCGACGAACGACACCACGAAGAGCATCAGGCGCGCGTTGGCGTCGATGAGGTAGCCGAAGCCGAGGCTGACGCCGCCGAACTTGGCGAGCTCGACGTGCCAGGTGACGTCGCCGGTGGCGGACGTGACGTTGCCGCCGACCGAAAGGAGCAGCCTGAGGGCGAGGCCGGCGATGACGAAGGCGACCGCGGTGGAGAACCATGCGGCGAGCGCGCCGGCGCGACGGAGGAACAGCGCGGAGAGCGCGGCGGCGCCGAGCGGCAGGAACAGGATCCAGTGGACCAGGGACGAAAGGTCGGAAGGCATCGGAGAAGCTTAGTCGCGGAGGGAGGTGAGCGCGTCGGACTGCACCGTGCCGCGCTTGCGGAACAGGGCGACGATCAGCGCGAGGCCGACGGCGACCTCGGCGGCCGCGACGGTGATGACGAAGAAGACGAGGACCGCGCCGTCCATGGTGCGGTTGAAGCGAGAGAAGGCGACGAGCGCCAGCGTGGCGGCGGCGAGCATGAGCTCGAGGCACATGTAGACCACGAGCAGATTGCGGCGCAGGAGCACGCCGGTCAGGCCCAGGACGAAGAGGAGGCCCGCCAGGATGAGGTGGTGGGCGAGGGAGGTGTTTTCCATGGCGGAAAGATCAGGCGTTGGACTCGGGGTTGTCCTTGCTCAGCGACACGACGCCGACGAGGGCGACGAGGAGCAGGAAGCCGGCGATTTCCAAGGGCAGGAGATATTTCGTGTAGAGCAGGCGGCCGAACGACTTGGCGGCGGTGGTGAACTCGGCGGGGTTCGTCGAGAGCTCGGGCGGGGTCGCGCCGGCCTTGACGGCGGCGACGGCGCCGGACCAGTGGAAGAGCCAGAGCACGCCGGCGGCGAGGAGGAAGAAGGTGGCGAGACCGAGCGCCGCGGTCTTCCACGGATACGCGCCCGTGGGGTCCTCGGTGTCGAGGAGCATGATGATGAAGAGGAAGAGCACCATCACGGCGCCGGCGTAGACGAGGACCTGCAGCACCCCTAGGAAGTAGGCGTCCAGGAGGAAGAAGTCGGCGGCCACCCCGACCAGGGCCAGGATCATCCCCATGGCGGAGGTCACCGCATTGCGGCTGAGGACCAAGAGAAGGGCAGCCCCGAGGGTCAGTGCTGCGAAGAAAATAAACAGGCCGTCCGGCATTTGTCGGAAGGTAGGGCGGGGGGAGGTATTGGAAAGGAGAAAACACCCCTAAATGCCCTTTTTTGCCACTTTATGGGGGTCATTAGCCCCTCGACCCGTAGGACCTTCTAATTAGGACCGAAAACACTCAATAACTCAAACCGGCCGGTGTCGGCGCATCACGCAGCTGGGGTGCTGGGCGATGATCTCCCCGGCGTCGAACCTTCCGGTCCAATCCGGGAAAAAGGCGTCAGCCTCAGGCTCCATATCCACATGGGTGAGAATGAGTTCCGAACACCAGGGGAGGGCTTCGGCGTACAATGCGGCTCCGCCGGCGAGGAAAAGGGTCTTGGTCGGCTCGACCTGGGCGGCTTCGTGCCAGTCCTTGGCGACGATCACGCCGGGCGCGCTGAAACCGGAGCGGCTGAGCACGACGGTGGTGCGACCAGGGAGCGGCCGGCCGATGGACTCGTAGGTCTTGCGACCCATGAGCAAGACCTGACCCATGGTGGTCGCCTTGAAGAACGCGAAGTCCTCCGGGATGCGCCACGGCAGCTTGTTGTTCAGGCCGATGCCGCGGTTGCGCGCGACGGCCGCGATGGCGATGAGCGGGCGACCGAGGTCCACGAGGTCAGATGGCGACGGGCGCCTTGATCGCCGGATGCGGATCGTAGCCTTCGATCGCGATGTCCTCGAACTTGAACGCGAACAGGTCCTTCACGTCGGGGTTCAGCACCAGGCGGGGCAGGGCGCGCGTCTCGCGCGAGAGCTGCAGTTCGACCTGCTCCACATGGTTGGAATAGATGTGCGCGTCGCCGAAGGTATGCACGAAATGGCCCGGTTTCAGGCCCGTGACCTGCGCGATCATGTGCGTGAGCATCGCGTAGCTGGCGATGTTGAACGGCACGCCGAGGAAGAGGTCCGCGCTGCGCTGATACAGCTGGCAGCTGAGGCGTCCGTCGGTCGAGACGTAGAACTGGAAGAGCGTGTGGCAAGGGGGCAGGGCCACCTTGTCGGCCTCGAGCGGATTCCAGCCGGTGACGATCAGCCGGCGGCTCGAGGGGTTGCGTCTGATCTCCTCCACGACGCGGCGGACCTGGTCGACGCCGTCGTTCGCATACGTGCCATCGGGCTTTTTCGTGGCCCCGAAATTGCGCCATTGGTGTCCGTAGACCGGGCCGAGGTCGCCCTCGGCCCGGCCGAACTTGGCGCACTGCTCGGCGGTGGCCCATTCGTTCCAGATGCTCACGCCGCGCTCGGTGAGCCAGGCGTTCTGGGTGCTGCCCGAGAGGAACCAGAGGAGTTCGTGCGTGATCGACTTCACGTGGACCTTCTTGGTCGTGAGCAGCGGGAAGCCTTCGGCGAGGTCGAAGCGGAGCTGCGCCCCGAAGATCCCGATCGTGCCCGTGCCGGTGCGGTCGCCCCGGATTTCTCCGTGCTGCCGGACGTGGCGAAGCAGGTCGAGGTAGGCCTTCATGGGTCTCGGTTATTCTCCGGAAAGCCCCCGCCGCAACACGGAAAGCCGAACCTTTCGCCCTTGCCTACCCGGCTTCCGGGAGACACCCCTTTGGGGTAGCCAACATGAGCGAAAAGCCCGACCTCAACGCCATCTCCCACGACCTGCATGCGGTCCGTAAGGAGAAGCTCGCCCTCCTCCGCGCCGCGGGCGAAGACCCCTTCCGCGCCGAGTGGAACCAGACCCATGTCTCGAACGAATGCCCGGCCCTCCTGCCCGAAGGCGTCGAGGAAGGCCCCGAGGTCTCCGTCGCCGGCCGCATCGTCGCCCTGCGCGTCATGGGCAAGGCGAGCTTCGTCAAGATCCTCGACCGCGGCGGCATCATCCAGACCTACTTCACCCGCGACGCCCTGGGCGACGCCTACGACACGCATTTCAAGAAGATGGTCGACTCCGGCGACTTCGTCGGCGTCCGCGGCAAGCTCTTCCGCACGAAGACGGGCGAGGTCACCGTGCGCGTGGCCGAATACAAGCTGGTCTCGAAGTCCCTCCGCCCGCTGCCCGAGAAGTGGGCCGGCCTGACCGACGCCGAGAAGATCTACCGCCAGCGCTACCTGGACCTCGTCGTCAACGAGGAGTCCCGCCGCCGCCTCTTCATCCGCAGCCGCGTGGTCGAATCGATCCGCCGCTTCCTCTGGAGCCGCCAGTTCACCGAGGTCGAGACGCCGGCCCTGCACGCCATCGCCGGCGGCGCCGCGGCCCGTCCGTTCGAGACGCACTCCAACGCGCTCGACTGCGACTTCTACCTCCGCATCGCCCTCGAGCTGCACCTCAAGCGCTGCCTCGTCGGCGGCATGGACCGCGTCTTCGAGATCGGCCGCGTCTTCCGCAACGAAGGCGTCTCGGTGAAGCATAGCCCCGAGTTCACGATGCTCGAGGCCTACCAGGCCTACACCGACTACCGCGGCATGATGGAGCTCGTCCGCTCGATGATCCAGAAGGTCTGCGCCGAAGTCCTCGGCACGACCAGCGTCGTCCGCCCCGACGGCGTGGCGATCGAGCTCGGCGGCGAATGGCGCGAGGCGAAGTACAAGGACCTCATCCTCGAGCGTACGGGCGATCCGCAGTGGTTCTCGCGCACGAAGGAGGAGAAGATCGCCGCGTGCAAGGCCCTGGGCCTCCACGAGCCGCGCGCCGACTGGGAAGATTTCGAAGTCACCAACGAGGTGTTCGGCAAGCTCATCGAGCCGGGCCTCATCCAGCCGACCTTCGTCACGCACATCCCCAAGGAGCTCTGCCCGCTCGCCAAGGTCACCGTCGGCGACGACTCGACGATCGACGTCTTCGAGCTCTGCATCAACGGCCAGGAGATCGCCCCGGCCTACTCCGAGCAGAACGACCCCGGCGTGCAGCGCAAGATGCTGGAGATCCAGGCCGGCGCCGAGACCCAGAAGATCGACGAGGACTTCCTCCTCGCGCTCGAGCACGGCATGCCCCCCGCGGGCGGCCTCGGCATCGGCATCGACCGTCTGGTGATCCTGCTGACCGGCGCGGCCAACATCCGCGACGTCATCCTGTTCCCGACGCTCGCGCCCGAGGCGCAGGCCTGAGTCCTTTCCCTTGCCCTGGTTCCTCCATCTCGCCCTCCGCCAGCTCTTCCCGCCCGGTAAGCGCTTCCCGGCGTTCGCGACGGTGTCGATCCTCGGCGTGGCGCTCGGCGTGGCCTCGTTGCTCGTCGTGCAGACGGTGATGAACGGTTTCGGCGAGGAACATCGCCTGCGCATCCGCGAATCGTTCGGCGACTGCCTCGTCACCGGCCCCGCGCCGATCGAGAAGCCCGAGGCCCTCGCGAAGGAACTCGCCGCCCGGCCCGAGGTCGCCTCGGCCGCGCTCTTCGCCGAAGGTCCCGCGCTCGCGCGCAACGGCGACTTCTCCGGCATCGCCCAGGTGCGCGGCATCGACCCGACCGATCCCGGCCAGCCGGCCCGCAAGTATGTCGTGGGCGGCAGCTTCGACGACCTGGACGACGGCCGCATCATCCTCGGCTACGGCCTCGCCCGCGCCCTCCGCGTGCGCGTCGGCGACCGCATCGAGGTCTGGTCGCCGGCGATGGCCGAGCGCGCCGAGAAGGGCAAGGCCCCGCTGCCCGCCGAGTTCGAGGTCTGCGCGGTCGTGGTCACGGGCTTCACGGAGGTCGACAACGCCGCCGCCCTCATCCCGCTGCGCCGCTTCCGCGAGATCTGGAACCTCGGCCCGCGCGCCCACGGACTCACCTTGCGCCTGAAGGAACCGGCCCTGGCCGCCGCGACCGCCGGCCGCCTCGCGGCCGGTCATCCCGAACTGCGCTTCCGCCCCTGGCAGGACATCAAGAAGGACTTCCTCGAGGCCATCCGCTTCGAGAAGACGATGCTCTTCTTCCTGATGTTCATCATCACGCTCGTCGCTTCCTTCTCGATCGGCAGCACGCTCTTCTCGGCCGTCATCCGGCGCTCCCGCGAGGTCGGCGTGCTCGCCTCGCTCGGCGCGGCGCGCTGGCAGGTGGTCGCGCTCTTCGGTCTGCAGGGCCTGCTCATCGGCGCGCTCGGCACGCTGCTGGGCTTCGTGCTCACCTGGACGATCCTCTCGTTCCGCGAGGGCATCCTTTCCGCGATCAACGGCCTCTTCGGCGGCGGCGACATGGTGGCCAACGTCTACCAGTTCTCGAAGGTGCCGCTCCATTACGACGCGTCGGACTTCGTCATCGCGGCCGCGTTCACCCTCCTGACCACGGCGATCGCCGGCCTCGTGCCCGCGCTCTGGGCCGCCGGTCGCAAACCCTCGGAGGCCATGCGCGATGCCTGACGTCGTCCTCCGTGCCCGCGGCCTCGCCAAGGCCTTCGCTTCGCCCGCCGGCCGTCTGCCGGTGCTGACGGACGTCTCGCTCGAGGTGTTCGCCGGCGAGTCCGTCTCGATCCGCGGTTCTTCCGGTTCGGGCAAGACCACGTTGCTCCAGCAGCTGGGCGGCCTCGACCAGCCTGACGCCGGCGAAGTCCGCATCCTCGCGCCCGGCGCCGGCCTCGTCGCCCCGCGCACCTCGCTCGGCCGCGGCGTCGGTTTCGTCTTCCAGAACTACCAGCTGATGCCCGAGCTCACCGCGCTCGAGAACGTGGCGCTCGCCGCCCGCGTGGCCGGCGTCTCCGCCTCCGCGTCGACCGAAGCCGCCCGCGGCCTGCTCGTCCAGGTCGGGCTCGGCGCCCGTCTCGCGCACCTCCCCGCCAAGCTTTCCGGCGGCGAATGCCAGCGCGTCGCCATCGCCCGCGCCTTGGTCAACCGTCCGTCGGTGATCCTGGCCGACGAGCCCACCGGCAACCTCGACGAGCGTACGGGCGCCGAGATCATGGACCTGCTCCTCGGCGTGGTCGCCGACCGTGGCGCCGCCCTGATCCTCGTCACGCACAGCCGTGAGTTCGCCGAACGGGCCGCCCGTCGCTTCGTGCTCTCCGGCGGCGTGCTTTCGCCCGCCTGATTTGACAATCCGGCAGGGTGGGGTTGGCTGTGTTCCTACCATGAACGCCGCCCTCACTCCTGCCCAGCTCCTCGCTTCCCTCGAATGGCGCTACGCCACCAAGGCTTTCGACACCCGCAAGCTGCCGGAAGCCACCTGGGCGGCCCTGGAAGAATCCCTTCGCCTGACGCCTTCGTCCTACGGCCTTCAGCCCTGGAAGTTCATCGTCGTCAACGACCCGGCCATCCGCGCCAAGCTCCGCCCGGTCTCCTGGAACCAGACGCAGGTCACCGACGCTTCCCATCTCGTCGTCTTCGCCCGTCGTACGGAGGTCACGGAGAAGGATGTGAACGATTTCTTCAATCAGATGGTCAGCGAGCGCAAGGCCGACGCGACCAAGCTCGAACCCTACCGCCAGATGATGATCGGCGGCGTGGTGAACGGCAAGGACGCCGCCGGCCAGAAGGAATGGGCCGCCCGTCAGCTTTACATCGCCCTCGGCCAGCTCATGGGCGCCGCCGCGGCCCTCGCGGTCGACACCTGCGCCCTCGAAGGCATCGACCCCGCCGCCTACACCGAGATCCTCGGCCTCAAGGGCAGCGGCTATGAGGTCGTCGTCGCCTGCGCCGTCGGTTACCGTTCCGCGGACGACAAGTACGCCGCGATGAAGAAGATCCGCTACCCTGCCGCCCGCGTCATCGCGCGCGTCTGATCAGCTGCGCGCCGACCACCGCACGAATTCCTCGTCGTCCGCGAGGACTTCGGGGTCGCCGTATTCCGTCGAGAGCAGGCTGCGGTAGGCCTCGTCGGCGAAGCGCCGGCAGTGCAGGAGCACGCGTGCCGAATGTCCGGGGGCGCGCACGAGGCGTCCGAGCGCCTGGTTGACCTTGCGCATCCCGGGCCGCACGTAGGCGAGCGAGAACGCGTCCTCGGCGCCGGCTTCGACGAACATCTTGCGCCGGGCTTCCTGGAGCGCGTTGACCTCGGGCAGTGCCGGGCCGATCACGACCGCGGAACGGATTCGTCCGCCGAGCATGTCGACGCCTTCGCCGAGCGAGCCGCCGAGGATGAGGCAGAGGATCGTGTAACGGTTGAGCGAATCTTCGACGAACCGCGCCGTGCCGTCCGGGCCGAGGCCGCGCGGCTGCAGGGCGACGTCGGCCTTCGGGTCGAGGTCGCGCACTTCCTTCACGACGGCTTCGGCGTATTTGTACGAGGGGAAGAACGCCGCGACCGCGCCTTCCTGGGAAAGTCGGAGCAAGGCCGCGCCGGTGCGGGCCATATGGCCTTCGCGCGTCTTCAGCCGCGTGTCCACGCGTCCGTCGATCGCCACGGTGTACGCTCCTTGGCGCCACGGCGCGAGGGCGTGGACCATCACGAGGTTGTCCGGGTCGAGGCCGCAGTCGGCCGCGAGCGAGCCGCGCGGGCCCGGCGTCGCGGTCATCAGGAGCGTATGGCCGAAGGCGCGGAGGCGTTCACCGGTGGCCTTGGCGGCGGAAAGGCAGTCGAGGCTGAGCAGGCCCGGGCGGGGCGACCAGAGGAGCCAGCCGAGGTCGGCGGCTTCGAGGCGTTCGGACCAGGTGGCGGCGTTCCAGACGGCCTGCTTGGCGGCGTCTGGCAGGTCGTCGGTGTTGAACGGGTGTTCGGCGGCGAGCACCGACATCCGTTCCGCGATGGCCATGGCTTCGAGGCGGTCGTCGGGCGAGATCGCGTCGGCCTTCGGCAGGCGATGGAGGAAGTCGGCCCACTGCTGGGCGGTCTGGCACCACGCTTCGGGCGCGCGGAAACGGGTGAGCGTGAAGGCGAAGTCGGCCGCCGACTGCTCGTCGTCGCGCAGCGAGAGGCATTCCGCGGCGCGGTCGGGGAGGTTGTGCGCTTCGTCGACGACGAGCAGCGTGTCGGCCATGTCCCAGCCGGGGACGGTCTCGAGGGCGGCGCGGTTGCGGGGCGAGAAGACGTAGTTGTAGTCGCAGATCACCACGTCGGCGTGGCCGAGCATCGCCTTGGTGATGTCCCACGGCGGGACGCCGGCGATGCGGCCGATCTCGCGGATGCGACGGAGGTCGGCGGCTTCCTCAAGGAGGTGCTGCGGGTCGATCTTCGCGTTGGCCCAGTTGCGGCGGATCTGCTCGGGGTCGTCGGTGATGCCTTCGACCTCGTGTTCGGCGCGCGGGCGCAGGACCACCGCGCGCAGTTCGTTGCTGCGGGCGAGACGGCGCAGCTCGGAGAGCACCTGGATCTGGCCCGTGCCCTTGCCGGTGAGGTAGAGCAGGCGTCCGGCGCGTCCGCCGCGGAGGAGGCCGAGGCCGTGGCGCAGGGCCGCGGAGGTCTTGCCGAAGCCGGTCGGCGCGACGAGCAGCCGCGTGGGCGAATCGAGGCCGGCCTGGTCGAGGTCGGCGCAGCACTGCAGCCATTCCGGGCGCGGTTCCTTGAAGGGCAGGCGGTCGGGGAGGTTGAGCAGGCGCGCGTGGCTGGCGCGCCGGTTCTCGGCGTGCGCGGCGAGCGTCTCCGCCTGCGCGAGCAGGTCGGCTTCGGCGGAGCGGGGCAGGGCGACCGGCTGGCGCGTGCCGTCGGCCGGATCGATGAAGATCAGTTCGCCTTTCACCTCGCGGGCGCCGGACGAAAGCCGGGCCGCGTGGCAATAGGCCGCGAGCTGCAGGAAGTGGTGGGCGAAACGGCCGACGAGGAACTCCGGTTTGCGCGGCAGCTTCAGGCTGATCGTCTTGATCTCGCGGATGCGGACCTCGTCGGCCGTCTCGAGCCACTGGTCGGCGCGGCCGGTGATGGCGATCGTCCAGCCGAGCGCGCCGACCTCGCAGGCGATGGAGCGTTCGAACTGCCAGCCCTGGCCTTCGGCCTCGGCGACCCTGCGCATCGTCTCGTGCCATTGGCGGCCCGCTTCGGCGCGCCACGGGGCGCCGCCGGCGCCTGCGCCGGGTCCCGGGCGGAACGTCGCGAATTCCTGCGCGCTCAGCTCGACGCGCTTGGCCTTGATGTCGATGCGCATCAGGGCAGCACGAAATGGGCCTCCCCGGCGGACCAGCGTTCGAGGTCGGTGGAAAGCTTCGCGACGGTCTCCTCGTCGGTCGTCTGCGCGTCGAGCGGCTGGCCCAGGATCGCCGCCGCGGCGGATTGGCGGGCGCCGAGGCGGGTGAACCATTGCTCGTGCACGCCCCAGCCGCCGTCCTTGAGGATGAGCCAGAGGCTCTTGAAATAGGCGCAGTCGGCGCGGGGGCGCGCGGCCATGGCGTCGAACGTCTCGAGCGCGATGCGGTAGCAGACTTCGGCCGATTCGGGCGGCGGCGGGTTCTTCCGGAGCATCGCCGCGAGGCGGCAGGCGCGTTCGAGGGTGCGGTGGTCGCGCGCGAGGCCGGCGCGGCGGGTGAGCAGGCGATAGTCGCGGGCGAAGCGCGTGCCGCCGTCCTTGGCGCGTTCGAGCGAGACCTCGCCTTCGTCGAAGAGGTCGGGGAGCGTCGTGCCCTTGCCGCGGTGGGTGCGGATGAGGCAGCGCACGAGGCCTTCGGCGGGCTCGAGCAGCGTGAGCAGGGAATGCGACTCCCCGGAGGGATCGCGACCCAGCACCAGGCAGCGGAGGCTCGACGCGGACATCCGGACTACTTGCTATCCGGCTTGGGGACGACGGAACCGAAGCTCATCAGCAGCCCGAGGGCTTCGCCGACGGTGAGCTTCGTCTCGCGGATCTCGTCCGGCGAGACCTGCAGGATGACGCCGGTGGTCGGCGCGGGCGCGGCGGGGATGAAGACGTTCACGACGGGCTTGCCGATGGCCTGGCTGAAGACCGTCGGCTGCTCGTGGGTGACGAAGGCGACGGACCACATGCCCGGGCGGGGGAACTCGACCATCACCACGCGGCGGAAGGTGTCCTTGTTGCGGCCGCTGAGGGCGTCGACCATCTGGCGGATCGTGCCGTAAAGGGAGCCGAGGCCCGGGATGCGTTCGAGGAGCGCGGCGAACCAGCGGTGCAGGATCTTGCCGAAGAGGCGCTTCGAAAGATAGCCGACGATCACCAGGATGAAGAGCATCACCACTGCGGAGGAGACCACGACCAGCTGGCGGTAGAGGCCTGAGGTGAAGTCCGGCGCAGGGGTCTTCGAGTCATGCCACAGCCAGGTCAGGCCGAACTCGAGGGCGGGCTGGATGAACTTGCCCATCAGGTCGAGCAGCACCGACACCACGTAGAGCGTCAGGCCGATCGGCAGGAGCAGGAAGAGGCCTGTCAGGAAGTTGTGGCCCAGGCGGGAGGCAAAGGTGTTCTTTTCGTTCGTTTCGCCCATGGCTCCAGCAAAGGAAGTCCCGGCCCGGTGGCAAGGGCGGTCGCAGGTTTCGGGGATTGGAACGTCGGCCGCGGGCGTTTTAATGCGCTTATGAAGACGTTCCTCCGGGTTGCCCTCGCCATCGTCGCCGCGACGACCACGCTGGGCGCCGTGTCCGAAGCCTATCCCCGCACCGCGTTCGGCGAACTCGAGCTCAAGACCCTGCCCGCGGCCCGCTGGATGCGCACGGAGTCGTCGAAGGATTATTTCTCCGCGGACAACGGGCTCTTCATGAGGCTCTTCCGCTACATCGACTCGAACAAGATCCCGATGACCGCGCCGGTCGAGGCGGGCATCTCGCCCGGCACGATGGTCTTCTACCTGGACGAAGCCTCGGCGAAGCGCGCCGATCTCGCGGAGACGCCGCTGGTGAGGCTTTCGTCGGTGCCCGAACGCCGCGTGGCCGCGATCGGCATCCGTGGGGCCTATAGCCGCGAGAATTACGAGGAAGCCCTGAAGGAGCTGCGCGCCTGGCTGGCGAAGCGCACGGACGTGAAGCCCGCGGGCGAGCCTTACGCGGTCTACTGGAACAGCCCGTTCGTGCCGTTCTTCCTCAAGCACTCCGAGGTGCACATTCCCGTCGCGCCGGCGAGGTGATCAGGCCCAGGCGCGCTGGCGCCAGGCGAGGCCTTCGGCGACTTCGCGGGCGAGTTCCGGGCCGCGGAAGACGAGGCCGGAGTACACCTGCACGAGGCACGCGCCTTCGTCCATGAAGCGGCCCGCGTCCTTGGCGGACAGGATGCCGCCGCAGCCGACGATCGGGATGCGGCCGTCGGCTTCCTTCGCGAGGAAACGTACGACCTGCAGGGAGCGTTCGAGGAGCGGGGCGCCGCTGAGGCCGCCGCGGCCGGGCGAGCACGCTTCGGTGCCCGGGGGGCGGGCGATCGTGGTGTTCGTGGCGATGATGCCGGAGAAGCCGCATTCGCCGACGACGCCGACGATGTCGGCGAGCTGGTTCGGATTGAGGTCCGGGGCGATCTTGAGGAGCAGCGGCACCGGCCCGCCGGCGACGGAACGGTTCTCCTGCGCGATCGTGGAGAGCAACGTCACGAGCGGCGCGCGGTCCTGGAGGGCGCGCAGGCCGGTGGTGTTCGGGCTGCTGATGTTCACGACGACGTAGTCGGCGAGCGGCGCGAGGAGCTTGAAGCAGGCGAGGTAGTCTTCGTGGGCCTGCTCGTTGGCGGTGACCTTGTTCTTTCCGATGTTGATGCCGAGCGGGCTCACGCGACGGCCGCGACCGGGGTGCTTGCGCAGGCGTTCGTAGAGGGCCTGGGCGCCGTTGTTCGGGAAACCGTAGGCGTTCACGACGGCGTTGAGCTCAGGGTAGCGGAAGACGCGGGGCTTCTCGTTGCCCGGCTGCGCCTTCGGGGTGACCGTGCCGACTTCGACGTGGCCGAAGCCGAGGGCCGCCGCGCCGCGCCAGCCGAGGCCGTCCTTGTCGAAACCGGCGGCGAGGCCGATGTGGTTCGGGAACTTCAGGCCGAACGCTTCGACCGGGCGGCCGCCCTTGGGGGTCAGCGATCGCTCCATCAGGAGCCGGAGGGGGGCGCAGGCGCCGAGGAGGCCCATGCCGCGGAGGCCGACCTGGTGGGCGGTCTCGGGGTCGAGCGAGTAGAGGGCCTTGGCGATGACCTTGTCGTACAGGAAAGACATGCCCTGCAGTTAAGGGAGGAAAGGGCGGAAGGAAAGCGGAGAAGCCCGCCAAATCGACCCTCCGCCGACCCCTCTTGACTCCCGCCCAGACATGGACACACCACCCAGCCATGGCTGTGACTACCTCAAAGCTCCTTTGGTGCACCATCCGCTTCAAGGAGAAGGAAGGCAACTGGTGGGTGAAGGAAAATTCCGACCCGAAGCACTACGAGCCGGACGGCTTGGGCATCCTCGATCCCTACCAGTTCCCGTGGATCCTGGACATGATGGATCCCCTCCGCGAATACGGCCTCTCCAACGAAGTGCTCGAAGCCGCCTTCGTCCCGTTCCAGGCCCAGGACATCGAGAAGGACCAGACGGTCCGCCTCGTCCGCGTCGCCGAACACATCCTCGATTCCGAGGAGCAGCTCTTCGCCCTGCCGAACATCAAGGACGGCGACAAGGGCGCCTACGCCGACTTCCTCGAGCACATCATGCGCCTGCGCGTGAAGCTCATCAACGACACGATCAAGCTCGAGCAGAAGCTCACCGTCGAGGACGTGGATGAGCAGCTCAGCGAACTGCGCAACCAGGCCATGATCGAAGGCCGCGACATCCATCCTTTCGAGGAGATCACCGACATCCTCGAGTTCGTCCCGCAGGGCCATGAGGTCCCCGGCGACGACGATGACGACGACAAGCCCGCCCGCGCCCAGACCGCGGCCGAAGACATCGCCGACCTGCCCGACGTCGAGGAAGTCGACAAGGACATGGAGAAGAACCTCCGCTGGGACGACGAAGAGGAGCCGGCCGAAGGCGGCGAATCCGAGGGCGGCGAATCCGAAGGCGACGGCAAGGCTTCCGGCAAGTCCGGTCGCCGTCGCTAAGCCGGCTTACTTCGACGTCGCGTCGGCCTGCCCGGGCGCCTGCTGAGGCTCGAAGAGCCACAGGCGTCGGGCCGCCATGTCCACTGCGATCGGGTGGGCGCGCAGGAAATCGTCGCCGAGCAGGTTGTGCTCCAGGTCCCTGACGAATTCGACGTCGGTCAGCGGGGCTCCGCCGATGCGCAGGGACTTGATCTTGCAGACCTCGACGCGGGTGAGGCCGGTGCTGCGCACGGTGGCCACCGGCAGATAGCCGCGGAATTCCGTCTCCCCCTTGAACTTCAGCGAGCTCATGTAGGATTTCGACGCGCCGGAATCGACGATCATCGGCACCTTCACGCCTTCGACCTCGATGTTCACGCCGCAATGGCCGCCGCGGCTGTAGCAGGGGACCTCATGGGCGCCGGAGGTGTCGGGGATCTTGCCGAGGATCATGACCTTGTTGCGCAGGTCCATGTAGAACGGGCGTCCGAAGAGGATGTCTGCGCCGAGCAGGCCGTCGATGTCCATGCCGTCGAGCGGCATGATCGCCACGTGGAAATCGCGCCAGGTGACCTCGCCGGCCTGAAGCCTCTCGACGAGCCCGTAAGTCGATTCGCTCCGGCCGGAGTTGCCCATGGTGGGCATGGAGAAGGCTTCGGTGATGCCGCAGCGCTGCGCCGCGCTCGGCGTGATCACGGCGGTGCCCTGGCAGCCGGTGTCGACGCCCATGAGGACGGGTACGCCGTTGATGAGCATCCGCAGGGTGGGGATGGATTTGATGCGCAGACGGAACGATGCCATGCCGCTTTCGGGGAACTCGTCCTTGGGCTTCTTGAGTTCCTGCGCCGCGGAGGTCGCCGCGACGCACAGGCCGAGACAGGCAAGGAGGAGGCGCATGGTCTTCATCGGTGAGCGTCGGTGAGGCGCGGATTCGTCCGTGCCGGGGTAGTCTCACCTTGGACGGTTTCCGTGAGAGGTCGACAAGGACCTGCGGAATTCTGGCTCAGGCGCCCCGGCGACGGCGCCAGACGTAGGTCAGGGCGAACAGCAGGCCGCCCAGCCCGACGGCCCAATCCCCGTGCCGGACCCAGAAGGTGTCGGGCTGACGGTCGCGAGGGAGGCTGACCGGCGCGGCGGCGCGGGAGCCTCGGAAGTAGATGCTGCCTTGCTCCAGCACGGGGAAGGTGCGGCCCAAGGAGTCGATGGTGCCGCTCCAGCCGGCGTTGCCGCAACGGATCACCGGCAGGCTGGTGGCGGCGGCGAGCAGGACCGAGTGGGCGGCGTGCTGATAGGCCCCGGCTTCGCGTCCGTACCAGGCGTCGTTGGTGACCACCACCAGGACGTCGGCGCCGGCCCGCGCGTGTTCGCGGGCGAGCTCGGGGAAGACGTCTTCGTAGCAGACCAAGGCGCCCGCCATGAAGGTATGCCCGCGTCGCGTGGTCAGCGGCAGGAGGGAAGGGCCGGTGCCGGCGACGCAGTCGCTCGGGATCGGGACGACCTTGCGCAGCGGCAGGAAGTCGGCGAGCGGCACGTACTCGCCGAAGGGCACGAGGTGGCGCTTGGCGTAGACGGGCTTCTGCGGGCCTTCGGCGGTGATCACCGCGACGGCGTTGCCGTAGCCCGCGCCGCGACGGTCGATGGCGCCGATCACGAGCGGCGTCTCGGTCGCCTTGGCGAGGCCGGTGAGCCGGTCCACGTAGGCTTCGCTCTCCAGCGAGAGCGGCAGCGCGGCCTCGGGCCAGAGCACGAGGTCGACGGCCTTGTGCGCGGCGACGGTGGCGGTCATGGCTTCGGTCAGCACGAGGTGTTCCTGCAGGCGGTTCGCGTCCCATTTCGCGTTGGGGTCGAAATCGGTCTGCACGACGCCGACGGTCAGGCCGACCTTTTCGGCCGACTGCCTGGCGGCGTTGGCGCTCAGCAGGGCGAGGAAACCCAGCGCGACGGGGATCAGGCCGAGGTAAAGCTCAGGCGTGAGGCGTCGGAGCCAGCCCATCGGGCCTGCAGGCTGCAGGGCGGCTTCTTCGCGGGTGAATTCGACGAGGCGGACGATCCAGCGCGCGAGGCCGAGGTTGAACAATACGAGCGCGATGGAGAGTCCGATCGGCCCGGCCCACGCGCACAGGCTGAGCATGACGGGATTGCCGGTCTGCGAGGCCGCCAGCGGCAGCCAGCCGAAGCCGGACAGGATCGTGCCACGCGTCCATTCGAGCAGACCCCAGACGCCGGCGAGGCCGGAGATCGCGAGGAGACGCGCGGGCAGGGATGCCCCCGAGCAGGCGGGGAAGATCCAGCGCACGAGCAGCAGCCAGACGAACGGATACAGCGCGCAGTAGGCCGTGAGCAGGACGAGTCCCAGCCAGCCGAGCGGCGGGTAGACGTGACGGAGCCAGACCAGCAACGCGATCCAGAGGACCCAGCTCGTCGCGAACGCCGCGCGACGCCAGGTGCGCCAGTCGGGCCGCAGCGTCGCCGCGAGCACGGCCGGCACGAGCGCGATGAACGCGCAGAAGGGATGGCCGACGGGCCCGAACGAGAAGAAGAGCAGCAGGGCGGTCAGCGAGGTTCCCGCCCAGACCGGCCAGGCGTCGGAACGTCCGCTGCTCGTCGGCTGTCCGGTCATTCCGAGAGGACTTCGGCGACTTCCCAGCCTTCGTCGCGGACGAGCGCCTCGGCCTTCTTCCACTTCAGCTCCTGGGTCTCAGGGCCCTTGCGGATGCGGACGACGGCGTTGCGGCCGATCTTCGGGGTCAGTCGGCGGAAAGGTTCGGCCTTCGGCGCGTTGGCCGGCTTGGTCTCGGTGGCTTCGGGCGCGCCGGGCTCGGCGGGTCCGGTGGCCTTGGCCTGGCCCTGGGCGCGGCGCATGAGGGCCTCGAGGGCCTCCATCGACGTCGCGGTGCGGAAGAGGCCGGAGCAGGTGTCGGTGCGCAGCTGCTGCATCAGGCGTTCGAAGGCCTTGAAGGCCTCGGCCTTGTACTCGTTGAGCGGGTCCTTCTGCGCGTAGGAGCGCAGGCCGACGCCGCGGCGGAGGTCTTCCATCTCGGTGAGATGGTTCTGCCAGTTGCGGTCGATGGCGCGGAGGAGGACGTTGCGTTCGAGGTACTGCAGGATCTCGGGCGACTCGTGTTCTTCGCGGCCGACCTGCAGGGCGCGGACGCGGTCGGTGGCGAGGAGCGTCACCTGGGCCTTCGTGCGGGCGAGGATGTCCTCGAGGTCGATCCGCATGTGGAAGGTGGTGATGTACCAGTAGACGAAGGTCTCGGCGGCGCGGCGGTCGGCTTCGCCCAGGGGGTCCGGGAAGACGACGTTGAGGCGTTCCTCGATCTCCTCCTCGACGATGTTCAGGATGGTCTCGCGGCTGTCGACGGCCTTGAGGGCGCGGTTGCGCAGGCCGTAGACGATCTGGCGCTGCTGGTTGAGCACGTCGTCGTACTGCAGCAGGCGCTTGCGCATCGAGTAGTTCTGGCCTTCGACGCGCTTCTGGGCGGTGCCGATGGAGCGGTTGAGCAGCGGGTGCTCGAGGGGCTCGCCTTCCTTGAAGGATTTCTCGAGGAGCGAGGAGATGATGCCCGCGTTCGAGAAGAGGCGCATCAGGTCGTCCTCGAGGGAGACCAGGAAGCGCGAACGGCCGGGGTCGCCCTGGCGGGAGCAGCGGCCGCGCAGCTGGCGGTCGACGCGGCGGGATTCGTGGCGCTCGGTCGCGAGGACGTAGAGGCCGCCGAGTTCGCGGACGCCTTCGCCCAGCTTGATGTCGGTGCCGCGGCCGGCCATGTTGGTGGCGATCGTCACTGCGCCGTGCTGGCCGGCCATCGTGACGATGTCGGCTTCGGATTCGTGGTGCTTGGCGTTGAGGATCTTGTGCGGGACCTTGGCCATCGCGAGCATG
>CAIWNE010000103.1 GCA_903913915.1 uncultured Opitutia bacterium
ATGGAGTTCACCGTCGTCGTCGCCGCTTCCGCCGCCGACAACGCCGCCAACCAGGTCTTCGCTCCTTTCTCCGGCACCGCCCTCGGCGAGGGGTTCATGGAAAACGGCCAGGACGCGCTCATCGTCTACGATGACCTTTCCAAGCACGCCGCCGCCTACCGCCAGATCTCGCTCATCCTGAAGCGTCCGTCCGGCCGCGACGCCTACCCGGGCGACGTGTTCTACCTCCACTCCCGCCTCCTCGAGCGCTCCGCCCGCCTCGCCGGCAAGGGCTCGCTCACCGCGCTGCCGATCATCGAGACGCAGGCCGGCGACGTGTCCGCGTACATCCCGACCAACGTGATCTCGATCACCGACGGCCAGGTGTTCCTCCAGACCGACCTCTTCAACCAGGGCATCCGTCCCGCCGTCTCCGTCGGTCTCTCCGTCTCGCGCGTCGGTTCCGCCGCGCAGATCAAGGCCTTCAAGCAGGTCGCCGGCAAGGTGAAGGGCGAGCTCGCCAACTACCGCGAACTCGCGGCGTTCGCGCAGTTCGGCTCCGACCTCGACGAGAAGACCAAGGCGATCCTCGATAAGGGCGACCGCTTCGTCGAACTCTTCAAGCAGCCCCCGACCGCCCCGAAGTCCGCCGAGATCCAGTGCGGCATCATCTGGGCGATGCAGAACGGCTTCTTCAACGACATGCCGGTGAAGTCCGTCCAGGCCGCCGCCGCTTCCCTCCAGACCCATCTCGAGACCGCCAAGCCCGCCATCCTCGCGAAGATCCGCCTCGGCAACAAGATCGAGAAGGACGGCGAAGCCGAGCTGAAGTCCGCCTGCGAAACCTGGCGCCGCAGCTTCAAGGCCTAAGCCGCGAAGCCTTTCTTTCCTCTTCCTGAACACCGCCACGCCACATGCCTAAGGGACTCCGCGAGATCAGTACCCGAATCAAATCGGTCAAGAGCACCGGCCAGATCACCCGAGCCATGCAGCTCGTGGCGTCGTCGAAGATGAAGCGCGCCCAGGACGCGGCCCGCGCCGGTCGCGCCTACGCCGAGCTCCTCGGCGAGCTCCTCGATACGGCCCAGTCCAAGGTCGGCGATTTCTCCCACCCGCTGCTCACGAAGCGCGAGGTGAAGGTCCGCGGCATCCTCCTCGTCACGCCTGACAAGGGCATGGCCGGCGCGCTCAACGGCAACCTGATCCGCCTCGCCGCCGAACAGAAGGACGCCGTCTTCGTGTGCATCGGCCGCAAGGGCGCCCAAGCCCTCGCCCGCGGCGGCCGCAAGGTCCTCGCCGATTTCCCCGTCACCGACCGCGCGACCTTCAACGAAGTCCGCCCGGCCGCCGAATACCTTATCAAGGCGTTCACCGAAGGCACCGTCGACACCGTCGAGGTCCTCTTCGCCCACTTCAAGAACACGATGGTGCAGACCCCGCGCGTCCAGCAGCTCCTGCCGGCCGACAGCCTCGTCGCCCAGGCCCGCGAGTTCCGCGTGAAGCTCGGTCTCCCGCAGCCGAAGATCGAGGAAGACGAACGCGACATGCTCTTCGAGCCGTCCGCCGCCGCGATCCTCAGCCAGCTGCCCGCGCTCTTCTTCAAGCAGGCCGTCCACCAGGCCGTCCTCGAGTCCAAGGCTTCCGAGTTCAGCGCCCGCATGGTCGCCATGAAGGCCGCCACCGACAACGCCAAGAAGATCGGCGCCGCCCTCTCCCTCGAATACAACAAGGCCCGCCAGGCCGCGATCACCCAGGAAATCCTGGAGCTCACCGCCGGCGCCGCCGCCCAGTAATTTCCAACCCCTCCCACTTCTACAAATATCATGAGCACTAAAGGAACGATCACCCAGGTCCTCGGCGCCGTCGTCGACGTCCAATTCCCCGCCGACAA
>CAIWNE010000104.1 GCA_903913915.1 uncultured Opitutia bacterium
GGCGCCGAGCAGGTCTCGATCCTGCAGGTCCCGGGCGCGAAGGACGTCGCCCTCGAGCTGCACTCGCTCTCCAAGAGCCACAACATGACCGGCTGGCGCATCGGCTTCGTCGCCGGCAACGCGCTGCTCGTCCGCGCTTACGGCGACGTGAAGGATAACTCGGACTCCGGCCAGTTCCTCGGCATCCAGAAGGCCGGCGCCGCCGGTCTCGACGAGGTCTCCATCCCGAAGGCCATCGCCGCCAAGTATTCCCGCCGCATGGACAAGCTCGTCGGCGTGCTCGCCAAGCTCGGCTTCCAGGTCCGCAAGCCCGGTGCCGGCTTCTTCCTCTACATGCCCGCCCCGAAGTCCGCGACCGGTCCGTCCGGCACCGTGCACTTCGAATCCGGTGAAGCCTTCTCGCAGTGGATGATCAGCGAGCACCTTATCTCCACCGTGCCTTGGGATGACTGCGGATCCTTCGTGCGCTTCTCCGTCACCTTCGTTTCCGACAAGGGCGAAGCCGGCGAAGGCGAAGTCATCGCCGAGGTCGAACGCCGCCTCTCGGCTTGGAAATTCAGCTTCTGAGGGCCTTTTTAAGCCCTCCTACCTTGTCGGATTGACAGGGCAGGGGGGCTTTGTCCTTCTGAACGTCCAGTTGATTGGCCTGATAGCTCAGTTGGTAGAGCAGACGCCTGAAGAGCGTCGTGTCGTTGGTTCGATTCCGACTCAGGCCACCATTTAACGCCAGCCCATCCGATTCAACCCGGGTGGGCTGGTCCTTTTGAAGGGCTTAGCGGTTGAAGATCAGGCGCCAGACCGAGAAGTCGCGGCCGCGGTCGACCGGCTCCGCGGACGGGTTTTCCCAGCCGCTGGCCAGCAAGGTCAGCCGTCGAGACTCCTCGTGGCTCTTGTCCTTCTTGGTCGTCTTCTCGACCCACTCGGCGCGGATCACTCCGAACGGCGTGGTTTCCGAGCGCCAGACGGTACCTTTGAATTCGATGGTCTGCTTCGGGACGACGGGCGGATCGGTCACCGTGCTCGCGAGCATCTTCAGGCGCTCGCAGGCGCAGGGCCGGCCGGCGGCCACGATGGTCTCCGTCGCGGGGGCGTCGGCGCCGAGCTCGCTGGTGTAGGAAAGATTCGCCCACTTGGAGACCCAGGCGATGTCCTCGCGGGTCATGTGGTAGGCGCCTTTGACCGGATTGGAGAAGACGATTTCCTGCGAGTTCTCGATGAGGCGGCCGGCCCGCGCGCGGTCCATGTCGGTGCTCAGGAGGAGGCGGAGCGGAGCTTGCTCTCGCGAGCCCAGCCAGGCTACCGGTTCGACCGTGAACCACACGTGTGGTTTGCCGCCGACATCCATGCCGGGGCGGATGGAGATGCTGAGTTCGGATGTCGAGATCACCACGCCATCGCGAAGGGTCTCGTGTTGGTAGCGCGCCCAGGTGCCCGGCTTAGGCAGTTTCTCCGCGAAGATCTGCCATTGAGCCTGCGCGGAGACGGCGCCTGCCAGGAGCAGGAGGAGGGCGGCGAGGCGGCGCATGGGCGGATTAATGGGCATTTAAGGGTCTTTTGGCGAGCATCGACCCGTTTGGTCTTCCTTTGCCTTTGACTCTCCAAGCCTCGTCCTTTGGAGTCTGGCCTTCGTCATGGAATCCCTGGCCCAGTCTTCGACCTCCCTCCGCTCCGCGGCCGGTCGTGCCATCATTCCGGCGATTATTACCATCATCGGGCTCTAAGCCCGCTGAACGGAACGCCCGACGGGCGACTCCCCGTTCCGCGGCGCCCGGAACGGCCCCCTCCCTTTACACCTCTTTCCCACCCACACCACCCTGGCACGCTCCATCGAAATCTATGAGACCACCCTCCGCGACGGCTCGCAGGGGCA
>CAIWNE010000105.1 GCA_903913915.1 uncultured Opitutia bacterium
CCGCGATGATGCGGCGCACGACACTGGACTCGGGGGCGTTCTGAATCAGGTAGGCGAGCTGCTCTTCGCGGCGCATCTGCGCCGGAGTGTCATCAGGCACGGCGCCCTGGGCAGCGACTGCGTGCTCGTCGCCTGAGGCGATGAGCCGGTCGACGTGGTCGAGCACATTGGCGTAGAGATCCGAGCCGAGCATGTTCTCAAGCCCGACATGGACGCCTACTTCGTGGAGCACCATGCCACGGGCCTCATCCACGCCAACATTATCGGCGACCATGTGAACCGTACCATCAGGCATGGCCACGCCCTTGGTGTCGTCAGGATGGACGCCAGGCAGCTCGTCGACCGACTGCACGACACGGATACGACCGAGCTCGAGAAGTTTGTCGGTGGCCTTGCCGAAGCTGCTGCGAAGAGCACCCGTCAAATCATCGACGGACGCACCGACCTCGGCGGCGCCGGCGGAAGAACCGGGCTCACCACGGGAGCGGAAGGAAGAATCGTAACCGATGATATGGCGCGAGTGCGTGACTCCGGCTGCGTCGACCGCGTCCAGGAGCGTGATTTTTGAGGCATTGGCCAAGCGGGAGATATTCTCGATGACGGGCACACGGGCCTCGGGAGGCATGTCGGCCGTGTAGACAAACGCGTTGACCGCGTTGCTGCGCTCGACGGAGGCGAAGAACTGGTCGGCTCCGCCCGGGCGGATCATCTGGCGCATGAACTCCTCGGTCAGAGGAATCGCGGCGACCGGCATGTTCGCGTTATTTGTCAGGACGATACCTGGACGACCACCGAGCAGTCCTGGCATCTCCTGCGAGACGACGAGGGGGTCGCTGAAGGCGGTCTGACCGAGGTAGCCGACATTACGGTATACGCGTTCGGTGACAGGATACTTGAACTTCTCAGGCAGGTCAGGGACCGGCCGGTTCGCGTAGATGCTTCCGCCGTTGTCCATGAAGGCGAACTTGTCGAAAGCGATAGCCAGCGCTCCGCCATACTTGAGACCAGCTGCCTCGGAGAGACGCTGCACGGCTCCGGAAGCGGAAATGTCCGCCGGCGAAAGCGAGGCCTTGCCAGAGGGATGGTTGTGCGCGAACCAGACCTCCGCGGCGCCTGGGGTACTGGCGGCCGTGCCGATCAGGATGCCAGGATTGAAGCCTGCGGAGGTGGGGCCGCCGATCTGGTGACGTGCGACGTGGATCGGACGGCCGTTCTTGTCCGTCACCAGCATCACGATGTTTTCCTGCGGATAGCGACGGAGGGATGCCAGGACATTGGCCGCGTCCTCGGCGTTTCTCACGAACTCCACACCGGCGGAGACGGTCCCGGCCTGCTGATGCTCGACGAACGTGGAGAGCGTGCCGTCGATGCGGTAGGTCTGCAGTTGCTCGAACGGCCCCTGCCCTTCCGGGCCTCCGGTCGGATCCGGAGCGGGAGGCGGAGGCTCGGCCGAGGCGGCGGCCTTCTTCTTGCGGGCATAAGCAGGAACGGCTTCGCCGAAATCGCCCTCGGCTTCACGCCGGATACGGGCCTCCTGCTCGACTCGTGCGCGTTCGCCTGCGAGCGCGGGCGAATCTGCGGCGGCACGCTCACCGGCAGCCTCCTCGGCAGCCTTGGCGGCGACGTCGGTAATGCGGACAGTAGAAGACCCGTGCTCGGGAGAACCGATCCGGCGATAGGCTCCGGCGGCAATTCCCTCGATGGGAGCCATTCCGAAGGAGGCGATGCCGGCCCCGACCAGAGATTTAAGATCATCCACCTTGCCGGTACTGGCATACTGGGCCGCGGCCTCACCGGCGGCGCCCACGGCGGACTGGATGCCGGCCTCGATAGCACCGTTGGCGGTGCGAGCGGCAAATCTGTCCATGAACGCACCTGCGACCGGCTTGGCGATGAAGCGTCCGGCGAGGCCGGCGCTCACGGCGTTAAAGATGGACTGCGGGATGGCGCGGCGCTCCGCGTAAGTGCGGGCGTGATCCATGACCTTGGCGTCGGTGAGTCCGGAGATGACGGACTTCTTGTCGGAAAGGTCGATGCCCGCCTCCTCCATGGACTGCAGGAAGCCGTTGGCGTATTCGGAACGGAAGGCGGAGATGCCGGCGCCGAGTCCGCCGCCAACCGTTGAACCGACAGGACCAAAGACGCTACCGCCAGCCGCACCGGCCGCGGCGGTGGCCGCCATCTGGCCGGCCATCTGCGATGCACCCTCGCCAATCATGTTGGCAGTAACCTGGAATGGATTCGAAGCGAAGGCGTCCCACGCGGCATTCGCACCGTCTGATGCCTGCCAGCGACGATAGGCCTCTGAGGAAGGCAGCGTGCCAAGCTTATCGGTGAGTTCGGCGACCCTCTGGGATCTGTCGTCGATGCGCTTGGCTTTCTCAACCTCGTAGGCGGCGCGACGATTGACCTCGAGCTCGGCGTTGGACTTGGCAAGGGAACGCCGGGAAAGGCGCTGCAGTTCAGCCTCGTCCTTAGCATCGCCGCCTTGCACGACGCGACGTTCCATCTCGGCCTCAGAAGCGTCGAGAGGCTCGAGGGGCGGCGGCGCCTCCTCCTGGATATCGCGGGCGTCGGAGAGAGCGGAGGCTCGGCGACCGGAATAGTAGCCGCGCTTCACGCTGTTCCAGATGCCGCCAAGAGTACCGGGATCCTCGTCACGGGAACGCTCTTCGCTCCAGCGATCGAGAGAGGAGCCGCGGCGGAGCGGCTGGGGTCGGTTGTCGGCGTAACTGTCGAGGTCGAATGCCATGTGGGTGGTTTGGTTAAGGGGAAAAGGGATCAGTACTCGCGGTTGAGGCGGGAAAGGACGTCAGGCGCACGCGGGTGGTTCGGATTGGTGCGCAGCTCTTCGAGCGCGGCCTTGTCCTGCTCACCGCGTCGTACCTTCTCGGCCAGATCCTGAGCGGCGGAGCGGCGGCTCCAGATGTTCAGGAAGCCATAGCGCTCATCGCCCGAGGCGAGCTCGCGGTTGTGCTCAGCGAGCTCGGCCTTGTTATCGGAAAGGCGACGAGTGATGCGGGAAGAGATGCCGTCGAGGTCGACCCCTGGGATGATGGTGTCAGGTGTCCGGTTACCAGGGATGGGAGACGACGCGGAGGCGCCAGGCTTCACCTTGTCCTGCCAGGCCTTAACTGCGTCCTGCACGCCTGGGACACTGATGCCACCGAGGGGAGGCAGATCCACGCCCTGCTGGAAGGTCGGGGTCTCCGTACGGTCGAGCGGGTTCTCCGGGTCGATGGAAGTCTTCTTACCGCGGATGTTACGCAGAGCCGAACGCTGGATGCTATAGGCACGACCCAGCGCATCGAGACGGGCATCGTCGTCATCGGTCCGGTCGTCACGTCCACGGAGATCCGTGATCTCGGTGGCCAGATCCTCAGGACTCATTTCGACGCCGGACTTCAGATGACGGTCGAAGGAGTTCCAATAACGACGTTCCTTGTCGAGGCCGGCGGAGCGGGTGTCCTCGGTCGCTCCACGCTCCTTGGTCAGAGAGAACTGTTTCTCACGAAGGGCCATCTCGGCATCCCAGCGTTTCTTCTCGGCTTCGATCTGAGCGAGGCGATCGGTTCGGTCTTGGTCACGGGCGGCGAGAAGGTCGGTGCGGGCCTGCGTGCGAGCGGAGAGAGCGTCCTCGCGCTCCTTGGCCCGTTCGTCGACGGTCATCTGGCGCTCCTGGGCGCGCTCGGAAAGAGCGGCACCCCTGTCGAGGCCTTGGAGGAAATATTGGTCCCAGCGGATCATGGTGAGTTATTTGCCGAGCGCCTTATTGGCCAGGCCGGTGCCGATGCCTCCAGTGAATCCGCCAACGGCCATGCCCGCGGCGCCGGAGATAATGTTTGTCCAAGGATTACCCTGGCTTGATTGCCAGGCCTGCATCTGGCCTTGGTAGTTGTTCTGGGCGAAGCCCAGGCCCATCTGCACGGCGTTGGAGGAGATGTTAGTGCCCGCCTTGCCCTGCACGGGATTGAAACCGACGGCGCCGTTCTGTGCGCCGCTCAAGGCGCCGAACTGACCGACGACGCCGTTGTTAAGGAAGGCGGACATGTCGGAGAGGCGCTGCTGCTTGCGGCCGGCGACCTGGTTCTCGAGATTGGCCAGGTTCTGCGTGCGCTGGAGCTTGCGCTGATAACCGGCATCTCCGCGGGCCATGGCCTCCTGGGTGGCCGCCGCGCTGCCGAGCACGTTGCCACGGGAGGTCTGCGCCGAGCGCACGGCCTGCTCGACCTCGCGGGCGGTGGAGTCATCCAACTTCGAGCCGAGCTCATAGTCGGCCGCAGCGTCATTATAAAGTTTGCTCAGCTCGGGACTGACCTGGTCCTGCTGTACGTCGGACATGAGCTTCTGGCGCATGTCCCACGACCCCGGATCGGCGGCCTTTAACTCCGCGACGGACTGCTCGACGTCGGCCACGCCCAGCTTCTGGCGAAGCGCAAGCTGACGTTGGGCGACCTGGTCGTTGGAATCCAGCAGGATGCCGAGGGCGTTCTGTGCGTAGGCGGAATCGCCGAGGCCCGTGAAGTCCTGCGGACTCTGCAGCTCGCTTATCCTCTGTTTGAGCGTGGCGTCTTTGCCTCCGCCGGCCGCGTAATCCTTCTGGGCCTGGGCTAGGTCGGCCGACAGCGCATCCTTGGTTTTATAATATTTCCCTCCGGCGTAATAACCCACGCCCTGCGAGGCGCCGAGCTCGGCGGCCCGGCGCGTCGCGAGCGTGCTCAGGTCGGCGTCTACCGACTTCTGGCTCTCGACCTTGACGTCGGGCGGAGGAGGTGGGGATGATTTGCTTCCCATAGGATGTCAGCGAGGCAGGAGGATTCGTTCTACGGTGGTGGCGGGCAGACAGGTGACGCGCTGGTCGCGTCGCATCCTATGCCCTGCGAAATGGGTGAATGGCTCCTCGAGTCCCTCACGGGAAAGGAAGTGCCAGAGCATATGACCGAGGACGCAGCCAGGGGCGGCGAGCTGGTCGATCCAGACGATCCGGCCGTCGCGGCGATGAGCCCAACGGTCGCGCTCGGCCTCGGAGACGTCGCGGACGCGGCGATAAAGACCGACGGCGATGATCTTGCCATCGTGTCTGACCGAGGAGAAGCAGCCGACGGCGATATGCCAGCGGATGTGCTGGTCGAGGTCGCCGACCGGGATGTCACGCAGGTGCGGAAGGTGCTCCTGGAGCACGGCCCGATACTCGGCGATCCTCGGGGACACAGCCGCGATCATCTGACTCCTTCCGCGCACGCGCTCAGCGTGGCGCCTCCGAAGGCGAAGCTTCCGCGGCTACGTGCGCGGACGATGACGGAAACCTCCCGCACCGGCTTCGATAGCATGGGGCGGAGATTCCAGGAACGCCTGAAGACCTCGGTGCGGTCCAGGCGAAGGGGCAAGGTGTAGGGAAGACGCGAACGCGACCTTAACGAATAAAGACCCTCGATGCCGACCTCGTCGCCCTGATCGGGCCGGAGCGAGACCGAGATATCCGCATCGGAACGATACTCCATCTGCAGTTCGAGCCGCATCAGCCTCTTGCCAACGTGCCCTGCGTCCCAGTCGAAGGACTTGGTCTCGGCCATGCATTCGATGTAGCCATCGCCGAAATCGTCGGTGGCGATGCGCTGATCGACACGCCAGACGCCGCCGTCGGCCGTCATGACCATGGTTTCCTGCCTTCCGCCCATGCGGGTGACACAGGAAGACGAGACGGAGCCGGTGGGCAGCCTCCAGGCGCCAGACCACATCTTGGTCTCCGTATTATACGAAAGGAGATACGAAGGCTTTGCCTCGGAGTCGCGAGGTGCGGCCAGCATGTAGTGCTGGCGCCAGACGCCGGCAAAGGCACCGGCGGCGAGCGGCCACGAGATGCGGTCGATGTCGGAACGAACCGGTGCGGAGACCGAGCTCGCCGAACTGACCGAGTCGCTGCGGGTAAGGGCCGAGAGACTCATCACTCCGAGGCGTGAAAGAAAGAGCACGTCCTGACCGAGCTGGACGGCGGTACGGCCGGCGATGCAGCCGGCAAGCCCCGTAAGTTTGCGTACGGCCCAGTTGCCGGCGTCGGCAGCGGAGGCGTCGAGAAGCCAGACCGTGTGCTCCTTGAGAACGAGCAAGCCTTGCTCTTGAAAGGAAAGAATCGCGGTGATCGGATCGCCCTCCCCTGTCCCGATACGTACGGTGCGCAGCGGACTCCAGGAGATTGGCTGATCGGCGGAAAGGATATCCGAGACCCAAAGCGTGTCTCCTCCCTGCTGGGCAGCGAAGAGCCGGTATCCATGGCAACCGAGCAAAGAAAATACCGGCAGGTCGCCGTTTGAGTCGTGCGTGGTGACGGTGCCGTTGACCCAGGCCCCGTCCGTAAACTTGGCCCAGGCGAGGCCGCCCGTAGGCAAGGCGGCGTAGAGGGTTTCGACGAGTTGGGCCATCGGGACGACGCCGTCGCCCAGGCCGGAGATTCCGACCGGGGTCTCGGCATATCCCGCCGTGTCGGCCGGATATGCGGTAAGGATTCCACCGCGGCAAAGGATCAAGGCCTCGTAGGCCTGGGTATCGTACCAGAGGGCGCAGGAAACAGGGACACCGCCAGGAGGTATGACCTGCGCAAGGCCCGGACGACGACGGCAGAAACCATCACCTTCCATGACCATGTTGGAGGCGGCCCGCAGGGTCTGCGGATCGATGACCGACGCGTTGACGGCGGAGTTGAGCGAACCGAACGCCCGCGTGCCGGCGTCGAGCAGCGGATCATCCAGAGTCTCGATGAAGAAATCAGGCACGGGGTTCATCCCAGCGAAGGGATTCTGATGGGATGAGCGTCGAGACGTGGCTGCGCTGGGCGACCTCGGTGAGACGCATGCGCTCAAGCAGGGCCGTGCCCTCCTGCAGCTTCACCTGGGCCTTGGCCATCTGGCGCATGTACTCGTAAAGGTCGCCGGTGACGTAGGCCAGGAGGCACTCGGCCGCACCCGGCAACGGGATGAGCGTAGTCTCCTCGAGATCGGCGGCCGGAACCTTATAGCGCACGAAGGCGGAGGCGCCTGCGGCGAGCGGAGGAATCAGCGTGATCGTCGGGCCGTCGACGGTGAAGCGTGCGGCGTCGGGACCGGCCACGCACTCGGGATAATATTGGATGCCGTCAGTGGAGACCTCAGAGACCATCTCGGGCACCGACGACAGCGTGAGGAAATCCCTATAATAATCCGGCCCGAAGGATGCGGTCTTGAGACCCGTGCGCCAGAGCTGCGCTCCCCAGACCATGGACCAACGGTTACGCAGGAACTCCCAGGCGATATCCTGGGCGGCCGGATCTTCCATGCCGACGAGGCGGGTGGCGTGGTCGACTATTTGTCCTGCATCCATTATCTTCAGATGGCTCGGATGATCCAGCGCACCGCGGCGAACGGCGGCATGTTCTCGTGGGAAGCACCGCCGCCGACCGTACTGGAGGTCATGGCGGGTATCGTGACGTCATGGACGTGGGCGCCGGCGGCCACCATCGGGCGGGCCCCGAACACGCTAACGTCGAGTTCGTTCGGCCAATTATTATAATCCGATCCGGTGAGCCATCCCGAGCCGTTGGTGGACGGTTTGTTGAAAGGGTCGTTCTGCACGTGGTGCATCACCATGTCGTAGGTTCCGGCGATGCTCTGATTTGGGACGTATGGGACGGTCTCGGAGTGCGTGTGCGAGCCGGCGGTGGAAACCGTGGCGGCGACGGCCGTGGTGGTGTGCGCGTGCGCGGGAATCTGCGTTGCGGCGAGCGTGACGGTCGAGAGGCCTCCGTTGATGGCGATGGCCGTGGCTACCGGCGTGCGGGCCGTACCTGCGTCCAAAGCGACCAGCGTGCGGCCGCGAAGGTCAGGAAGGTTGAAAGTCGTGGTCCCGTCGCCCGTCCCCCAGAGGACACCGATTGCCTTGAAGAGCGCCGCGTAGGTGGTTCGACTGACGGCCTGGCCTTCACAGGACAGCCAGGTGGTCGGCGGAGTCGCGCCCGCATAGGCTACGACTGAACCGACCGGACTGAGCGTCAGGCCTGCCAGACCCGCACTCAAAGACGTCGACGCGGAGGCCTTGTAGGCCGTGAAGTCATCCTGGGCCACGGCGCCGTCGACACTCACGCCGACGACGGAGAGAGAGGATAGTTGCGCGGCGTCGACGACGTCGCCGTCGCGCAGGTTCGGCCGCTGGATGGTGACGGAGACGGCCATGTCAGGAGGTCGGCTTCCAAGCCTCGGCGATCTGCTTCTTCGTGAACTTGCCGCTCTTTGAGAAATCAGCGCCCAGCTTGTCCTCAAGCTTCCGGTAACCAGAGAGGATACCCTTCTCCATCGTGTCGGCCTTGGCTCGGCCGCTGTCCGTATTGACCAAGGACACAGAGGAGGGAACCTGGACTCTCCTGAAGATGATTGGGCGGTCGCGGTCGGCGACACCGCGGATGGCGATGACCTTCAGCGGCGGGTCGTCGGACTCGTATTCGTAGGTGGGCATGGGCGGGTCAGCCTCCGACCGTCCAGAAGTCGGAGCCGTCGGGCCCGACCATGGTGGCGTTAGCTCGGAGCAGGACACCAGTGGCGCGTGTCACCGTCGTGCTGTAGCGGTGGCTGAAGAGCGCACGTGAACCGGTCCGCTGGAAGGTGATCTGGTTGCCGCTACGCGTGAAAGCCTCGATCACCGAATTGGTGAGGAAAGGTCCGTCGGGAACCTTCACGACGAAGTTGCGCACCTCGTCGGGAAAGAACACGCGCGTGAAAGACTGCCCCGACGGAATGGTGACGCTGCCGTCATCGACGTAAGCGGTCAGGCACATGCGTCGGATCGTGACTGGTACCGTGGTAACGGAGGCGGGACGGGTGTAGATGCCTACGACGCCCGTGAAGAATTCGTCGATGTTGAACCAGTTGTAGGTCGTGGCGATCAGCGTGCCGTTGGCGTAAAGATCGCAGCGCGAGGAGAGCGGCGTGAACTTTAGCTCAATGTCGCAAGAGGCGTTGGTGGCCGAGGTGGCCGTGCCGAGCTTCGTTGTGGAGTTGTACCAGTAGAAGTCGAAGGCGCCGCTCACGCGCTTGACCGTGACGGCCAGGCCCATGTACGCCGTGGTCGAACCGGTGGACCATCCGCGACCGGAGGCGGAGGCGATGCCGAAGCCGAAAGTGCAAGACTCGCCGACCGCCGTGGAAAGACAGCCCATGCGCATATACATGCGACCGCCATATGTCCACAGGGAGGACAGCATGGAGTCGGGCACGAGTCGCGAGATCGAGGGTCGATCCGTGGCGCTGGTGTCGGAGAGCTGGTAAGAGTTGGCGAGGTCCCAGTCCGCGACCTCAGCCACGCCCGTACTAACCGGCGTCGAGGTGAGCCAGCCCTGGGACGCGATCGTGCCGCGGCCGCAGACGAGATCCAGACGCAGCGGCTGTGGGGCGGCTACGTCCACCGAGAAGGCGCTCGGATTATCGAGACGGGGCATGGTCAGAAGATCTCCTGCACGGCGAGGGTGGTTGTGCCCGTAACGGCGATGCCCTGAAGCTGCATCCTGGCCGCGCGCGCCGTGTCGATGGTGAGCGTGCCTCCCGGCTGCAGTAGGTAGACACC
>CAIWNE010000106.1 GCA_903913915.1 uncultured Opitutia bacterium
AAGCCGGTGGGGCTGGGAGCGAAGCGGACGCGGACCTGGGACATGGCGAAGGGAGGAGAATGGAGGGCTGGAGGGCCGGAGGACCAGAGGCGGGATGGCCTGAAGGGGAAGGCGTAAGGGGGTCAGGGGGGCAGGGCAAGAAGGGAGGGGCGTGCCCTGCCTATCGAGGGCGCAAAAAAGGACAGGGGTGAGCCTGTCCTTTGGTCGGCCTCGCGGGAGGCCTTACTTGGCTTGGGCCGGGGCCGGGACGACGTCTTGGACTAGGCCGATGCCGGTGAAGTAGGCGTTACGCTGGGAGACTCGCTGGGCGAAGAGGCGGGCCTCCTCGACGCCGGTCTTGTCCTCGGGCAGGTCCTTCTTGGCCGGGCGGATGAAGATGTAGTCCCCGTTGGCGATGCGGATCGCAGAGGTGAGCTTGCCGACGCCGGCGGCTTCGATGAGGAGGCCGGTGTTCTCGTTGACGCCGTTGAGGGCTTCGGGGACGGAGTAGACCGAGAAGGCTTCGGGAGAGGTCAGCGCGAGCTTATGGGCCTTGGCGCTGTCCGTGAAGGTCTTGCCGGCGGCGACGTCGGCCTGGATGGCCTTGCCGACCTTGGCGACTTCTTCGGCGAGCGCCCGGTTGAACTGGGACTTCTTCCAGTTCTCGACGGCCTTGGCCTTGGCTTCGTCGAAGGTCGGGAGGCGGTCGGGAGTGCGCTTGTTAAGGAAGACGAACGTGGCGCCTTCTTCGGAGCGGTAGACTTCGGTGCGCCATTCCTTGTCGGTCAGCTCGCCGGCGACGCGCAGGGCTTCGGCGGGGATCTTGGCGAGGGAGGGCGGGTTGGTGACCTCGAAGGACGGGATCACGGTGACCTTGGCGTTCTTGGCCTTGATCCACGCGGCGAGTTCCTTGCTGTCGGCCTTTGCGGTATCGATGGCGAACTTCTCGGCGAGTTCGTCGGAGACCTGGCCGGCGAGGTTGGTGATGGCGCGTTCGGCGCGGACGAGCTTCTCGAGCTCGGCGCGCTTGGCGAGGGCCTGTTCCTTGACCTTGCCGGTCTCGAACTTGAACTTCTCGGCCTGATTGTAGCCCATGTTGATGATCTCGTCGTCGGACACCGGGGCGGTGTCGGCGACGGAGGGGGCGATGGTCACGGCCGTGACGGCGACCTGGGCCGGCAGGCGGTAGTTCTCGATATTGGCCGTGAAGGCTTCCTTGACCTTGGCTTCGTCGACCTTGACGTCGGCCTTGAAGCCGGCGGCGGCGAAGGTGGCGACGTCGACGGTCCACTTGGTGCGTTCGCGGTCGAGGATGCGCTTGATCTGGCTGGCGGTGGCGTGGCCGGAACCGGCGAGGGTATTGATCGCCTTCTGGATGCGCCAGGTGTCCTTGATATAGGTCTCGAAGCGGGCGCGGGTCTCGAGGTCGGAGGCGCTGAGCTGCTTCGAGGCGAACTCCAGGAACTTGTTGAGGCCGTCGGCGTTCTTGCCGTCGGGCGAGGTGGTCATCTCGCGGGCGATGCGGCGGATCTCGACGTCGGAGGGGGAAGGGATGCCGAGGGCGTCGGCGAGGCTGAGTTCGGCGACGCGCTGGACGAGGCCGTTGTTGTCCATGCGCTGGCCGGTCATCTGGGCGAAGAAGGTCGCGTCACGGAAGCGGGAGCGGACCGCGGGGTCGTTGAGGTCGACGCCCTGGTACATGTAGGAGCCTGAGCCACGGAGGGCGCCGCGGCCGGCGAATCCGTAGAAGACGAAGGAGACCACGATGACCACGAGCAGGAATCCGAAGATCATGCGGTGGTGCTTGCCGGTGGCGTTCTGGAGCCAGGTAATCATTCGGGCAACCTACCCCAGTCTTTCGGCGGGTGTCAATCAGTCCAAGGCCACCCCGGCGCTTGCGTCCGGCGGGGTTATTAACATCCCTTAGGCCGTGGCCAAGCCCCTCCAGTGCATCGTCGCCGTGGCCCGCAACGGGGTCATCGGCAAGGCCGGCAAGCTCCCGTGGCATATTCCTGAGGACCTGGCTTGGTTCATGGACCAGACTGCCGGGGGCGTGATGATCGAGGGGCCCGCCTGCTACGCCGAATTGGGCAAGGCCTTGCCGGGTCGGGGTACCGTGGTCGTGTCGCGCGATCCGAGGAAATCCTTCCCGGGGGCCGAACAGGCGACCTCCTTGGCCGAGGCCCTCGTCATCGCCGAGCGCATGGATCAGTGGAATGGTCCGACATGGATCACCGGCGGCGAGCGCATCTACGCCGAAGGGTTGCCGCTTTGCGACCGCCTGCTCATCACGCGCATCGACCGCGACTACGAAGGCGACCGTTTCTTCCCCGCCGACTGGCAGCGTCACTTCACCAAGCGCGTGTCGGCGAAGAGGGGTGAGTATCAGGGATTGGGGTATGCGTTTGAAATCTGGGAGCGTTGAGCGCTCCAGATTTTAAACGAGGGGCCGGTGGGCCTGGGGGCGCTCAAGGGGAGACCGGAGACCGGAATGTGTGCTGCGGTCATGTGTCCCAGCTGACTGTCCGGTCTCCGGTTTCCCTTTGAGCTATGTCTCTGGGTAGGGGCGCGACGGCGTCGCGTCCGCTGCTTGTCCCGGCCCTGCCGTGTCCCCTTGCCAGCGTAACCCGTGCCCCCTCGCGACTATGCGTGATTTGGCTCCCATGGGCCGCTAAATCACGCATAGTCGCGTCATGCTGCTACCCCTGCTCCTGCTGTCCGCGATGCCTCCGGTCATTTCCGACGAAGCGAAGGTCCCGCCGTATACGTTGCCGGATCCGCTCGTCTGCGCCGACGGACGCAAGGTGGCTGACGCGAAGATGTGGGAAGAGGTCCGCCGCCCCGAAGTCTTCCGGCTCGTCGAGGAGAACATGTTCGGCCGCACGCCGGACACGTCGAAGTCGCAGGCGGACGCCGTGGTCGAAATCCGCGAGCAGTCCAAGGACGCCTTCGGCGGCAAGGCCTCGCGCACCCAGTTCAAGGTCTGGCCCATCGGCAAGAAGGGACCGTCGTTCGACATGCTGCTCTACGTGCCGAACGCCGCGAAGCGTCCGGCTCCGGTCTTCGTCGGGCTCAACTTCGGCGGCAACCATACCACCACGGAAGACCCTGCGGTCTTCGTCGCCTCGAGCTGGGTTTCCAAGCAGTGGGCCTTGAGGGGCACGACCCAGGCCGACCCGGCCTTGCGCGGCGGTCAGGCCCGTCGCTGGGAGTTCGAGATGCTCATCGACCGCGGCTACGCTTCGGCCACGGCTTATTACGGCGATTTCGAACCCGATCATCCCGAAGGCTGGAAGGATGGTTTTCGCGCGGCGATCTCACCTGACGGCGTCAACACGAAGTGGAAGGACGGAGATTGGGCCGCTATCGGCTGCTGGTCCTGGGGCCTCTCGCGCATGCTCGACGTGCTCGCGAAAGTCCCGTCCGTCGATCCCGCGCGGGCCGCGGTGCACGGCCATTCGCGGCTCGGCAAGGCTTCGCTCTGGGCCGGCGCGCAGGACCGGCGCTTCGCTTTCGTGATCTCGAACGACTCCGGCTGCGGCGGCGCCGCGCTCAACAAGCGCATCTTCGGCGAGACCGTCGGCATCATCACCGGGCATTATCCCGGCCGCGGTTTCCCGCATTGGTTCACCGCGCGCTTCGAGACCTTCTCCGAACGGGAAGACCAGCTGCCGCTCGACGCGCATTACCTGCTCGCGCTCGCCGCGCCGCGTCCGCTCTACGTCGCCAGCGCCTCGGAAGACAGCTGGGCCGACCCTCTCGGCGAATTCCTCGGCGCCGTGAATGCCGATCCCGTCTACCATCTGCTCGGCCAGCCCGGCCTCGCTACCAAGGAATTCCCGCCCATCAGCAAGCCCGTCGGCCGGACCATCGGGTACCATCTCCGTCCTGGTAAGCACGACATCCTCCTCGAAGACTGGAAGAACTACGCCGATTTCGCCGACCGGGTGCTGCCTGCCAAGTAAGGGCGGTTTCGGGAAGGGTTGACTAACCTGCGTGAAAGAGGATTTTAGAACCTCACGCTCCTGTATTTCAATGGATAGAATGCTAGCCTCCGAAGCCGGCGATTTGGGTTCGACTCCCAACGGGAGCACCACTTTTGGGCGAGCTTAGCTCGCCAAGGCGAAGGCAGAACTCAAAGGGAAGCCGGAGGCCGGATGATGGGCTGGGTGCCTGGCCGCAACCTTCTGTCCGATGCTTCTTGGGTTTCGCGCCTGCTCAGGCCTGCGCTTCGCGGCTCATCCCTCGGCGGCCCCAGACGATCACGGCACAGCCGATGACCGCGTAGGCGCAGGCGGAGTAGAACAGCGCGTTGCGGACGCCGAAGTGGTCGGCGAACCATCCCATGATGAGTCCGGCGAAGGGGAGAAATCCGAAGAAGCTCAGGCCGGCGATGGCCGAGACGCGGCCGCGGATCTCCTCCGGAGATCGTTCCTGCACGATGGTGTTGGCGAGGCCGACCAGCGTCGAGACACCTAAGGCCAGGCAGGTCAGCGTACAGGCGGCCCAGAGGAAGACGTCGGCCTTGCTCAGGCTGATCAGCGCCCCGCAGATCACGACCATCGTCAGCGCGATGACCGTCTGCCGGGCGGTCTTCGGGAGGAACATGATGCCGACAGAACCGATGACCGAGCCGATGCCCGAACTGAACATCATCAGGCCCATGTGCTGGGCGTCGAGCTTGAGGATGTGCTGGCCGTAGATCGGCAGCAGCATGATCATCGTCGGGAAGACGAACAGGGTGTTGGTCGCGAGCAACGTCACCATCGCGAAGCTGGTCGGGTCGTGGCGCAGATGCTTGAAGCCCTCGCCCATGCCGCCTTGGCGCTTCTCCTCCTGCTCCTGGGTGCCTTTCGGTCGCGGGGGCAGGGTGGCCAGGGCTACCATCAGGGCGAGGAACGAGACCGCGTTGAGGTAGAAGGCCCATTGGGCGCCCAGCGACCCGACCAGGAAGCCGGCGATGGCAGGTCCGACGAGGCGCGTGCCGTGGAAGACCGCGCGGTCGACGGCGATGGCGCGGGCGACATGTTCTTTGCCGACGAGTTCAGGGACGATCGCGGCGGCGGCGGGCATCTCGAACGAGCTGGAGACGCCCAGCAGCGTCGCGCACACGAGCACATGCCACATCTGCAGCTGGTGCTGGGCGATGAGCGTGCCCATCACCACGGCGAAGGCGATCTGGGCGACCTGGCAGGCCTGCAGGATGAAACGTTTGTCGTATTTGTCCGCATACATCCCTCCGATCCGGAACAGGAGCAGCATCGGCAGGCCGCCGGCGAAGTTGACGGCCGCGAGGGCGAAGCTGCTCGCGGTGAGTCCGGCCATGACCCAGCCCTGGGCCATCGCCTGCATCCACGTGCCGGTCATCGAGATGCCTTCGCCGAGCATGTAACGGACGAAAGGTCCGTTGGGGAAACGCGAGGCCGGGGCGTCAGGATTTGCGGAGGGCTCGTGCATTGGACAGGGCGAAGTTGGCGACAAAGCCCCAAAGTGCAAAGGGAATGGTGTTGGTTTGCCGCGTGGTGGTAGCGGTTGGCGGTTGGCGGATAGCGGATAGCGGTTAGAGCCGGCAAAACGCCCAGCACTACCTTGGAAAGTTCAGGTGGCGAGTGGCAGCCCCGGGTGGCAGGTCGTTTCAATGCCAGTGCAGTCGCCTTAATGCGTGCTATGTCGTGACGCGTTCCCGACCCTGCCCATCCAATGCAGGTTGATGGGCCAGGCTTCTTCCTGACCGCTTGCCGCCCGCCGCTAACCGCAATTACCTCTTAAATGCGGCCTCGGTCGCCTGCCAGGCGGCATCGACGGCGGGCTTCAGGACCGCGGCGATGGCCTTGTAGCCGGCGACGTCGGGGTGGAGGTTGTCCTTGAGGTAGTGTCCGGGCTTACCTTCGCCGCTGGGCAGGTTGAGCGCGGGGTTGATGTCCACGTACCAGAGGCCCTTGCCTTCCTTCACGATCTCCTGGAGCTGGCGGTTGTACTCGTCGAGCTGCTCCCACTTCGCCTTGCGGGAAGGCGCGCGGGTGGTGGCCATGAAGACCACGGCGCAATCCGGGTTCTCCTTGCGCAGGCGGTCGAGGTATTCGCGGATGCGGGCGATGGGGGCTTCGACGGGATCGCCGGCGTTGATGTCATTGCCGCCGCACTGGTAGACGATCACGCGCGGGTGGTAGGGCAAGGTGATGCGATCCATGTAGCCGAGGACTTCGGTGGTGTAGGAGCCGCCGAAGCCGCGGTTGATCACCGGGTAGGGCTTCATCTCTTCGGCGACGTTCTTCCACAGGCGAAGGGTGCTCGCGCCGGAGAAGAGCAGGGCGTGCTGGGGCGGCGGGTTGGCCTTGTCGGCGGCCTCGAAGGTGGCGATGTCCTTGGCCATGCGTAGCGGCTGCTGGGCGAGCGGGACGTGGGGCTTGGCGGCGTCGGCCGCGAAGCCGGTGACGGCGAGGAGGAGCGCGAGGAGGAGTTTCATGTCAGCGGTGTAGGGGAAGGGGTGGTAAAGACGGAGGGTTTACTTGGCGAAGGCGGGGGCGGTTTCTTTCCAGGCCTTGTCGAGGGCGGGGCGGAGCAACGCGATGATGCCAGCGTAGCCCTTGTCGTTGGGATGAAGATCGTCGGAAGCGTACACGCCGGGGCGGGGTTCGCCATCGGGCAGGTTGAGCGCCGGGTTGATGTCGACGTAGGTGACGCCTGGTTCGGATTGGGCGATCCGCTGGAAGAGCGTATCCGCCTTCTTCATCTCATCCCAGGCTTTGCGGCGGCTCGGCGCATGGGTGGTCGAAAGCAGGATGAGCGCGCATCCGGGGTTCTCCTTGCGCAGCCGGGAGAGGTATTCCCGGACGCGGCCTGCGACCGCTTCGGCGTTGTCGCCGGCATTGATGTCGTTGCTGCCGCAGTGGAAGAGCACGACGCGCGGGTGATACGGCAGCGTGATGCGGTCCATGTAGCCGAGGACTTCGGTGGTCTTCGAGCCGCCGAACCCGCGGTTGATCACCGCGTAGCCCTTGAAGGCTTCGGCGTAATTCGTCCAGCGTCGGAACGTACTGGCGCCGGAGAGCAACACGGCCTGCTGCGGAGGAGGGTTGGCTTTGTCCGCCGCCTCGAAAGCCGCGATGTCCTTGTCGTACTTCGACGAGGAGAACGCCGCCGGCTTGGTGACGTCGGCCGCGAAGCCCGTGACGGCGAGAAGGAGGGCGAGGAAGCGGAGCATGGGGGGTGCGATGAGGGGTAGGGGTTGGAGCCGGGGTAGGGGTAGGAAAGGCAGGTAGGGGTGGAGGGCAAACATAAGAGGCCCGGAGGCTCGGAGGCCCGGAGGCACAGAACCGATGAGGTAGACGCGGTGAGCGGTTGGCGGTAGGCGGTCGGGAGTACCAGGGAGCAAGGGGAGCCTGTGGGCCGGAGGGCTTGAGGGCGCGGCGTAGCCACGCCCCTACCTGAGGCCGCCCTTCGGCGGCTTCAATGCATCTAACCGCTCTCCGCTAAGACCTATCTTGGGTTTTGGCTTTTCTCCGCCATCGGTCATCCGTCATCTTGCTTCTCAATTCACCGCCATGCCCCTCGTCCCTGGTCTCCTCAGCCCTTATGAAGCCGTCCGTGGTTTCGTGTATCTGCCTCGCCTCGTCTCTAAGATCCGTCTGCACGCCGCCGGCCAGCTGCACGCCGACTTCGTGAACAATCTCGGCAAGGCTTTCGACGACCGCTGCTGCCAGTATCTCGGTATCAAGTACGACGAGCTCCGCGTCTGGGTGCTGCAGAATCCCGCGGCGACCTCCGAGCAGATCCTCGCCTGGGCCGAAGCCAAGGGCCGCAAACTTTCCACGAACGACATCGAGATCTGGAACGGCTTCATGACCAAACGCGGCTGGCGCGACGAAGCCAACGAGGTGCTCGTCCGTCGCCTGAAGGAAAACGGCCTCACCGCCGAGGCCGGCGTGGACACGATGTTCGACTACATCGAGGTCGACGAAGGTCGTCCGGCCCGCCGTCAGGCGCTCTGATCAGGCGAAGTGGCCGAAGCCGCGGTCCTTGATCGGTTCGCCGTCGGCGAGGTCGCGGGCGAGGCCCGTGCCGGCTTCGACCGTGCCTAGGCGCGCGAGCGGCGTCAGCGGGAAGGCCTTGCGGAACGAGGCTTCGAGCAGGTCCGCGCGGTCGGCGCTGACCGCGAAAAGCAGTTCGTAATCCTCGCCGTCCTGCAGGGCGTGCTCGAGGGCCGGTTTGCCGTCCGATTTAGCCAGCGACTTCGCGGCGTCGGAGAGAGGCAGGTGCGCCAGATTGATGCGTGCGTCGAACTTCGGACCGAGCAGTCCCGGGAGGTCCTTGGCGAGCCCGTCGGAGAGGTCGGTGCAGGCGGTGACTTCGCCATGGCCGCACAGCCATTCGCCTTCGGCGAGACGAGGGGCGAAGTCGAGGTGCCGGCCGTAGAGCGATCCGCCGAGCTGGCCCGTGACGAAAAGAACATCGCCGACGGCGCAGGTCTTACGCGTCAGGATGCGGTGGGCGAAGCCTTGGACGGCGAGCGTGCCGAGGAACGAGCCGTGGGCGCCGCGGCAGATGTCTCCGCCGACGATGCGCAGTCCGGCCTTCGCGGCGGCGCGTCCCGCGCCATGCGCGAAGTCGGTGAGCCAGGTCGCGTCGACGTCCGGACCGATCACCAGCGAAAGGAGGGCGTCGGACGGCACCGCGCCGGCGGCGGCGAGGTCGCTCAGGTTGCGGTTCACCAGCTTGGCGCCCGCGCGGATGCCGTCGCAGGCGGCGTCGAAGTGACGGCCGAGGAGCACCGAATCGATCGTGCTCGCGCGGATCGAGCGTCCGCCCGCGGTCGGCAGGTGGGCGCAATCGCCGCCGGGGCCTTCGGGAAACGCCGGCGCGGCGTCGGCGAGCGACTGCACCACGCGGCGGATGATCTCCTCCTCGGTCAGCTTGGCGACCGAGCGGTCCGCAAGAGTCGTGAGGGCGCCCATGGCCTCAGAGCGTGGAGGCGTTCGGGGCCAGTTTCAACCAGACTAAGTTCCAGGCGTTGAAGCTGCAGTGGATGGCCATGCAGGTCAGCAGGCCGTAGCGGTCGCGTACCAGGCACATGAAGGCTCCGAAGGCGAACAGGGGAAGGGCGGCCGAAGGGCTCAGGTGCGCCGCGCTGAAGAGCGCGCCGGTCAGGCCGACGGCGATCCAGCGGCCGTACTTTTCCGAGCCGATGCTGACGCGACGGAGGGCCGGGTAGATCATGCCGCGGAAGGCGAGTTCTTCCATGATCGGCGCGCCGATCGCGACCGCCAAGGTGATGGTCGCGAAGCGCCACGTGGCGACGTCTGTCTTGAGCACCGCGTCGACGATCTCCTGCGGCTCATCCGCGGGCGGCTGGCCGGCCCAGCCGCGGAGGAAGAGCTGTTCCCAGGCGCCGTGGAAGCCTTTCCAGACGAGCGTCGCCGCAAGGCCGAGGGCGAAGATGGAAAGCAGGGCGAGCAGGATGCGGGACACGCCGAAGGCGCCGAGGGCCTGGCGCAAAGGCGAACCTGCGGGCTTCGGTCCATCGGTCTCCACGGAAGGCGCCCAGTCGACGGTCTGCGGGGCGATCGCGCCCATCGCGAGCATCGCCGTCGCCGCCGTGAGCTGGCCGCAGAAGGCCGCGGTGAAGAGGTGGGCCTGCGAAATCCCGAAGTAGGTCGAGAAACTCTGCGAGACGAGCTGGGTCACCAAGCCGAAGATGATGCCGAACGAGAGCAGCCCGGTGCTGAGGCCCATGACGGCGTCGCCGACGGAAGTCGTCGGTCCGGCGACCTTGCCCGGCAGATTGCGCCAGCATTTCAGGGCGAAGATGCCGACGATCGCCACGAGCAGATTGACGACCACGCATGCCCAGTCCCACGGCCCGAAGGCTTCGAGGGACTGCGCGAGCTCGTCCATCTTCGCTTAGGCGCCGAAGACCTGCCGACCGCCGACGAACGTCGCGCGGATGCGGCCCGTGAGGGCGCGGCCGACGAGCGGATTATTGCCGGACTTCGAGGCGAGGTCTGCGACCGAGGGTGTCCAGGCGGACTTCGGGTCGAGGACGACCAGGTCGGCGAGGGCGCCGGCCTTGAGCGTGCCGGCGGCGAGGCCGAGGGCCTTGGCCGGACTGTGGGTCAGGCGGGCTACGAGCAGGGAGAGGTCGGCGTGGCCGCCGGCGACGAGCGCCGTGTGGGCGGCCGCGAAGGCCGTCTCGAGCGTCGCGGCGCCGAACGGAGCCAGGTCGAACTCGCAGTCCTTCTCCGTGGCCGTGCAGGGCGAGTGGTCGGAGCAGATCGCGTCGATCGTGCCGTCGACGAGCGCGGCGATGAGCGCCAGGCGGTCGGCTTCTTCGCGCAAGGGCGGATTCGTCTTCAGGCTCGTGCCGTAGTTGGCCAGCGCCGCGTCCGTGAGGAGCAGGTGCAGGGCGGAGACTTCGGCCGTGACCGAGAGCTGCTTCGCCTTGGCGCGGCGGACGATGTCGGCGGAGCCGCCGGACGAAAGGTGCTGCAGGTGGATGCGGGCCTTCGTGAGTTCGGCGAGCAGGCAGTCGCTGGAGACCACGATCTCCTCGGCGGCGCGGGGCAGGCCGCGGAGGCCGAGGCGGAGGGACCAGGCGCCTTCGTGCATCTGGCCGCCTTCGGTCATGCTGCTGTCCTGGCAATGGTCGAGGACCACGAGGTCGAACATCGCGGCGTATTCCAGCGCGCGACGCATGATCTCGTTGTTCTGCACGCCCGAGGTCGTGTCGGTGACGGCGACCACCCCGGCCTTCTTCATCGTGCCGAGCGGGGCGAGGGCCTTGCCTTCATGGCCTTTGGTGAGGGTGCCGGTGGGGAGCACGCGCACCGCGGCGTCGCGGGAGCAGATCTCGCGGAGGAGCTGGATCGTGCCGACATTGTCCGCCGCCGGGAGCGAGTCGGGCATCGTGACGACCGTCGTGAAGCCGCCGGCGGCGGCCGCGCGGGTGCCGGTGCGGATGGTTTCGCGGGCCGTGCGGCCCGGTTCGCCGAGGCGGCAGTTCAGGTCGACGAAGCCCGGGGCGACCACGAGCCCGGTGCCGTCGATGACGCGGGCCTTGGCCTGGTCGGCGGCGGAGAGCTGGTCGACGAACTTGCCGTCGAGGGCGAAGACGTCCCCCTTGGCTTCGTCGCGCTTCGCGGAGGGATCGATCACGCGGGCGCCGCGGATCCAGAGAGGGGAGTTGTCGGCGGGATTCATCGGCTGATGGCTCCGGTGCAGAGGTGAAGGACGGCCATGCGGACGGCGACGCCGTTCCGCACCTGTTCGAGGATGACCGAGCGGGGGCCGTCGGCGACCTCGCTTTCGACCTCCACGCCGCGGTTGATGGGCCCCGGGTGCATCACGATCGCCTCCGGCTTGAGCCAGGCGGCGCGTTCGGCGTTGAGGCCGAACTGCGAGGTGTATTCGCCGAGCGAGGGGAAGTGGGTGGTCGTCTGGCGTTCGTGCTGGATGCGCAGGAGCATCACCGCGTCGCAGTCCTTGAGGGCTTCCTTCAGGTCGTGCACGATGCGGACCTGCGGGAAGGCTTCCTTGAGCGTCGCCGGGACGAGCGTCGCGGGGCCGGCGAGGGTGACCTGCGCGCCCAGCTTCGAGAGGCAGAGGATGTTGGAGCGGGCGACTCGGCTGAAGAGGATGTCCCCGAGGATCGTGACCTTGAGCCCTTCGACCTTGCCGAAGCGCTGGCGCAGCGTGAAGGCGTCGAGCAGGGCCTGCGTCGGGTGTTCGTGCGCGCCGTCGCCGGCATTGACCACCGAGATGTCGAGGACCGAGCCCAGGTAGCGGGCGGAACCGGCGGAGGAGTGACGCATCACGATCGCGTCGACGCCCATCGCGCGGATGTTCATAGCCGTGTCGCGGAGGGTCTCGCCTTTGACCAGCGAGGAGGCCGTCGTGTTGATCGAGACGACTTCGGCGCCGAGCTTCTTGGCTGAGATCTCGAAGGCCGTGCGGGTGCGCGTGCTCGGTTCGAGGAAGAGGTTCACCACCGTGCGGCCCTTCATCAGGTCGAGGCCCTTGCCCGGCGCGAGGGCGGGCAGGAACTGGTCCGCTTGTCGGAAGAGCAGTTCGATCTCGGGGCGCGAAAGCTCCTCGATGCCGGTCAGGTCTTTTTTCGTCCAGGTGTCTTGTTGGGCCATGCGGTGCGGTTCCGGTGGCCCTAACGAGGTTAGGACCATGGGGAAAGTGAGGAGGGAAGGCCGTTGGTCAAGGGATTAGAGAAAAAAGGGGGCACGTGGGCATGGTGACACGTGGGCATGGGGGCCCAAGGCCGCTTAAGAGAGGGTCTAAGGACCGACGAGTCCCGAGCTTTACTTGGCGAGAAGCTCCCGTACCTTCGCGCCGATGGCGGCGGCGGCTTCGCCCTTCTTGTCCTTATGGGCGGCGACGACGTTGACGAGGGCGCTGCCGACGACCACGCCGTCCGCGACCTTGGCGATAGCCTGGACGTGCGCGGCGGTGGAGACGCCGAAGCCGACGCAGACCGGGAGGGAAGTGTGCTTGCGGATCTCGGCGACCGAGGCGGAGAGATTGGCGGCCAGCTCGGAGCGTTCGCCGGTCACGCCTTCGCGCGAGACGTAGTAGATGAAGCCCGAGGCGTGCTTGGCGATGAGGCCGATGCGCGCGGGGGGCGTCGTCGGGGCCACGATGAAGACGTTGGCCAGACCGTGCTTCTTCGAGGCCGCGATCAGCTCGTCGGCTTCCTCGGGCGGGCAGTCGAGGACCAGCAGGCCGTCGGCGCCGGCGGCGCGCACCTTGGCGCAGTAGGTCTCCAGGCCGAACGAGAACAGCAGGTTATAATAGCAATAGAGCACGATCGGCTTGTCCGTGCCGGCGCGCACGGCGCGGAGCACGTCGAGCAGGCCGTCATAGGTCATGCCGCTTTCGAGGGCGCGCTGGGCGGCGAGCTGGTTCGTGAGGCCGTCGGCGAGCGGATCCGAGAAGGGCACGCCCACCTCGAGCACGTCGGCGCCGTTCTGCGCCAGGGAGAGCAGTACGGCCTTGGAAGTCTCGACGTCGGGGTCGCCGGCGCAGACGTAGCTCACGAAGGCCGGGCGGCCTTCGGCTTTGCAGCGGGCGAACGTCTGGGCTAAGCGATCCATGCGCGGAAGGAAGCGGTGTTTGGTCGGGAGGGCAAGGCGAAGGCGAACGTCGCCCGCTTTCCCGGGTTGCCAATCCGGGGCGCGTCCGCACCTTGGAGGCGTCGGCCCAAGTGGTGGAACGGTATACACATCAGACTTAAAATCTGCCGCCGAAAGGCTTACCGGTTCGAGTCCGGTCTTGGGTACGGCGCAACGAAACAGGCCGCACGGGTGGTGCGGCCTGCCTGCCCGTTTCCGGGACAAATAAGTCCAGAGTCCTAGCTACGGGACTCTGGGGTCGGGTACGGAGAGTTTGAATCCTGATTCCGTTAGTCGCCCTCGCGACTGATGCGTCCTTTATAAGGGAGGCTCTTACCTGAGTGAAATTGACTGAGGGTGTTGTGCTCACCCCGGGGGGTGTTGTCAACGGCTACCTCGGAAATCCTTCGAGGTATGACAGTAAACCCCGTTGGAGGGCGATAAAGGCCTCCAATCAGGGCCTGTGGCCGGTC
>CAIWNE010000107.1 GCA_903913915.1 uncultured Opitutia bacterium
CGCTACGCTGCGCACCAAGGACGGCGGCGACATCACGTTGCCGGACCGTCTGACTCGCGAGGATGTCTCCGGGAGGTTGCGTTTCTGGAAGGACCAGATGGGCGCGAGCCCGTGGCGTGACCAGATTGCCGAATCCCTCCGCCGGCACGGCGACTTGGTCGAGGCGACCTGGCAGGACCTGCGCGACCGAGGCCTGCCGCTCGAAGGGCAGTGGACCGGCGGCCGTCTCTATTTCCCGCACCTAGTGTTGGATTTCTGGAAGGGCCGCATGGACAACGTCGCGATCACGGCGGGTAAGGACTTCCGAAAGTACCTGATCACGCCCGAGGGTTCTCCGGCGTTCATCGAGACGGATTACGCCAAGGCGATGTTCCAGCACCTCGTGGCCACGGGTACCGACAACCTGCACCAGGATACCGTCGGAGCCTTCTTCAAGCCCTACGACGTCCTGCCCAAGCTCCGGGAGGAGGCCGCTGAGCGTACCGCCGAGAGCGGCCGCTCCGTCGGCTGGCGCGCCCTGATTCCTGACGGCTACGTCGTCTACCGGCCGCAGGCTGAGGGCAGCATCGGCTACTTCGAGGGCCTTGCCATCGACCGTAACGAGCTGGCCCGCCAGCTGGGCGTCGCCCTGGGCGAGGGCCCGATCAACGCCGAGCTGCGCAAGGCGGGCGTCATGGGCGCGACCATCACGCCCGAACTCATCAAGGAGGCCCTCATCAAGGCAGAGGAGGAGCCATGGGTCCTGCCCAAGGAGGTCGCCCAGGCGCTCGATGGCATGGCCCGCCGCGCGACCGAGAACCGCCCGAACGTGTTCTCCATCCCCACGGCGATTTGGAAGAAGTGGACGCTCTTCGCGCCCCACAACTACATCCGCTACGAGTTCAATAATACGACTGCCGACCTGGAGAAGATTCTGTCGGTCGACCCGAAGATGGCGTCCTACCTGCCGCGAGCCCTGCGCGAGGTGCGGGCCTTCATGGCCGGCGATAAGGACGTCGCCCCTGAGGCGGCCGCGGCCTTCCGCATGGGGGTCTTCGATGCGCCCACGGCCCGTGAGGCTGGCGAGCTGCTGGAATCCGCCGGGCTCGACGAGCTGCTGACCGGTCCGGGCAAGCTGAAGGCCTGGATGGAGGAGCATGCGACGACGCGGCTGTCCAAGCTGCGAGAGGCGACCTTCCGCTACGCCAAGTTCCTGACGGACCTCGACCGCCTGCGTGTCGGCGAGCGTCCAGTCTACGGCGGGGCCTTCTGGCGGGATATCGACGCCATGACCGAATCCATGCCCGGGGCGGGTGATGCCCTGGAGCGCAAGGCCGCGGCAGTTTCCCTCGGCACCTTCGGCGATTACAATGCGGTCACGACCTCAGGTGATTGGCTGCGCAAGTACTGGATTCCGTTCTATACCTACCTCGAGAACAACTTCCGTTATCACGCTAACCTGTTCCGCAACATGAGGGACATGGCGATCGACGGCGGGGACGACCCGGCGGTGGCCAACGTCGAGGCGGCCGCCAAGGCAGGGGCCTCATTCACGGCTAGGGCGGCCCTGGGGGTCGCGCTGCGTCTGGCCCTGCCTTGGGTCGCGGTCCAGATCTGGAACTCCGCTGGTCCGGGCAACGAGGGGGTTGAGGACGACATCTCGGACGAGGACCGTCGCCGCTTCCACGTTAACCTAGGACGTGACGAAAAAGGCCGGGCCCGTGTCATGTACCTGGCTACCGGCATGGCGGACCTGCTGCGTTGGTTCGCTGGCAACCGATTCGCCCAGACCGGCATGGACCTGATGGAGGGCCGGACCGACTGGGGCACCGCCGTAGGCGACTTCGCCAAGGGCTACGGCGACGACCTGGTCAACCAGGTGGTGAGCGTCGGCCCTGCGCAGAAGACGATCTACACCCTGGCCAGCGGCAAAAACCCGTTCCCTGACGTCCTGAACCAGCGCAACATCCCGCGCTACGCCATGGCCCAGACCATACTGGGGCAGATGACGGATCAGTTCACGGCCGATATGGTGATGCGCGCAGCTGACCCGGATTATTATGCTTCGAAGTCGGGGTGGGATTGGGCCTCGCAGCTCGTGCTCCAGGTCCGGCGGCGCGACCCGGAGCAGTGGGCCTATTATTATATTCGGGACAAGGTTACCCAGTGGAAGCAGTCCAAGACCGGCATATCGCGAGAGCAGGGGAGCTATGACTCGCCCGACGCCGAGGCCTTGCGGAACTTCCGCCGAGCGATCTACGCCGGCGACGTCGACGCGGCCAAGCGGCTTTATCTGCGGCTCCTAGACTACGGCTACACTGCCCAGCGCTTTGAGGCGGGCGTAAAGGCCTCCGAGCCCCTGGCTGAATTGTCGACTAAGGATGGGTCGAGAAAGGTCTTTGTGGATGGGTTAAGCCCCTATGACCGCAAGATGCTAGACAAAGCCCAAGTCTACGAACTTCGCATGTCTTCCCTGAAGCTAGATGCCCGGCGAATCTTCCCGATGGAAATCAAGGGCTACCCGGCTGCTACGAGGAAGATGGTCGAGCGATTCAAGGACCAGCCTAAGGATGAACTTCTTGAGCAAGAGCTTTCGAAGCTAAGGTAGGCTTAGTGCTGGTAGGGTACAGTGCTATCTCGGTCCGTGGCATTACGGTTGGCCAAAAAACCGTCCTCTATTATTACCCCTTATTCCGTTTTAATAAGCCACTTGGACAGCCCCATGAGCGTTTTCTTGTCCCGAAGGAACGCAACAGCTTCACTTCCGCCCTTTATCATTCCGTTCCTGAACATTTCATCATTTTGGATATCCAGGGACTTCCGAAAGAGCGGCGCAGCATTCTCAACTCCGCCAAAGATGTTATCATAGCTGACAGCCATAATCGCAAGGCAGGTGGTTTGATTATCTACCTTCAACCCCTGAAGGACGGCGTCATGGTAGCCAAAAACATACCCAAGCGCGTACTTGTCAGTCAGTAGGTTCGCAGGGCTTCCCTTATCTAAGGCGAGCTGGAGTTGAAGCTGTATCATAGGCGGGATGATATTAAGTGCTACCTCAGTTGGGGACGGCTTAGCGGGCGGCTTTGAATCAAAAAGACCGGCTATTTTTTGGAAGATATTTGCCATTTTTAGTAAGGGATTGGTTGTGGGATAGTGCCGCTTTTTTGGTCCAGTTGAATGCAATTCTCAGGGGGTGTTTACAACCCAACCCAAAAACACCAGAATACCCCCATAATGGCTCACAAACACCACCCGAAGGAGGCCCGGATACGGGCCGTCCAGCAGCACGAC
>CAIWNE010000108.1 GCA_903913915.1 uncultured Opitutia bacterium
TGAATGAGCGCCGCGGTACCCTTGGCCATGCCGAGCGAGAGCGGGGCGTGGTCGCGGGCGATGTCCTCGTGCGAGTCCCAGTTGCGACGCGGGAAGCCGTTGTCGTTGCCGGACCAGATCTGCACGAAGCGCACGCCGCGTTCGAGGAGACGTCGGGCGGTCAGGCACTTGCGGCCGAAGGCATCCTGCTCCTCGGCGACATTGATCTCTTTCGGCCAGACCTTCGTGGAGTTGTCGATGCCGTAACGGGCCTGCGTTTTCTCCGATTCCTTGGAAAGGTCGAGGGCTTCGGGCGCCGCTAACTGCATCTTGGCGGCGAGTTCGTAGCTGCGGATACGGGCTTCGAGGCGCGGGTCGCCCGGATGCGAGTCGGCATGAGCGCGGTTCAGCTTGTCCAGAAGTTGGAGGCCCTGGGTCTCGCCGGAGGGCGTAATGTAGTCGGCCGGAGGCGGCGAGAGGTCGGCGATGGGCTTCGGGGCGTTAACGCGCACCTGGGTGGCCTGGTTCTGGCCAGGCAGGAAGGCGGAGTCCCAGTTCTTCTGGCCGTTGGACGGCAGGCCGCGGATATCGGGCAAGACGACGAAGGTCGGGAGGTTGTCGTTGAGCGAGCCGAGGCCGTAGCTCACCCAAGCGCCGATGCTCGGGTAGCCAGGGATCAGGAAGCCGGTGGATTGCAGGAGGGTGGCCTGGCTGTGCACGCCGGAGCGGCCGACGACATTATGCACGAAGGCGATATCATCCGCGACCTCGCCGATGGGCGCGACGATGTCACTGAGCATCTTACCGGACTTACCGTAGGGCTTGAATTTCCAGGGCGACGCAAAGGTCGACCCCGGGCTGCTCTGGAAGAGTTCGACGGCTTCGCCCGGATCCCACTTCTCGCCATGCTTCTTCTCGAGCAGCGGCTTGTAGTCCCACATGTCGACGTGGCTGGCGGCCCCGGCCATGAAGAGTTGGACGACGCGCTTCGCTTTGGCGGGGGCATGGAGCACGCCGCTGGTCGGCGTGGCACCGAGGAGCTGTTCGTGGCCGAGTAGGCTGGCGAGGGCGATGCCACCGAGGCCGCCACCGGAGCAGAAGAGGAAGTCACGGCGGTTCATCGCGGTGACGCCGGACTGACGATGGTATGGAGAGTCGTTCATGGTCAGTCGACGAAGTTGAATTCGTTCAGGTTGAAGATCAGTCGGCAGAGGTTCGTCAGCCCATGCTCACGCACGTAGACCGACATCGCTTCGGCTTCGTTGGTGGAAGGCGGCCGTCCCAGCGCCAGGCGGAAGGCCAGGTCAATCTGGGCGGGCGGGGTGGAGGCGTCCTTGGAGACGCGGGCCGCGAAGTGCTTGGCCATCGCAACTGTCAGGCGGTTATTACGCATCGCCAAGGCCTGCAGGGCGTTGACGGTCTCAGGGCGGCTGGCGACCGACATCGAGGGGTCAGCGCAATCTAGGACGGTGAGGAAGGGCTGTGGCTGGGAGCGGACGATGAAGCGATAGACCGAGCGACGGTGGGACTTCGGGTCCTCGACGTCGTGCTGGTCGTATTCGTAGTGCGGCGAATGGGCCGGCTTATCGATCACGAAGTCCTGGAAGCCCGGGCCGCCCATCGTGAGATCGAGTTTGCCGGCACCCGAGAGCACCGAGTCATTGACCGCTTCGGCCTCAAGCTTGCGGCGGTTCATGCGCCAGAGGAAGGCGTTGCTTGTGTCGATCTTCTCGTTGGCGGGATTGCCGAGGGAGGATTGACGATAGGTCGCGCTCGTGACGATGAGACGGTGGAGCTTCTTGAGCGACTGACCGCTGTCGCGGAAATCGACGGCCAGCCA
>CAIWNE010000109.1 GCA_903913915.1 uncultured Opitutia bacterium
CGCTGGCGAGCCGGTCGATGATGCGGCTCTGCAGGCGGTTGGTGTCCTGGAACTCGTCCACCAGGATGTGGCGGAAGCGCTGGCGGTAATGGGCGAGCGCGGCGGGGTCGTTCTCCAGCACGTAGAGCCAGAGGCTCAGCAGGGCGTCGAAGTCGCAGAGGTTGCGTTCCTTCTTCGCCGCCTCGTAGTTCGTGCAGAACTGCACCAGCTTCTCGGGGCCGCCCTTCATCCAGTCGAGACGCTCGGCCATGACGTCGGGCAGCGGGCGCAGCGTGTTGCGGGCGTGCGAATACGCGTCGAGGATGACGGAGGCCTTGGGGTTCGTCTTGTCCTTGATGAAGGCCCCGTCGATCGATTTCACGATCTCGGAGAACAGCTGTTCGGATTCTTTCTGGTCGAGGATGGTGAAGTCCGGCGAGCGCGAAGCGACGGCCGCGTTGCGGCGCAGGATGCGCTGGCCGATCGAGTGGAAGGTCCCGCCCCAGAACTGCCCGCGCGGTACGCCGGTGAGGTCCTCGACGCGTTCGAGCATCTCCTTGGCCGACTTGTTCGTGAACGTCAGCAGCAGGATGTCCCAGGGCTTGGCGCCTTGGTGCAGCAGCCAGGCGACGCGATAGGTGAGGGTGCGCGTCTTGCCCGACCCGGCTCCGGCGAGCACGAGGGCAGGGCCGCGGGGCGAGGTCACCGCGGCGTATTGCTCATCGTTGAGCTCCGCGCGGAAATCGACGGGGGGCAGGCCTTCCACGGGTTAGCGGGCGGGTCGCTGGCGGCGATCCATCAGGCTGAACTTGGTGACCTGTTCGTCGGCGCGGTAGGAGGAGCGGACCAATGGGCCGGATTCGACGTGCTTGACGCCGACCTCGAGGGCGAAGGCCTTCCATTCGGCGAACTCCTCGGGCGTCACCCAGCGGTCGATGGGCGCATGTTCCTTGCTGGGCGACAGATACTGGCCGATCGTGAGGATGTCGACCTGGGCGGCGGCGATGTCGCGGATGAGCTGGGCGACCTCGTCCTTCTGCTCGCCGATGCCGAGCATGATGCCGGTCTTGGTGATGAAGTCGCGGGACTTGGCGTGCTTGAGCACCCAGAAGGAACGATCGTAGCGGGCGGTCTTGCGGATAGGGCGCTGGAGGCGTTCGACCGTCTCGAGGTTGTGGTTGAGGATGTCGGGACGAGCGTCGAGGAGGGTGTCGAGGTGGACCTGCTCGCCGCGGAAGTCGGCCGGAAGGACCTCGATGGTGGTGTTGGGGCAACGATGGCGGGTGGCCCGGATGGTGGCCGCCCACACGGAGGCGCCGCCGTCCTTGAGGTCGTCGCGCGCGACGGAGGTGATGACCACGTGCTTGAGGTTCATCAGCGCGATGGACTCGGCCACGCGGGCCGGTTCGCCGAGGTCGAGTTCGCTGGGGCGTCCTGACAGCACGGCGCAGAAGGTGCATGACCGGGTGCAGACGTTGCCGAGGATCATCACCGTGGCGCTTCCGCGGGACCAGCACTCGCCCATGTTGGGGCATTGCGCCGACTGGCAGACCGTGTGCAGCTTGTGTTGGTCGACGTTCTTCTTGGTCTCCAGGAAGTCCGGGCCGCTGGGGAGCTTGGCGCGGAGCCAGTCAGGTTTGCGGGCGGACTCGAGCATGGAGGCAGGCAACATTGCCTTCCTCGCGCGTTTTTCAACCTAACAAAGAAGAAGGGGTGCTCTCCTCCCGGAAAGCACCCCTTTCGCTATGATTTCGACTAGGAGCTTAGAAGCTCTTCTTCACGGTGAAGGCCGTGATGGAGCTGCCCTTCTGGATGTCGGTGTACGACACGGAGGTGTCGAGGCCGGCGATCGGGTAGTTCAGGGAGATACCGTAGTCGTTGTTCTTGGAAGCGCGGTCGCTGCCGTAGTGGAGGCCGAAGCTGAGACCCTTCACGAAGGAGAGGTCGTGGCTGTAGTTGGCTTCGTAGTAGTAGTCGGAGAGGGCACCGGAGACGCCCTTGGAGACCTTGAGGTTCACGCCGGCGTAGGTGGCCGAGACGTTGGCTTCACCACCGGTCTTGTTGGAGGAGGCGGCGGAGTAGGTGTAGTCGATGTAGCCGACGGAGACGTCGACGGCGCTGACCTTGAAGGCGTAGTTGGCGTAGAGGTCGGCTTCGGTACCAGCGGAGAGGCTGGAGGCCCAGACACCGGCGGTCAGGCCGCTGATCGGGGTCTTGGAGAGGTCGAAACCACCCTGGATGGCGGAGTGGCCGGCGCTCTGGGAGAGACCGCGGAACACGTAGTTGCTGGTCACTTCGACGTTGCCGGAGACGGCGAACGAGGAGGCGGCAGCAGGAGCCGACTGAGCGAAGCCGGCGGCGGCGGTGAGGGTGAGGAGGGTGATGGAGGTGTGCTTCATTGCGTCGTCTGATATGCCCAATCTTTGCCAAAATGCCATAAATTTCTACAAATAAGCCCTGGAAAGCGCTTAAAACCCCGTTTTTGCCCAAAAAGAGGCTACGTTTGTCTTATTTTAGGCGTTAAGTCGCTGAACTTAACCGAGATAGCATTCGAGGTGAGCATCCGCCGACTTAGCCCAACTGAACTCGGCCGCCATCGCGGTCTTCTGCAACGCCTTGTAGGTCGGCGGCTGGGCGAAAAGTTCCAGCGCTCGGTTGAGCGACCACTCGACGCCTCCTTGGTCAGCGTGTTCGAAAACGATCCCGGTGCCTTTCTTCTTCCCGTCCCAGGCGGCGACCGTGTCGGCCAGTCCGCCCGTGGCGCGGACGATCGGCAGCGTGCCGTATGCCATGGAGTACATCTGGTTCAGTCCGCATGGTTCGAAGCGGCTGGGCATGAGGAAGAAATCGCAGCCAGCCTCGATCCGGTGGGAGAGGCCGTTGTCGTAGCCGATGCGCACCGCGCAGAGCTCGGGGAAGTCGGCCGCGAGGCGCTTGAATTCGTTTTCCAGCCAGGCGTCGCCGCTGCCAAGGAGCACGAACTGCAATTTTCCTTCCCGAAGGAACTTCGGCAAGACGCGGACGGCGAGGTCGAGGCCTTTCTGTTCCCAGAGACGCGAGACCACGCCGACGAGCGGGAGGCCGCGGTCGGTCGCCAGGCTGAGTTCGCGGAGCAGGGCCGCCTTGCACTCGTCCTTGCCTTCCGGCTTCTTCGCCGAGAACGCGGCGGCGATATGCTTGTCGTCCTCTGGGTTCCATTCGTCGCGGTCGACGCCGTTCAGGATGCCGCGCAGCGCGCCGGCGCGGCGACGCACGACGTCGTCGAGTCCGTAGCCGAACGCCGGCGTCAGTATTTCCTTCGCATAGGTCGGGCTGACGGTGATGACTTTGCCGGCGTGCAGGATGCCTCCCTTGAGGAAGTTGACGCCGCCTAGGCACTCGAGTTCCTGCGGGCTCCAGAGGAACTCCGGCAGGCCGAGGTAGGTCATGATCCTCCTGGGATAGAGGCCCTGGTGCTGGAGGTTATGGATCGAGATCGCCGTCTTGGCGTTTCCGAGCGCGGTGTGCCTCAGGGTCGTGTTGAGCAGCACGGGCACGAGGCCGGCGGTCCAGTCGTGGCAATGCACGATGTCAGGGATCCAGCTCGTCGTCAGGCAGGCGTCGAGCGCGGCTCGTCCGTAGAAGGCGGCGCGCTCCCCGGCGTCGTCGCGTGACGGGTAGATCTCGCGGGCGCCGTAGAAGTCTTCGTGCTCCACGAACCAGGCTTCGAAATTCGGCGAGACGGCCAGGGTGCGGATGCGGCAGCCGGCCTTACGGGGGTCGCCGTGGACGCCGACTTTCAGCGACTCGATCAGCGTGCCCATCTTCTCCCGTCCGGGGACGGAGCCATAGAGGGGCGTGGCCGCGCGCACTTCATGCCCTTTGGCCGCCAATGCCTTGCCTAGCGCCACGGTGGCATCGCCTAGCCCGCCGGCCTTGGACCAGGGCGCCAGCTCGGGAGTCACGAAAAGGATTCTCATGCGGAAGGTCGGTTGTCGCGGGTGCGTCCAAGTCGGTTGAGCAACGGGACGAAGGACACGAGGATAATCAAGGCGGCGACCATGGCGATATTGCCAGCCAAATCATGGACGGAGCCGAGCGCGGAGAAGCCGGCTTGACCATGTTCGAGGCCGGCGAGGTCGCGGTCGAGCGACTTCGAGCCGTGGTGCAGCGCGTGGAAGGTCAGGAAGGTGTTCCGGCCGATGTTGAGGAGCAGGGCGGTGAGGCCGGCCAGTCCGATCAAGGCGATGCGTCTGAGCAGCGCGCCCGGGAATCCGCCTTCGAGGAAGATCGCGCCGAGGAAGGCTCCGGCGAAGACGCAGGCCGAGAGCGAACGGATGCCCGAGCAGGCCTCGGCGACGCCGACCGCGTCGCCGTTGGGGAAGACGATCGTATTGCCGCTGACGCGGATCGCATGGCCGTTGGCGCGCAGGAAGCCGGAGACGATCTCGGTCACGTTCGTCAGGAGTTCGCCTTTGATCTGGTTGTCGACGAGGTAGAGGAACGGACCCGAGATGAGCCACACGCCGGCAGGGAAGAGCATCAGGCCGACGGCCTGCCAGCGCGACGTCGACGTCGCTACGCTGTCCTGCGGGCCACGGACGGAAAGGAAGGCGAAAGCGAGCGCGGACCCGGTCAGGCCGAAGGATATGGCGAGGGTCGGGCCGATGCCGGTGCCGAAGATGGCGCGGGCGGCGGCGCCGAGGCCGAACAGCGCAAGGGAGGCGAACGCCAGCGTCAGGACTAGGTGGAGGGCGGCCTTCGGCGTAGGCGCGGCGACCTCGGATCGTTCGCCTGTCAGCAAGCCACGCAGTTCTTCCCAGCGATCCCGGAGCACGTAGGCCGAGAAGAACGGCACGAGGTAGCCGAACGTGTAGTCATCCTTGGTGCTCCAGATGGCCCACTGGTCCCAGGTCGTGATTCCGGCCATCCCGACGAGCAGCAGCCCTAGGCCGCGCGTCGTTCCGTCCAGCTTCGACTGGGCTTCCGCAGGCATCAGAACCGGGGCACGGCGGCCAGCAAGGTCTTGGTGTAAGCCTGCTGCGGATTGCCGAGGATCTCGGCCGGCGTGCCTTGTTCGACGATCTTGCCCTTGGACATCACGAGGATATGGTCGCTGACGTGCTCGACGACGGCGAGGTCGTGGGCGATGAAGAGGTAGGTGAGGCCGAGCTGTTCCTGGAGGTCCTGCAGCAGGTTCACGACTTCGGCCTGCACGGACACGTCGAGCGCCGAGACGGGTTCGTCGCAGATGATCAGTTCGGGCTGCACGGCGAGGGCGCGCGCGATGCCGATGCGCTGGCGCTGGCCGCCGGAGAATTCGTGGGGATGTCGACGCAGGTGTTCGGCCGGCAGCTGGACGCTGCGGAGGAGCTCGGCGCAGCGGGCTTCGCGGTCGGCGCGCGTCATGCCGGGGAAGTGGATCTCGAGCGGTTCCGAAAGAATGCTCAGGATGTCGGCGCGCGGGTTGAGGGAGTTATACGGGTCCTGGAAGATCATCTGGATCTTCTTGCGCCACGGCAGGAAGGCCGCGTTCGAGAGGGTGCCGATGTCCTGGCCCTGGTAGGTGATCTTGCCCGCGGTCAGGGGCGCGAGCTTCACGATGGCACGGCCGGTCGTGGTCTTGCCCGAACCGGACTCGCCGACGAGCCCGACGGTCTTGCCCTTGGGGACGACGAAGGAGATGTCGTCGACGGCCTTCTTCGGCACCGCCTTCTGGAAGAACCAATTGGCCCGGCCGGGGTAGTGGACGGAGAGGCCGGAGATTTCGAGGAGGTTGTCGCTCATCGGGAGACCTTGAGTTCGTCGGACAGGGTGGTGAGGCGACGGCGACGCTGGCCGAGGCGCGGGATGCAGGCGATGAGGGCCTTGGTGTAGGGGTGCGTCTGCGTGCGCATGATCTCGGCGACCGGGCCTTGCTCGACGATGCGACCCTTCCACATCACCTGCACCTTGTCGGCGAAGTTCGCGACGATGCCGAAGTTATGGGTGATGAGGATGATGCTCATGCCGCGCTCGCGACGCAGGCGGGCGAGCAGGTCCATGATCTCCTTCTGGATGGTGACGTCGAGCGCGGTGGTCGGCTCATCGGCCACGAGGATCTTCGGGTCGCAGGCCAGCGCCATGGCGATCATCGCGCGCTGCTGCATGCCGCCGGAAAGCTCGTGGGGATACTGGTCGGCGACGCGCTGCGGGTCGTTGATGTGGACCTCCGCGAGGGCGCGGACGACTTCGGCGCGCACATCCTTGATGTCCGGGCGATGGAGGGCGATGGCCTCGCCGATCTGGAAGCCGATCGTGTAGACGGGATTCAGCGACGTGCCGGGTTCCTGGAAGATGTAGGCGATCGAACCGCCGCGGATCTTGGCGAGCTTCTCCTCCGGCAGGCCCAGCAGTTCGACGCCGGCCAGCTTCACGGAGCCGGTCAGGGCGCAGGAGGGTTCAGGGGGGAGCAGGCGGGTGAGCGCCAGGGCGGAGACCGATTTGCCCGAGCCGGACTCGCCGACGACGGCGAGGACTTCGCCGGCCGCCAGCTCGTAGCTCACGCCTTGGGCGGCGACGGTCGCACGGTCACCGGTGCGGAAGGTGACGCAGAGATCCTGGACTTTCAGGAGAGGCTCGGCGGACATGGGCGTCAACATAGGTCGGGCTGGCTCGCAGGGGAAGGAAGAACGGCGGTCATTCGGTGCGCCAACGGTCTTCGATGACGGTCTTCGGCGCTCCGCGTACCTTGCCTGCGCGGAAATCCCTGAGGTCGGCCTCGCGCTGCTTGGGGTCGAGCCAGAACAGGCCGTATTGGCCGGGGTCTTCGGCTCCGCGGACATCGAAGCCTTCGGGGAACTTCACCCAGCCCCAGTGGGCGATGCGGTAGCCGGGCACGCGGAAGCCGGGGATGAAGTCGGCGTTGTCATGGATGCGGCGCTGCATCTGGAAGGACAGGCGGACCATCTCGTCTTCCTCCGTCGCCTCGCGGAAGCGGTCGATGATCTTCGACAGTTCCGGGTCGTCGATGCCGGTGATATTGTTCGTCTGGCGCTTGGGTACCTTCCGTCCGTCGGCCAGCTTCTCGACCGCGTTCTCGGAGTGGTGCGATTCCCAGAGCGCGGGGAGCCGGCTGGAGACGGACCAGGCCCAGAACACGATGTCGTGGTTCTTTTCCATCACCTTGCGGTACATGGTCGTAGGCTCGAGCGTCTCGGGGCGGTATTCGACGCCGCATCGGCGGGCGGATTCGACGAGGGTGGCGAGATACTTGCGTCGGTCGGAGGTGTCGAAGGTCAGGCGGAACGAAAGGCGTTCGCCGGCCGCGTTCATCAGGATGCCGTCATCCCCGGCCTTGGTGAAGCCGGCCTTGGCGAACGCGGCGCGGGCGAGTTCCGGGGAGTAACGGCGGGCGCGTATCGAGGGATCCGTGAACTTGCCCAGGCCTTCGCTGAACTGGTTGAGGCGTTCGTAGTCCCCGCGGTAAAAGCCGTCGATCACGCGTTGGAAGTCGGTGGCATGCTGCAGGCCGACCCGGACGTCGACGTCGGAGAGCAGGGGCTTCTGGGTGTTGACGTACAGACCGTAGGGCGGACGCGGGATGTCGTTGAAGAACTGCGCCTTGGTCAGGTAGCCGTTCAGGTAGGCTTTCTTCTCGTTCGTGCCGTACCAGTAGCGCGGCATCATGATCGGCAGGAAGTCGAGCTCGCCGCTCAGCAGCGAGGCATAGGCGCTGTCGATCTCGCGGATCACCCCGTATTCGATGGCGTCGGGGTTGTAGCGATGACGATAGAAGCGGCGATGGTCGCCCCACCAGTCCTTGACGCGCGTGAGGGTGACGGATTTCTCGCGCTGGAATCCGTCCGGTCCGATGAAGTAGGGCCCGGTCGTCGGCTGGAACCGGTCGTTGTACAGCTTCTCGTAGTTCGGGCCGAAGTCCTTGAAGAAGCCGCGGGGCGCCGGGCGGAGTTCTCCGAGCTGTTCGAGCTGGTAGGGGCGTTTCCGCGGCGCCTTGATCGAGAGGGTATGGTCGTCGTATTTGGTGATGCCGCCCCATTCCCTTGTGTAGAAATCGACGTACCAGTCCGCCTTCGCCCAGGGCGAACGGTGGAAGTAGAACGTATAGAAGAAGTCGTCGGCGGTGACGGGCTGGCCGTCGGTGAACTTGGCCGCGGGATCGAGGCGGAAGTAGGCCGTCATGCCGTCCGCCGACATGGCCCAGCTGGTCGCCAGGGCGGGGATGGGCTCGTCGGTGTTCGGGTGCGACGAGAGCAGCCCGAAGTCGTTGTTGTCGTAAAGCTCGCCGCGGAAGCCGTTGTTCGAGTTGGGCCCGACGCGGCGCAGGGTTGGCGGCGTGGCGGCGGTGAACTGATGGAGCGTGCCTCCGCGGGTCGCGCGCGGATCGGCGAACTCCTGCTGTTCTGAGCCGTCGTGCCAGACGAGGTCCTTGGGCAGGTCGGCCGGCGTGGCGTAGCGGAAGAAATCCTTGTGCTCGGCATAGTACGCCGCGGCCTTCGGATCCTCGTAGGTCTGGGCCGACGCGAGCGTCAGGGCGAAGAGGAGGGCGAAGAGCGTTCTCATTTTTGCGCGCGGCGGAGGTCGAAGGCGTCCTGGAGCGCTTCGCCGATGGAGTTGATCATGACCATGGTCCCGACGAGGCAGAAGAGCGTGGGGCCGAGTATCCACCAAGCATTCCAGTTTTCCTTGGCCTGATGCAGCAGGTCGCCCCACGAGGGTTCGGTGGGCGGCAGGCCGAAACCGAGGTAGTCGAGCGCCGACAGCGAGAAGACGAGGCCGTGCAGGCTGAAGGGCAGGGTGGTGAGAATGACGGTCGCGCAGTTGGGCAGGATGTGGCGCCAGATGATGCGGGCGTGGCCGGCACCGAGCGAACGGGAGGCGGTGACGTAGTCGCGGGCTGACACCTGGTAGGCCGAGGCGCGCAACTGCTGGGCCAGGCCGATCCATGAGAAGGCGACGAGGATGAGGATCAGGATCGCGAGCGACGGTTCGAGCAGGCTGGCGAGGAAGATGATGGCGTATAGGAACGGGATGTTGGACCAGATCTCCATCAGGCGCTGGCAGACCATGTCGAACCAGCCCCCGAAGTAGCCCATCGAGGCGCCGAGGATCAGGCCGACGCCGTAGACGCAGGGTAGATAGATGAGGGCGGAGAGCAGCAGGATGCGGAATCCCCCGAAGAGCCGCGCGACCATGTCGTGGCCGGATTCGTCGGTGCCCAGCCAGTGGCCGTCGAGTCCGGGCGGGCAAGGGGAAGGCACCTGCGTACGGAGGGCGCCCTTAGGCTCCCAGTCGGACCGATCCTCGGCGGGCACGCGTTTCGCGACCTTGCCGTCGACGAACTTCGCGCGGGCGACGCCGACGCCGTCGGCGAAAAGCCGGGCATCTCCTTCCGGACGTCCGTCGATGATGGTCCAGGTCTGCCGTCGGGTGCCGTCGGCGTTGAGCGTGAAGATGCGGCCTTCGGAGATGACGCCGCGCGGATCCTGCCAGCGGCCGTCGCCGCCGCGGGCGACCGCGGGCATGACTTCGCAGACTTCGCCCGGGGCGAAGGGCACGGGCGGCATCACGAGCCAGCCGCGCCCGCTTTGTCGGAGTTCCTCGGCCAGGAGGCGATAATTCGGTTCGCCTTCGATCTTCAATCCGAGGTCGCGGCCGGAGATGAAGCCGGCGAAGATCGGGAAGCGCGTGACGCCGTCCAGCTTGAGCACGAGCGGTCGGTTGCCGACGAGGAGCGGGCCGAGCAGGGCCAGCACGGAGAGGGCTGCCAGCGCGAACAAGGACCACCAGCCCATGCGGTTGCGTCGGAACCGTTCGAAGCGCTGGAGCGTGATGGGGTCGAGGAGGCTCATGCGGATTTGTCGAACCGGATGCGCGGATCGACGGCGGCGACGCAGAGGTCCGAGACGATGTTGCCGAGCAGCATCGCCAGGCTGGAGAGGGTGAGCAGGCCGAGAAAGACCGGGAAGTCGCGGTGCACGAGCGAATCGTAGCCGAGCAGGCCGAGGCCGGGGATGTTGAAGGTGACTTCGATGAGGAAGGAGCCGGTGAGGAAGAATCCGAGGTTGCCGCCGAAGGTCGCCGCCAGCGGGATCAGCGAATTGCGCAGCGCATGCACGAAGACGATGCGGCCGTGGCTCAGGCCCTTGGCCTTGGCGGTGCGGACGTAATCCGTGGCGAGGTTGTCGAGCAGGCCGTTGCGCGTGAAGAGCGTGAGCGCGGTGAACGCCCCGATCATCTCGCAGGCGAGCGGCACGACCGTGTGGTGGAAGCGACCGGCCCAGCCGAGGTGCGCCCAGTCGAAGCCCTTGGTCGGGAACCAGCCGAGCTGGAAGCAGAGGAACTGGAGCATCGCCACCGCGAGGATGAAGCCCGGGATGGAGTAGAGCACGAACAGCAGCTGCGATGAACCGCGGTCGAACCAGCCGTCGCGCTTCAGGGCCTTGGCGACGCCCAGGGGGATCGAGACCGCGTAGGCGAGGAGCAGCGACCAGCCGCCGAACCATGCGGAGAGCGTCAGGCGCGACCTGATCTCCTCCCAGACGGGCTTGTCGCTGGTGGTCGAGTCGCCCAGCTGGGCTTGCAGCAGCCCGGCGTAGGCTTTGCGGTAGACGAGGATGCGCGGGGCCTTCTCGGGGTCGTCCGGCAGGGGGGCGTTTTCGGCGTACCACCGCGGACGCGATTTGCCGTCGGCGGTGGCGAGTTCGAGCGCCTGCTTGTTCTGGCTGACGTTCAGCTTGAACGACTGCCCGGGGTTCAGGTCGTCGGCGACTTCCGCCTCGGCCTTGCCGTCTTTGTCGAGTCGGACCGTGGTCCAGTCGGCCGGGCCGGGTACGACGCCCAGCCAGATGGCATAAGCTTCGAGGAGAGGGCGGTCGAAGCCGTAACGGCGCTTAAGGTTATCCAGTTCCTCGGGCGAAGCCGGTCCGGTCGGTCGGGCGGCCGCACTGCGTTTACGGTCGGCTTGCTGGCGTTCGGCCAAGGCCTGTTCGATGGGGCCGCCGGGGACGAAGCGAGTGAAGCAGAACGCGACGAAGGTGATGCCCACGAAGGTCAGTGGGACTAGCAGCAACCGTCTGAGGACGTAGTCGCGCATCGCGGGTCCCTATAGGGCATTCACGGGAGGGTAGGGGTCAACCCGAAAGGACTCGGCTTGCACCGGTCCGGCGGGTCGGCAATTTGGTGGCGTGCCTCTGCTTTACGCCCTCGCCTGGTCCCTGCTGATGATCTTCGCGGCGGTCGTCGTGCTCTGCCTCCTTCTGCTGGCGGTGTTCCTGCTGGCCTTCGCCTGGCGCGCCCCCCGTCGCCACCGTACGATGTCGTTGGGGTATTGCGCGGTGCAGACGGGCTGCTGGCTTTTCCTGAAGTGCTTCTATCGGGTCCGCCTGAAGGGTCTCGAGAACATCCCGGACCAAGGCGGCGTCCTGCTGATCGCCAACCACGTCGCCTACGTCGACGTCCTCGTCGTCGGCGTGCTCTCGCGCCGTCCTGTCCGTTTCCTTTCATGGGAGGGCTTCGAGCACCAGCGCGTGATGCGTTTCCTCACCCGGACGATGGGGACGATCCCGGTCGCCGAGTCCAAGGCCAAGGATGCCATCCAGAAGTCCGCCGACGCCCTCAAGGCGGGCGAAGTCGTGTGCATCTTCCCCGAGGGAAGTCTCACGCGTAACGGCGGGATCCTTCCGCTGCGCAAAGGTTACGAACTCATCGCGCGACGGGCGGACTGCCCGATCGTCCCGATGGCGCTCGACGGCATGTGGGGCTCTTTGTTCAGTTTCAGCGGCGGGAAGTTCTTCTGGAAGATGCCGAAGCATTTCCCTCGTCCGGTCGGAGTGGTGATCGGTCAGGCCTATCCGGCTTCCGAGCATGCGAAGACGCGTCTGCGACTCCTGGAGTTGGCTTCGGAGGCGTTCGCGATGCGTGCTTCCCTCGACGGGCATCTGGGGCGCGAGGTCGCCGCCGGCCTGATCGCGAAGGGGGGTGCGGTCGCCTTGGTCGACCGCACCACGGCGCGTCGAGAATTCGGGGCGGCGACCTTGCTGGCCTTGGGATGGGCCTTCGCAGGCGAGCTGAAGCGACGCACTTCCTCGAGACGCGTCGCGATCGTGCTGCCTCCGGGCGTCGCGGCTTCCGTCGCCAACCTCGGTTGCCTGCTCGCCGACAAGGTGCCGGTGAACCTCAACTTTTCCCTGGGACGCGAACAGGCGCTGTCCTGTCTCCGGCGGGCGGAGGTCGACCTCGTCGTCACCGCCGGAGCATTCCGGAGCAAGCTGGCCGAGAAGTCGCCTGATTTCCCTTGGGGCGATCACGTACTCGACGTCGCCGATTTCCTGACGGCGCATTCGCGGGCGGACCTCGCTTGCAGGATCGGCCTGATCCGTTGCCTGCCGACCCCGTGGGCGCTGGCCTGCATGGGCCTGCCGAAGCGCGGCGGGGAAGGGGAGGCGGCCTTGCTTTTCACGAGCGGCAGTTCCGGCCAACCCAAGGGCGTCCGTCTCTCGCATCGCAACATCCTGGCCAATCTCCGGCAGATCGAGGACGCCGACATCTTGCCGGACGAAACCGTCATGCTCAGCAGCCTGCCGGTCTTCCATAGCTTCGGATTTACGATCGGGCTTTGGTACGCTCTCTCGCGTTCGCCGCTCCTCGTGACGTTGCCTTCCCCGCTTGATTCCGCCGCGGCCGTGACGGCCATCAAGGAGGAGAAGGTCACCGTCGTGGTCGGTACGCCGACTTTCCTGCGTCCCTACCTCCGTCGCGGCACGGCCGCCGACTTTGTCTCGCTGGAATGGGCGGTCGTCGGGGCCGAGAAGTGCCCCGCCGACCTGGTCGACGCTTTCGCGGCCCAGCTCGAGACGCCGATGTTGGAAGGATACGGCATCACGGAGACGAGTCCCGTGCTTTCGGTCAACGTGCCCGACCGTGCCGATCCCGAAGCCCCGGATGGCGTCTGGGTCGGAAATGTCCGCGGGTCCGTCGGCCGTCCCGTCATCGGCATCGCCGTGCGCTTCCTGGATCCGACCACCGGCGAAGTCCTGCCCAGCGGCCAGGTGGGCTTGCTGGAGATCCGCGGAGCGAACATCTTCATGGGCTACCTCGATGCCGAACAGACCGCCAAGGCGATGACGCCGGACGGTTGGTACCGCACGGGTGACCTGGCGCGGCTCGATGACGACGGCTTCCTCCACCTGGCCGGCCGCCTTTCGCGTTTCTCCAAGATCGGCGGCGAGATGGTCCCGCATGGCACCGTCGAAGACGCCCTGCGCAAGGTGCTGGGCCTCGCCGATTCCCATGAGCATAAGGTCGCCGTCGCGAGCGCGGCCGATCCGGTCAAGGGCGAGCAGCTCGTCGTGCTGCATGTGGAGGACCTCGATCCGGAGGCGGTCCGTGCGGCTCTCGCGGCCGAAGGACTCGCTAACCTCTGGATTCCCAAGGTGTTCAAGAAAGTGCCGGTCATCCCGATTTTAGGCACGGGTAAGCTGGATTTGAACAAGTTGCGGGAGCTGGCACAGGGCTGACGCGGTTTTGGCTCGCTTGTGGCTTAGGGTCGATTGTCCTAACCGACGATCATGCCTAAAAAGAAGAAGCCCGCGAAGAAGTCCGCCCAGGTGGTCAAGGCGCGTAAGCCTGTCGCCAAGCCGGCCCCGAAGAAGGCCAAGGCGAAGCCCGCCGCCGCCGACTCGCCGGTCGCGGTCTTCCGCGACGCGATCCTGCGCCACCTGAAGAGCACTTTCGCCCGCGATCGCGTCACCGCCACCCGGAACGACTGGTGGATGGCGACCTGCATGGCCGCACGCGACCAGATGCTCGAGCGCTACATCGACACGCAGGCCCAGCATGCCAGCAAGAACGTCCGCCGCGTCTACTATCTCTCCTTGGAATACCTGATGGGCCGGGTGCTCACCAACAATCTCGTCAACCTCCAGCTGCGCGACGTCGCCTCCGCGGCCTTGTCGGAACTCGGCCAGGACCTCGAGACCGTCGCCGACGAAGAGGCCGACATGGGCCTCGGCAACGGCGGCCTCGGTCGTCTCGCCGCCTGCTTCCTCGATTCGCTCGCCACGATGGACATCCCGGCCATCGGTTATGGCATCCATTACGAATTCGGCCTGTTCCGTCAGACCTTCGCCCTCGGTCGCCAGGTCGAGGTCGCCGACAACTGGCTCGCCAACAACAATCCCTGGCTGATCCGCCGCCCGAACTTCCGCGTCAGCGTGCCGCTCTACGGATGCGTCAAGCACAGCACCGACGACCGCGGCAACCACTGCGCCGAACTCGTCGAGACGCGGAATCTCCTCGGCGTGCCGTGGGACATCCCGATCGCCGGCTTCGCGGGCAGCAGCGTCAACTTCCTCCGCCTCTGGGAGTCCAAGGCCGCGTCCGAGTTCGACTTCCGCGCCTTCGACCGCGGCGGCTACGTCGAGGCCGTGCACGAGCGCGATTCGAGCGAGATCGTCTCGAAGGTGCTCTATCCTAACGACAGCACCGAGAGCGGCAAGGAACTCCGCCTCGTCCAGCAAATCTTCTTCGTATCGTGCTCGCTGCAGGACATCCTGCGTCGCCATCGCCGTATCAATCCCGACTTCGCCAATCTCCCGGCCAAGGCCGCGGTCCAGCTCAACGACACCCACCCGGCCATCGCGGTCGCCGAACTGATGCGCCTGCTGGTCGACGTCGAGCGCCTGACCTGGGACGAGGCCTGGGCCCTCTGCACGCAGGTCTTCAGCTACACCAACCACACCTTGCTGCCCGAGGCCCTCGAGACCTGGTCCGTGCCGCTCTTCGAGAAGGTGCTTCCGCGTCACCTCGAGATCATCTACGAGATCAACCGTCGTCACCTCGAGGCCGTCGAGCAGCGCTGGCCCGGGGACGACGCCCGCAAGGCGGAGCTCTCCATCATCCAGGAAGGTTTCCCGAAGCGTATCCGCATGGCGCATCTCGCCGTGGTCGGTTCGCATCACGTCAACGGCGTCGCCGAGCTGCACACCCGCCTCATCCGCGCGAACCTCTTCCCCGGCTTCAACGAACTCTGGAAGGGCAAGTTCGTCAACGTCACCAACGGCGTCACGCCGCGCCGCTGGGTGCGCGGGTGCAATCCCGAGCTCGGCGCCCTGTGCGACGAGGTCGCCGGCAAAGGCTGGGAGGCCGACCTCGGCCGCCTGCGCAAGCTCGACGCGCTCGCCGATCGTCCCGCGTTCCAGGACCGTTTCCTCGCCATCAAGCGCGCTAACAAGGTCCGTCTCGCCGCCCGCATCAAGGAACTCGTCGGGGTGGAAGTCTCGCCCGATGCGCTCTTCGACGTGCAGATCAAGCGCCTGCACGAGTACAAGCGACAGCACCTCAACCTGCTGCATATCCTGCATCTCTACCGCCGGATCCTGAACGAGCCGAACGGCCATTTCACGCCGCGAGTCTGCATCTTCGGCGCCAAGGCCGCTCCGGGCTACGCGCTGGCGAAGCACATCATCCATGCGATCAACCGCGTCGCGTCCGTCATCAATTCCGACGAGCGCATCCGCGGCCTCCTGAAGGTGGTGTTCCTGCCGGACTACCGCGTCTCGCTCGCCGAACGCATCATTCCGGCCGCCGACCTCTCCGAGCAGATCTCCACCGCGGGCAAGGAGGCTTCCGGCACCGGCAACATGAAGCTGGCCCTCAACGGCGCGGTCACGATCGGCACCCTTGATGGCGCCAACGTCGAGATCGGCGAAGAAGTCGGCGACGAGAACATCTTCATCTTCGGCCTCCAGGTCGAGGAGGTCGAGAAGCTCTGGGCCGACGGCTACGATCCGCGCGCGGTCCTTGCCGCCGACCCGGAGCTCGCCGCGCTTCTCGATTGGCTGCGCTCCGATACCTTCACCCCGGAACAGGCCGGCGCGCTTTCGCCCGTGGTCGACTCCTTGATGGACGGCGGCGACCCTTATCTCGTACTGGCCGACTTCCGGAGCTATGTGGATGCGCAGGCCAAGGCCGAGAAGGCCTTCCTGGATCGCCGCCGCTGGGCCGCGATGGCCATCCGGAACGTCGCCCGTTGCGCCAAGTTCTCGTCCGATCGCTCGATCGCCGACTACGCCCGGCTCATCTGGAAGACCAAATCCAACCCGATTCCGCGGTAAGAAGGGATTGAGGTCGGTCGTCAAGGCCCCCATGATGGGTGGCCTTGCGACCCCGCGTCTCCATCTCCGTGCTGCTGACGCTGTCCGCTTTGATGCTGGCAGCCGCCGAGCGTCCGCCCGGCGGCATGAAGGCCGGGGTGGTGATCACGGCCGAAGGCGGGATCGAGGGTACGCAGGTCTATCGCTACGACGCCGAGGGGCGGCCTCTGGATGGTACGCCGGCCAGGCCTCGGACCAGCGCCGTTCCTCGCCCCGCCGGAGCCGCTCAGTCCGCCACGGCTGATGCTTCCGCTCAGCCGGCCGCCCCCGCTCCGGCTCCGGCTCCGAAGAAGGAGATCAAGACCGCGGATGGACGTACGGTTCCGTTCTCTGTCGAGGGCAAGGGCATCGGCAAGAGCGTCGACGATGCGGTCGATTTCAACTCCGGCCTGAAGAAGGCTTCTAAGTCCAGCGGTCTGATGGAGCAGCGCTTCGATGCGGGCATGTCCTCCATCGGCAAGGACCAGGTCTACTCCCGCAACAACCTCGTCACGCTCGATACCTGGCATGGCCGCTACGATAATATCGGCCGCAAGAAGTCGGACGTCGAACTCAAGGACACGTTGGGAGCGCCGGTGCGGCCGAAGGATACCGTCGAGGTGAAGTCCGTCGATCGCATCAAGTCCGAGGTCAGCGGCACCAAAGCCGAGGTGAAGGACTGGGAGCAGCACATGGGCGTCGAGAACAACGCCAAGTTCACCGGCGTCAGGTCCGACTGGCAGGGCAGGCTGAACCCCGACCCGAAGACGGTCGACCAGCTGTCGATGCAGGACATCAACCGCTACCAGTTCCGCCGTAACCGCTCCAGCGATCCGGGCCTCCCGGTGGTCAAGCCGGGGTCGGATGATGTCCAGACCAAGGGCGGAAAGAAGTAATTGCCCGAAAATGGAGCGGCTGTGCCGTTTTTTTTACCTCGCAGGTTAGGCGGGCTGTTTTAGTCCTTGATGCTTAACTTCATGAGCGACGCTCAGCCCAGACCCGCCGGCAACGGCATCAGCGACCTCGAGGTCAAGGATGGCCAGATCATCTTCGACTCCGTCTGGTCCAGTCTGGAGCGCGAATTCGGCCGCGAGAAACTGGCCTTCCCGCGCGAGATCTTCTGGCTCAACGGCGCCCCTGGCGCCGGCAAGGGCACGAACACCGCGTTCATCCTGCAGTATCGCGACTACGCCGCCGACCCAATCGTGGTCAGCGACCTGCTCTCGAGCCCCGAGGCCAAGAAGCGCATCGACGCCGGCATGCTCGTCGGCGATCGCGAAGTGGTGGAGATCCTTTTCCGGAAACTACTCGAGCCGGCCTATGTCAGCGGCGCGATCGTCGACGGCTTCCCGCGCTCGATGGTCCAGGTGGAGTGCCTCAAGCACCTCTTCGCCAAGCTCAACGACCTGCGCACGGAGTTCCGGGGCCGCAGCGAAGGCGTCCGCTTCCCGAAGCCGCACTTCCACATCCTCGTCCTGTTCGTCGACGAGAACGAGTCCGTCCGCCGTCAGCTCAAGCGCGGCCAGGAGGCCATCGCCCAGAACGAGAAGGCCGCCCGTGACGGCGGGCCGCTCGCCGAGGTCCGTAAGACCGACCTGACGGCCGAGGCCGCCCGCAACCGTTACCGTGTCTTCAAGGAGCGCACCTACGAGCCGCTCCAGTCGCTGCGCGACATCTTCCACTACCACTTCATCAACGCGCAGGGCTCCCTGCCGGAAGTGCAGGCCCGCATCATCAAGGAGCTCCAGTATCAGAGCTCCCTGGAGCTTTCGGAAGAGACGTATGACCTCATCTCGCCGATCCCGCTCGCCTCGCAGATCGTCCAGCATGCCCGCCAGGACCTCGTCCGCCGCCTCGACGACTATGCCGAGCGCAACGCCGAGGTCTTCCGTCAGGTCATCGAGCTGATCCAAGGCAAGTTCCTGCCGATCATCAAGGCCCACGCGATCTCCGGCCAGGCGCACGTGAACATCGAGACCCCGGTCTTCGACGACCCGCTGGCGATCTCGATGTTCATCGACATCTTCTCCGAGCGCGGCTTCCACGCCGTGGTGGACCAGCATCGCATCGAGATCCCCGAGACCATCGTCGCCGGCACCGGCAAGGTGATCACCCGCGTCAAGAAGGTCTGGCGCGTGTCGATCCGCTTCGAAGGTTCCGAGATCCGTCGCGGCGGTGCCTGAGCTCAGCGCGCGACGGTCGGCTCGGCGTCGATCCGGTTGTCCTCGCCCTCGCGGACCGCGAGCGGCGTAGAGAGGTTTTTTCGGTCGGCCGGCCGGTCGTCGCGGAGGAGGTTGCCGGTCACGAGGCTTCGCTTCAGGCGGGTCAGGCGCAGCGCCGCGCCGTCGCTGTCCAGGATGCTGTTGTTGGTGATGCGCAGGCGGGAGGAATCTTCGACGTCGACAGCGGCTTCCTTGCCGTGCGCGCCGACGACGACGTTGTCGGAGAAGCTGGCATCCTCGACCCGACGCAAGACGACGCCGTTCTTCTCGGCCAGGCCGTTGCCATTGACGAGATAGCGGGGGTTGCGGTCGAAATTGTTGCCGCTGATCAGGATGTTCGCGCTGTCCTCGACCAGGAGGTCATGGGCGAAGCCTTCCCAGAAGGTGTTGCCGGAGACGGTGACGCCGCGGGCGTGGCGGATCTCGACGTTCACCTCGACGTCGCTGAGGACATTGCCGGTGATGGTCACGTTGCCTTCGCGGGTGGTGGGACGTTCCCCGCGACGGACAAGGGATTCGTCCGTGCCCGCGCCGAGGATGCGGACGTTGGCCGAGCCGGGGGCCTTGTGGGTGTGCTGGAGGGTGCAGCCGGTGATGGTCACCTCGCCGATGGATCCGCCGGTCGAGTTCAGTTCGACGTTGGCGGCCGGAGGGCCTTTCGGGTCATGGTTGTGCTCGATGTCGCAGGTGCCGATCTGGAGGTTGCGCACGTTGCCGCCGCGGGAGACCACGCCGCCGCCGCCGTTGTAGCTGATATGCGACCCGACGATGTTCGACTGGTGCAGGTTCACGTCGTCGTAGAAGACGCCGATGCCATGGTTGTCGTAGATGTTGCAGGCGCTGACGATGACGTTGCGGTCGCGCTTCGTGAGATGGACCCCGTGACGGCACCCGCGGATGAGGACGTGCTCGATCGTCAGCTGCATCGTGCCCGTGGCCTCGATGCCGTCGGCTTCGGGGTGGGCCCCGACGATCTCGAGGCCCGAGGCAGCGGGGCCGCGCTGGTCGAGCCAGATCGCCGGCTTGAAGTTCCAAGGGTCGGCGGAGCTGTCGTGGGTGCCGAGAAAGTGGAGCGCAGGTCCGGGGCCGGCCATGATGAGCTGGGCCGTGCCGTCTCCGCTGATGGCGGCGTAGCCGGTCTTGGCGAGCTCGACCGTGATCGTCTTCGTCAGCCGGTAGCGTCCTTTGGGCAGTCGCACCGAGCCTTGGGTGTCGACGAGCTTCTGGAGCGCCGCGGTGTCGTCCGCCTGCCCGTCGCCGATGAGCGTCTGGGCCGTCAGGACGGTCGTGAACGTCAGCAGCGCGAGCAGGGGGCGCATAGGCTTATTTGGCGGGCTTGAAGTAGCCTTCGGCGCCCATCCATTCGCCGGCGACCTTGGTCCAGCCGTCGACGGGGAACTTGGTCTGGCGTGTCCCGAACCCGTGGCCGCCCTTGGAGTAGACGTGGAGCTCCGACTGGATGTTCTGGCGCTTGTATTCGAGGTAGAGGCGGGCGGCTTCGATCGGGTTCGCGTTGTCGTTGTGCGCGACCACGAAGAAGCAGGGCGGGGCGTCGGCCGGCACGCTGAAGCCTTCGCGGAACTTGGTCTTGTCCTCCTTCTCGAGGAAGCCGCCGCCGTAGACGAAGATCGTGAAGTCCGGGCCACTCGGGTCGTCGACGCCGGCCTTCTGTTCGTAGGTGCGCGGCGTGCGGTCCCAGGACGCGTGGCCGACGAGGTTCGCGCCGGCGGAGAAGCCGATCACGCCGACGCGCTTCGGGTCGATGTTCCATTCCTTGGCGTGGGCGCGGACGAGGCCGAGCGAGCGCTGCAGGTCCTGGACGGGATAGTCGTGCGGCAAGGTCTCATCCGCCGTCGGCGTGCGGTAGCGGAGCAGGATGCCCGTGACGCCGATGCTGTTGAGCCATTCGCAGACGCCGGTGCCTTCGTTCTTCGTCGAAAGGAACCAGTAGCCGCCACCCGGGCAGACGATGACCGTCGCGCCGTTCGGATTGGCGGCCGGGAAGACTGTGATCGAAGGCTCATTGATGAATGTCTCGTGGCCGGCGTAGCTGCCCTTTGCACCGATGCGATCGAGGACCGACTTGGACGGCGCGACGCGCTTGCCTGGGACGCCTTCGGGCCAGAGGGGCAGGACAGTTTCGGCGCCGGTGGCGGAAGTCGCCAAAGCCAGGAGGAGGAGCGGGAGGTATCGCATCGGGGTAAGGATAAGACAGCACACCAACGGAGATGTGCCAAACAAAGAAGCGGCCGAGTGGCCGCTTCTTTTAGGGAGGATTAGAGCTCTAAACTTAGGCGGTCGCCTTGGTGTAGATTGCGTCGGCCTTCTTCCAATCAACAATTTTCCAGAAAGCATCCACGTAGTCAGGGCGGCGGTTCTGATACTTCAGGTAATACGCGTGTTCCCAAACGTCCAAGGCGAGCACCGGGGTGCCGTTGGTGTCCACGACGCCTTTCATGAGAGGGCTGTCCTGGTTAGGGGTTGAAATCACGGCGAGCGACTTGTCGGCCTTGACGATGAGCCAGGCCCAGCCGGAACCAAAGCGAGTGGTCGCTGCGGCCTTGAAGGCAGCCTTGAGACCCTTTTCGCCTTCGAGACCGCCGAAGGTGCTCTGGATGGCGGCACCGAGGGCACCGACGGGTTCGCCGCCACCGTTCGGGGAAATGATGTTCCAGAAGAAGGTGTGGTTAGCGTGGCCACCAGCATTGTTGCGGACGGCGGTGCGGATCGACTCAGGAACCTTGGAAAGGTCGGCGATGAGGGCTTCGACTTCGGCCGGGGCGCTGAAGCCAGCTTCCTTGGCGAGGGCGGCGTTCACGTTCGTCACGTAAGCATTGTGGTGCTTGCCGTGGTGGATTTCCATCGTCGCTTGATCGATGTGCGGCTCGAGGGCGGCGTGAGGATAGGGAAGGGGGGCGAGGGTGTAGCTCATATGTTTGGTGGAAGTGTGTGCAGAGGAAAGGGGGGTGGTCGCGAGTGCAGCGGCGGCAAGGGAGGATTTCTGAAGGAAG
>CAIWNE010000110.1 GCA_903913915.1 uncultured Opitutia bacterium
CCCTTGCTCTTGTTGTCCTGGGCGGCCTTCTGGAGGAGCGCCTGGTATTCGGGCATCTGGACGGCCTTGAGGATGAGGCTCGGGTTGGTCGTGGCGTCCAGAGGCTTGAAGGCCTTCATGGCGGCGAAGTCGCCGGTGTCGGCGACGACCTTGGTGTGTTGGCGAAGCTGTTCGAGTGCGTTCATGAGTGAAGGGTTGCGAGCGTGTTAAAGGGGGCGGGCTTGTCCAGCCCGACCCGAAAAAACGGACGGAGCCGCGCCGTCTGGGCATCTCTCGCTTGTTTCGGAGGGCCGGGTGGTGCAGATTGCCTCATGCGAATCAAGGTCAAGCAGGCGCTCGCCGCCGAAGAGCCGCTCAAGGGCGTCACGGTCTCAGGTTGGGTCCGGACCCGCCGGGATGCCAAGGACTTCTCCTTCGTCGAGATCAACGATGGCTCCTGTTTCAAGAACCTCCAGGTCGTCGTGGACGCCGCGACCCCCGGCGCCGAACATCTCAGGGACGCGCTCACAGGATCATCGGTCAGCGTCGACGGCGAACTGGTGCCTTCGCCGGCCAAGGGCCAGAAATGGGAGCTGAAGGCTACGTCTTTTCGTCTGCTCGGCCGGGCGGATGAGTCTTTCCCGCTCCAGAAGAAAGGGCACACCGTGGAATTCCTGCGTTCGATCCCGCACCTGCGTGCCCGCACGAATCGCCTCGGCTCGATGATGCGTGTGCGCAGCCGCATGGCGATGGCGGTACATGCCTTCTTCCAGGAGCGCGGCTTCGCCTACGTCCACACGCCCATCGTCACCGCCAGCGACTGCGAAGGTGCCGGCGAGCTCTTCCGCGTGACCACCCTCGACCCTGTCGCCCCGCCGAAGACGCCGGAGGGCAAGGTCGACTGGACCGCGGATTTCTTCGCGAAACAGTCCTATCTGACGGTCTCCGGACAGCTCGAGGGCGAGACCCTCGCCTGCGCCTTGGGCGACGTCTATACGTTCGGGCCGACGTTCCGCGCCGAGAACTCCCATACCAGCCGCCATGCCAGCGAGTTCTGGATGATCGAGCCCGAGATGGCTTTCTGCGACCTCGAAGGCGACATGCGTTGCGCCGAGGAACTCGTGAAACACCTCGTGAAGACGGCCTTGGAACAGTGCCCTGACGAGCTCGAATTCTTCAACGCCTTCGTCGACAAGGGGCTGTTGGAGCGGCTACGGTTCGTGGCTGAGCGCCCGTTTGCTCGCGTCACCTATACCGAGGCGGTGGAGCTTCTGCTTAAGTCGGGGCGTGAGTTCGAGTATCCGGTCGTCTGGGGCGAGAACCTCCAGTCGGAGCATGAACGCTATCTGACCGAGGCGCACTTCAAGTGTCCCGTGACCGTGCGCGACTATCCGAAGTCCGCCAAGCCCTTCTATATGCGTCAGAACGACGACGGAAAGACCGTCGCGGCGATGGATGTGCTCGTGCCCGGCGTCGGCGAGATCGTCGGCGGCAGCCAGCGTGAAGAGCGCCTGGACCGCTTGGTCGCGGCGATGCAATCCCATGGGCTCGACCCGGCCGGCTATGGCTGGTATGTCGATACGCGTCGCTACGGCTCGGTGCCACATGCTGGCTTCGGCCTCGGTTTCGAGCGCCTGCTGATGTTCGTCACCGGCGAAGGCAATATTCGCGATGTCATCGCGTATCCGCGGACGCCTGGCCACGCCTGAGCAGCGATTATCGTGCTCGGACTAAGTCGAGGAGGGCCCGGGCCGTCGCGCAGTTATGCCTTACCATCTGCTGGCTTGGCGTGGCCGGAGCGGCTTGTTTGGCGTCTTTCGCGGCCGGGGCGGGCGTCGTCGGGGTCGTGAACACAGGAGAAGTCGAGGCGACCATCCCGACAACGTTTCCGAAGGGGTCGAGGATGGGGCCGCCGCTGGAGCCGCGGGCGTAATCCGCGGTGACCTGCATGAATACCGCTCCGTTGCGCTCCGGTTCGTTCATCTTGAAGTATCGCGAGATGATGCCTTCGGAGATGCAGCCGAAGGTGTTGGCCGGGTGGCTGTAGCAGCGGATCGGCGTGCCGGCGGGGGCATCATCACGCAGGGGCAGGAAGGCTAGGTCCTTGGCATCTACCCGAAGCAGGGCGACGTCGTGGGCCTTGTCTGTCGCGAGGACTTCGACGACCGGGAAGAAGCGACCATCGGAGGTGAGCACCCCCATCGCTTCGCCGGAAGCGCCGGAGGCCACATGATGATTGGTGGCGATGACGCCGTCGGCGGTGATCGCGAACCCGCAGGCCAAGGTGTTATGCCATTTCGTGCACTTGTCGCATTTGTAGGCCGAGCCGATGAGCACGGAGGCCTGGGCTCCACGTCGATAGATCTCGGCGCCTAAGAGAGGCGTTCCGGTGATGACAGGTTTGGCCGAGAGCAGGACGCCTTCGGAATGCGTCCGTTTACACTGCTCGAGCCTGGCTTCGCGGCCAAGGGTGCCAGTGCCTTTCTCCGCCAGCGCAGCGGTCGCCGCTTCGAGCTTCAGGAAAATCTGCCGATCGTCGGCCGGAGTATCGACGTCATAGCCGGCGACGGGAGGGGCTCCGGCGATGAAGGCGAAGAGCAGCGTGGGGAGAAGCATGCGATCATTGAAGCCAAGCAGGATGGTATGACGAGATTATCGGCAGCGTATCCGAAGAGAACATACGCAACGCCCAGGGTGGGCGAAGTTCTTGGTTTGCCCGATCAAACTGCGCGGAAGGGGGCAGGGACCCAGGCTTCCAGCCGGGGTTGCGGGGAGGTGCTTTAGGTCGCCAGGCAGGTCAAAAAGGGTATCCGAACGCCACATTTGATAGTTAAAAAAATGTAAAAATAGGACAAACTCACCACAAGTTGTTGATAATCATAGGCGTCACGGATGTGTGCCTCGTGTGAAAAAATACAAAAATCGTCTTGAGTCAGGCGGCCGGATTCCCCAATCTCCAACTTCCCTTCACTTGCTGAAGGCTGTTCCTTGGATGTTTCGGTGATCAAGCCCGCTCTGCGCATCAAAATGCAGAAACTTGAAAAAAGACGTTGACCTAAACCTAAACGCCTTCACCGTCCGCCCTCCCTCCCCTAAACAGGAGGCCACTTTCGGTTCTTTGAGAGTTCATTTTTTGTGCGACAATACG
>CAIWNE010000111.1 GCA_903913915.1 uncultured Opitutia bacterium
CGGCGACGTCGTCGGACTTGACGGTGAGGAGTTCCTGCAGCGTGTAGGCGGCGCCGTACGCTTCGAGGGCCCAGACTTCCATTTCGCCGAAACGCTGGCCGCCGTACTGGGCCTTGCCGCCCAGCGGCTGCTGCGTGATGAGGCTGTAAGGACCGGTGGCGCGGGCGTGGATCTTGTCCGCGACGAGGTGGTTCAGCTTCATCATGTAGATGTAGCCGACGACGACGTCCTGGTCGAACGCTTCGCCGGTATGTCCGTTGATGAGCATCGCCTTGCCGGTCTCAGGGAGTTCGGCCTGCGAGAGGTATTCGCGGATCTGCTTCTCGGGGATGCCGTCGAAGATGGGGGTGGCCATCTTCAGGCCGAGCTTGGAACAAGCCCAGCCGAGGTGCGTCTCGAGGACCTGTCCGACGTTCATTCGGGAAGGAACGCCGAGAGGATTGAGGCAGATGTCGACGGGGGTGCCGTCGGCGAGGTAAGGCATGTCTTCGACCGGCACGATGCGGGCGACGACGCCCTTGTTGCCGTGACGACCGGCCATCTTGTCGCCGACCTGGATCTTGCGCTTGGTGGCGATGTACACCTTGACGTTCTTGATGGCGCCGCCTTCGTCGATGCCCTGCTCGATGGCTTCGACCTTGCGGGCGCGCTCCTGCTCAAGCTCGTCGAAGCGACGGTGGTAGCCATCGACGATCTGTCGGATCTTCTGCTTCACCGGCGAATCGTTCATCTCGATGGAACGGGAGACGGAAGCCAGGCGGCGGAGGAGGGTCTTGGTGATCTTGCGGTTGGCCGGGATGATGGCTTCGCCGGTCTCGGAATTCTTGACGTCGAGAGGGATCTTCTCGCCGAGGAGGATGTTCGAGAGGGATTCGGTCATCTCCTCGCGGAGGCGGGAGTCGGCCGTGCGGTACTCTTCGTTGACCTTCTTGAGGGCGCGTCGCTGGTCGTTGGGCGAAAGGCGGCCGTCGTCCTTGTCGGTACGGGAGGAGACCTTCACGTCCATGATGATGCCGGAAATGCCGGAGGGCACGCGGAGGGAGGTGTCCTTCACGTCGCGGGCCTTCTCGCCGAAGATGGCGCGGAGCAGCTTCTCTTCGGGGGCGAGGTCGCCTTCGGACTTCGGGGTGATCTTGCCGACGAGGATGTCGTCGGGCTTCACCTCGGCGCCGATGCGGATGACGCCGTCACGGTTGAGGTTGCGGAGGGCTTCCTCGCCGAGGTTCGGGATGTCGCGGGTGATCTGCTCGGGCCCGAGCTTCGTGTCACGGGCGGTGACTTCGAATTCCTCGATATGGACGGACGTGAAGACGTCGTCCTTGAGCATGCGTTCGGAGAGCAGGATCGCGTCTTCGAAGTTGTAGCCGTTCCACGGCATGAAGCCGACGAGGACGTTGCGTCCGAGGGCGAGCTCACCCTTGTCGGTGGCGGCGCCGTCGGCGATGATGTCGCCCTGCTTGACCTTGTCGCCGCGGCGGACCAGCGGACGCTGGTTGAAGCACGTGGAGGAATTGGTCTTGAGGAACTTGCGGAGGTCGTAGACGGAGACGCCCTTGGCCGGCTCGCTCTTGAACTTCTTGTTCTCGAGCTGGGCGGGCGCGATCTCGCCGTCCTTGGTGATGATGATGCGACGGGAATCGGCGGCGGCGACGACGCCGGCGCCTTCGGCGACGACGACGGTCTTCGAGTCGATGGCGACGCGACGTTCGAGGCCGGTGCCCACGAACGGAGCCTCGGTCACGACGAGCGGAACGCCCTGACGCTGCATGTTGGAACCCATGAGCGCGCGGTTAGCGTCGTCATGTTCCAGGAACGGGATGAGGGCGGCGGCCACGGAGACGACCTGCTGCGGCGAAACGTCCATGTAATCGACGTCTTCCGGATCCACTTCGAGGATGTCGTCGCGATAGCGGACGGTGACCTTGCCCTTGAGGCGGGAGGCTTCGTCGAGCTCGGAATTAGCCTGGGCGACCTTGAACTTCTCTTCCTGGTCCGCGGTCATGAATTCGACCTGGCTGGAGACCTTGCCGCGCACGACCTTGCGGTACGGGGCTTCGATGAAGCCGAACTCGTTGATGCGCGAGTAGGTGGAGAGGGAGTTGATGAGGCCGATGTTCGGACCTTCGGGGGTCTCGATCGGGCAGATGCGCCCGTAATGGGACGGATGGACGTCGCGGACCTCGAAGCCGGCGCGGTCGCGGTTGAGGCCTCCGGGCCCGAGGGCGGAGAGACGACGCTTGTGCGTGAGCTCGGCCAGCGGGTTGATCTGGTCCATCAGCTGGGACAGCTGGCTGCGGGCGAAGAACTCGCGGATCGAATTGCCGAAGGGCTTCGGATTGACGAGCTTCTGAGGGGTGATCGAGTCGACGCTCTGGTCGTACTCGTTGATGCGGGCCTTGACCGTCTTGACGACGTTCTTGAGGCCGGCGCGGCACTGGTTGGCGAGGAGTTCGCCGACGTTGCGGACGCGGCGGGAACCAAGGTGGTCGATGTCGTCGATCGCGCCGTCGCCGGCGCTCAGCTTGCAGAGCAGCTTGGTGGCTTCGACGATGTCCTCAGGGGTGATCGTGCGGGTGTCGAGGGAGACGTCCAGGCCGAGCTTCTGGTTCAGCTTGTAGCGACCGACGCGACCGAGGTCGTAACGCAGCGGATCCTGGAAGAGGCGCTGCATGTGGGCGCGGGCGCCCTTGACATTGACGGGCTCGCCGGGGCGGAGCTTGCGGAAGATCTCCTTGAGGGCTTCCTCCTCGTTACGGACGGCGCCGATGTCCTTGCGGAGCGAGAGGATGATGGAACCGTTGTCGAAGGCGGTGTCGAAGACGCCGAACTTCTGCTTCGGGAGCTGCTTGTGGATCTCCTTGAGGGTCTCGCGGGAGAGCTTGTCGTACTGCTTGGCGACGACCTTGCCGGTCTCGACGTCGACGATCGGGTCGGCGTAGACGAGCTGGGAAAGTTCTTCCGGGTCGAGTTCGAGGGCCGCCTTGGCGGTCAGTTCGCGATGCTGGTAGAAGAGGGCCAGGATGTCCTTGTCGTCCTTGTAGCCGAAGGCGCGGAGGAGGGTCGTGACGAGGAACTTGCGGCGGCGACGACGGCGGTCGAGGTAGACCCAGAGCAGGTCGTTCTGGTCGAACTGGACTTCGATCCATGTGCCGCGGTCAGGGATGATGCGGAAGGCGTGGAGCATCTTGCCGCTGGTGTGGGCCGACTCCTCGAAGCAGATGCCCGGGGAGCGGTGGAGCTGGGAGACGACGACGCGCTCGGCGCCGTTGACGATGAAGGAGCCGCGGTCGGTGATCATCGGGATCTCGCCCATCAGGATCTCTTCGTCCTTGAAGGCGCCCTTCTCGCGGAGGCGTAGCTTGAGCATCACGGAGATCGCGTAGGTCGTGCCTTCGCGGATGCACTCCAGTTCGGTCTGCTTCGGCATGACGAGTCCGTACTCGAGGTACTCGAGACGGAAGTTGCCGTTGTTGCTCTCCACCGGGAAGGCCTCGCGGAAGACCGCGTCGAGCCCGACGTTCTTGCGGGCGGACGCGGACTGGTCCAGCTGCAGGAAATCGTTGAACGAGAAGATCTGGTTCTCGATCAGGTTGGGCGGAGGGATGACTTCGCGTAGTTTACCGAAGTTTTTGCGCTCTTGAGGCATGGCTGGTGAAGGTGGGCTCGGAGTGTCGGGAGGATTCGGTGGTGCTGACTGGTTTGCC